>JBQTJS010000048.1:0-5204 GCA_052386875.1 Gemmatimonadaceae bacterium
CTGTTCAGCGTGCGCGCGTATCCCGATGACGATGATGTCCGAGTCGTCGTGGTATCCGGCCTCGTATCGTTACGCGCCAAACGCGGGACAGTGGACTCACCTAACGCGAGCGGCGGCACTCGTAACGTGCCAGGTACCACGGCGACCGTGCTCTATCCCGGTCAGATGGGTTTGCTCGACACGCGCGGGAAGCTGCGTGTGGCACCTGTCGATACGGCTGCGCATATGGCATGGCTGTCGGGGCGCATTGCGATTGACAACGCGCCACTCTCCGCGATCGCTGCGGACCTCGAGCGGCGCTTCGATGTCAGCATCGCGATCCCGGACAGCGTGCTCGCCGCACAGCGCGTCACCATCAATACGCCGACGGCGGTGCGCACGCTCGGCGATGTTCTCGATCTCATCACTATCCCACTCGGCGTTAGGCATCGGCGCACCGAGAGGGGGATTCTACTGGAGCGCTAGCAACGGAGGTTCCTTATGCGCACGGTCCGTCCGATTCTCTTCGCGGCGTCTCTCGCGCCCTCACTCGCCCTCACGCTTCCCCTCCCCTTGCGCGCGGCGGCCGCGCAGGAACGCGGCGGGGCGCCGCAGACGTACGCCGTAGCACTGCGGGCGCGCTACGTCCCGCTCGAAACTGTACGTGACGGGACCGTGCGCATGCCCAAACCGCTCGCGCGAACGGTGAGCGTACAACGTGAGGGCGCGCTGTTGCAACAGGTCCTCCTCGACATCGCGACCCAGGCCGGGCTCGGTCTGTCGTATGGTGAAGATCTCGCCAAATCGCACACGATAGTCTCACTGTCCGTGGCCAACGCCAGCGCAGCGGACGCGTTGGCTGCCGCGACGCGCAACACTCAATGGGCAGTACTGGTCACGCCCAGCGGCCAGGTGGCGGTCGTGTCTGCGCTGGTTAGGCAATTGGGGAGCGTCGCCGGCCGAGTAAGTGACCGGGCGTCAGCTATCGGCATAGCGGGGGTCACGCTGACTCTGGAAGGGACGCGCCTCAGCGCGTTCACCAACGATAGCGGGACATTCCGCATCCCGAACGTGCCGCCGGGCGCGTACACGCTGAGCGCTCGCCGCATTGGATACACCCGCGCCGTGCAGTCCGTGACCGTCGTCGCGGATCAGGCTACTCAGGCAGACTTTGCCTTGCAAGCCACAGTGAACGTGCTCGATCAAGTGGTCGTCACCGGAGTTCCGACGGCAACGTCCAAGCGCACGTTAGGCAATTCCATCGCCACGATCGATGCTGCCGAACTGACGCAGCGCGTGGTCAACTCCAACGTCACCGAGCTGTTGCAGGCAAAAGCTCCCGGCGTCTCTGTCATGAAGAGCAGCGGCACGCCCGGAACCGGCGGCACCATCCGCATCCGCGGAAGCGGCTCGCTCGTGAGTTCCGCGGAGCCGGTTATTTACGTGGACGGCGTGCGCATATACTCGGGCGCCGCCGGGAACTTCCGAAACTCGTGGGAGACACCCACGTCGGGGATGCGTCGCAGCGGCGGCGGCCAGGACGCTTTTTCCGTGGACGTCACGAACCCCGAAGACATCGAGTCGATCGAGGTTATCAAAGGGCCGGCCGCGGCGACGTTGTACGGCGCCGAAGCTGCGAACGGCGTCATTCAGATAATCACCAAGAAGGGAACGCGCGGCCAGCAGAAGCTCGTCTGGACGGCGAAGGTTCAGGGAGGCCAGACAGACTGGGGGCTTGACCGGCGCACGAGCTACACTACCTGCACAGCCGCGCGCATCGCCGACAAGCTGCCTAACGGTTCCCCGGCATGGCCGGGCTGCTCCGGCAAGACCCCCGGCACGATCCTCTCGCAGACGAGCCTCGATGCCCCCGGCGCGCTGCGCGAAGGGACCCTGCTCAACTACGCGCTCTCGCTGCGCGGCGGCGGCGCCGAGCACTCCTTCTTCGCCGCAGCCGATCAGGACCGCGAGCAGGGCGTTTTCCCCAACAGCGAGGACCAGCGCACGACTGCGCGGGCCAACTTCGCCTTCTATCCGAAGGACGCAGTCGATTTCGTTGTCAACATGGGCTACGCCCGCACGAAGACGCAGTTTCCCCAAGGTGACAACGCCGCCAACATGCTGGAATCAGCCTGGATCTTCCAGCCCGGGGCTTCGTTAGGGCGCGGCCAAGTGGACGGCTTCGCGGGCGGCAACCCGGAGCAGCACAGCTTGTACGATAATCGCCTGACGGGCCACCGTGTCACGTTAGGCACCACGCTCAATGTCCGCCCCATATCCTGGTTCAGCAACCGGCTCACTGTCGGCGCCGACATCAGCAGCCGCCAGGCAAACCGCTACGTCGCTCCGGGCTCGCTCTGGGCACCGGGCGAAGGGCAGATGACCGAAGGTGCCCCGCGCAATACAGTCTATACGTTCGACTACGCAGGCACTGTCCAGCACGCCGTTCCTTTGACGCGTCTCTCCGGCTCCCTCTCGTTCGGCGCGCAGTACACCAACACGCAGTTCCGCAATACAGTGGCGCAAGGCAATAACTTCCCGTCCGCCTCGGTGCGCGACGTCGCCCTGGCGGCCGTTAGGTTCAGCTGGACCGAGTTCAGCGATGTCAAGTCGCTCGGCTTCTACGCTCAGGAACAGCTCGCCTGGAAGGACCGCCTCTACCTCACGGGCGCGCTGCGCGTAGACAACAGCTCGGTCTTCGGTGACGACATCAAGCAGCTCTACTTCCCGAAGCTGTCCGCCGCATACGTGATCTCGGAAGAGCCGTACCTCCAGAAGGTGAGCTGGATCGAGCAAATCAAGTTGCGCGCCGCCTGGGGACAGGCCGGCAACGCCCCTGACCCCTTCGCCGCCGTTACGAGCTACACAGCCGCGCCTAACGTGGACAATACCACGGACCAGGCAGTCCCGTCTCTACGCCTCAATACCCGCGGCAACGACGACGTGAAACCGGAGCGCGGCACAGAAATCGAGCTGGGCTTCGATGCCGGCTTCCTGAGGAACCGACTCGGCGTCGAGCTTACTTACTACAACAAGACCACCAAGGACGCGTTGATGGCGGTCCCCAACCCGCCGTCGGCCGGATTCCCGGGTTCCACGTTCCAGAACCTCGGCGAGATCAATAACAAGGGCGTCGAGTTGGCCGTCAATACAGTGCCCTATCAGAGCCGGCTGCTCACATGGGATGCGCGCCTTGGGCTGGCAACCAACAATAACAGACTCGTTAGGTTTGGTTATAAACGCCAGCCTATCATCCTCGGTCTCACGGCGCAGAACCAGCGCCATGTCGAAGGCTACCCGCTGGGCGGATTCTGGGTCCACTTCCCCGTCAAGAATGCCGCGGGCGATTACGCCGCCGGCGAGCCGCGCTACGTCGGTCCGGCGAACCCGACGCGGGAAGTGTCGCTGGCTAACACGTTCACGATCAACCGCAACCTGCGTCTGTTCACCCTCATCGACTACAAGGGCGGCTTCTTCGTCCTCAACCACACCGACTGGCGGCGTTGCGCCGCAGGCACGTGTTGGGAGGTGAACAATCCAAGCGTCCCCGACGAGCGCAAGCGCCAACTCCTCGCCGACATCGGCGTCAACAATGGGCTGTACACTGAAATGGGCGACTTCACCAAGCTGCGTGACGTCTCACTCACGTACTCACTCCCCGGTGCGTTGTCGCGACGCCTCGGGTCGGCGCTGGCTTCTGTCACTCTGGCGGGCCACAACCTTGGCTTCCTCAAGAAAGACTACAGAGGACTCGATCCGGAAGTGAACTTCGCCGGCGACAACGGTCCAACGGGAGCCTTCGCCTGGACCCGCGTCGACTACTGGACGATGCCCATGACGCGACGCCTAACGCTATCGCTCGATGTTCAGTTCTAGTCTCCGGCCTCCGACCTGGTTTTGAGGTGCAGACGATGAGATACACAAGTCTCGTAAGATATCGACGCCTGTGCGCCCTGCTCGGCGTCCTCGCTTCAGTCAGCTGCGAAAACGCGCTCGAAGTGCAGCGGCCGACGCTGATCACGGAAGAAAACGTCAAGGGCGATACGGCCATGGTTAGCGCCATGGTGTCCGGAGTAGAGGGAGAATTCCGCCGCACCTTCGTATGGATGGCAAACACTGTTGCCGCCGCCACCGACGAAGCGCTCTTCTCTCATGTTTGGACGCCTTGGAACACTTTCGACAATCGCGACGTGACCGCGGACGGCCCGGCATACGACGGGATCACCTATCCCTTCCTGCAACGTGCCCGAGCCAGCGGCGACAAATTCGTGGAGACCCTGCGAGAAAGCCTCGGCGAGCGAGCCAAGAATCACGCCGGCTTCGCAAGGGCGCTCGCCTATGCAGGCTTCAGCACCGAGATGATCGCCGCCCATCTGTGTGCGATACCGATCAACGGGAGCGCACCCAAGACGCCCGATGAGGTCTTCCAGATCGCAATCAAGTATCTGGAAGAGGCCGTAACCGTAGGTGCGGCTGCAAACGCGAGCGACGTCGTGCACCTAGCGAACGTCGGGCTTGCGCGCATTCACCTGCAGATGGGGAACAAGAGCAAAGCGAGCGAGCACGCGCGGAAGGTCCCTGCCGTTTTCATCGCATGGTCGCGTTACGACAACCATCCCGACTTCGGCCAATGGACGTACTACAACCTCTTCTACCGCACTTCCGGCTTCCGAAGCCAAGCTGAGTTCAATCTTGGTTTGGATCCCGCTCAGTTTGCAAACGTTAGGGACCTGCGCGTTCCTTATGAGAGTGATAGTACACGCCGCTTGATGGAGCCGCGCGCTCCGCGATTCGCTTATGTCCCCTTCCAGCCGCGCACTTTTTCCGGCTGGACGCCCGGCGGCAAGAACTGGATCACCGGTGACGCTGACATTCAGTTCGCATCGGGGCTCGAAGCGCAGTATATCGTCGCCGAAGCGGGCGGCCTGGCGCCCGGTGAGTTACGTGCATTTATCAACGCGCGCCGCTCCGTCGGTGGTCACGCAGCGTTCGCCGGCACGGATGCGCAGCTCGCGGACGAGCTGCTGGAACAACGCAAGTGGGATTTCTTCTTCGCCGGATATCGCATGAAGGATCTGCTGCGCTACAAAAAGCAGTACAACAAGGATCTCTGGCCCAAGGGGCGCATGGGCGGCTTCACGGGCGCTTTCACTCTCAACTACGGCACGGTGGAGTGCTGGCCCATCGGCGTAACTGAGAAGAACGGCAATCCAAACATCCCTTGA
>JBQTJS010000049.1:0-6559 GCA_052386875.1 Gemmatimonadaceae bacterium
TTGCGGAGTCATTGGCAGATCCCTATTTGTAGTTTCGGATGGCGATGCGATATGCCACAGAGTCGTTGATTGCGACGCCCTTGCGTTCCTTAAGCGCGGCGCGGCCGCCTAACGCGCGCATGTAGACGTCGATGCGCGAGACCGGAGCCCCCACCGCGGCCGCCGGCGGCAGGATGCGCGCTCCCGTGCTGTCGAAATAGCGGAACTGCAACCCGCTCGCGCTCAAATCCCCGCTCAGCAGACGCCTGAACGGCCCAGCGATCGGTGCGCTGGCTGTCCAGGCTCCGCCACGATTCTCCTGGAACGTCAGGTACCAGCGGCCACTGCCT
This sequence comes from Gemmatimonadaceae bacterium, assembly GCA_052386875.1. Classification (GTDB taxonomy): domain Bacteria; phylum Gemmatimonadota; class Gemmatimonadetes; order Gemmatimonadales; family Gemmatimonadaceae; genus DASYRX01. The sequence continues at coordinate 330 of JBQTJS010000049.1, forward strand.
CCCATCTGGAGCAACTGATAGTTGACCGGCCGGGTGATGCGCACGACAGCGCCGATCTTGACAGAGTCAGGAATGGGATTGTCAACCGTTATGCGATAACGCGGCTTCCCGGCGTCGAGTGCGGGGTCCGTGTAAGGGGCGCCGGGGCACGCAGCCACCTGTGAAACGCCGGTGATCCCGAACTTCTCCCACCTGTCGTCCTCCGAGCCCTTGAGGATATTCTCGTTGTAGACAAACAGCGTGTCGCCGTCGATCGGCATGCTGTAGACAGAAGTGAGCATGTGTTTCGCAAGGTTGGCCGGCGGCACGTCGATGAACTGCGCTCCCCGCGCGCAGACGATTGTGCTGGCGATCGTAGCGCGGAATGTCATAGACCCTTCATCGGCAGCGATGATATCCGAGCCGGCGCTGGAGATGTTGCGGATCTCAGTCGGGAGGATGCTCGAGCCGAGGCGCAACTGGCGATTCACCATCGCCGTCTCCGATGCGTCGCGGTAGGCCTGCTCCTGCCGCGTAAAGAGTCGCGTGACTGCAGTGCCGATTACACCCAGTACCACAAAGGTGATCATCAACTCGATGAGCGTCATACCCCGGCGCAACCGCGAGGTATCGCGCATGGCTAATCGCGGCATGGGATTATGCTTGTGTAGACCAGAACGTTTTTCCGGTACGGCGTCCTCACACTGTCGACTATCAGCTTCACGTCGTTCCCGTCGCGCACCGACCAGCGCTCCGTGATGCCGCGTGTAGTCGCAGTCCCCGAGATTGAGCCCGTGGCCGGGAGCTTCTCGCAGCTGAGGCTCGAGAGCGAGTCAATACGCGACTGAGCGACGAGAGCGGCGAGAGACTGGCCCGAGCCGCCCCGAAACTGCTTCGTGACCGTGACTGACATGCCGGCCATGGCCAGAAGGCCGAAGGAGAGGATCGTCACGGCGACCATCAGCTCCACAAGTGTGAAGCCGCTGCGGCCGTTCTTCTCGTTAGGTGTGCTCATAAGGTGCAACTCCTTGGCATCGACTGCCCGAGCGGCGTCACGCAGATGGAGTCCTTACGGGTGGCGCCGACGAGCCGGAACATCGCGATGCCGCCTAAACGCGGCGACGCGATCCCTCTGCCATCGAATGCGATCAAAGTGTCTGCCGTGCCGCCCAACTGGATCCGCATCGTGAATACCGAGTCGAAGGGGAGCGTGCGCACAACGGTGTCGCGATTCCCGGCGTCGTCGACGATGACGTCGACAGTGATGGCGTGATTGGATACGATGAAGCGCGACCGGCGCCCCTTCTGCAACGCCGACGCACGGGCTGACGACAGCGCCGCCTGAAACTGCTCGCGCGCGGCTGCCAGGTTCGTCTGCTCTTTCAGGAAGCCGATGCGCGGCACGCCGAAGGCTGCCACGATCCCGATGATCGCGACGACGATCAGTAGCTCCGTCAACGTGTATCCTCCCCGTCGCGGCATCACGTACCCTCTCGGACAATGCGATGAGCGCGTACAAGGCCAGCCGGCGCCGCACGCCGCGAAAACGAGGCTTCCTCTCGCTCTCCCAAGAAGACGGTTGCCTTGCGAACCGGCAATTCATCGTATGACCTTTTCCGTCACACTTTCCGGCATGCTTCGTAGGCAATTTCTGCCAGACTGGCCGGTCACAAAACAGCTGCGACCAACGACACCTTCATGCAGTGACTCTCACTCGCAAGACCACGCCGTTCCGCGACATTCATGTCGCACGCGGCGCCAAGATGGTCCCCTTCGCGGGCTACGACATGCCGGTTCAGTACCCCACCGGCATCACCGCCGAGCACAAGGCAGTGCGCGAGCGTTGCGGGCTGTTCGACGTCTCGCACATGGGGGAGTTCACTGTTCACGGACCGCAGGCAGTGGAGTTCGTGAACTACGTCACGTGCAACGACGTCGCAGCCCTGGCAGTGGGACAGGCGCATTACTCGGCGATCCTCACGGAGCAGGGGACCTTCGTGGACGATTGTCTGGTCTATCGTTATGCAGATCGCGTTATGCTGGTGGTGAACGCGTCGAATGCGGCCAAGGATTGGCTACACCTCTCGGGCTATCGCGCGCCTTACGACTGCTCGATGGAAGACATAAGCGACGCCATCGGGCTGCTCGCGCTGCAGGGACCCGAAGCCCAGGGCGTACTGGCCCCTCTGACAGGCAGCGACCTCGAGGCTATCCAGTATTATCACTTCGCCGTGGGCGATGTGGCCGGTGTGCCTAACGTGACAATCTCGCGGACGGGGTACACGGGCGAGGACGGTTTCGAGCTGTACTTCGATGCGGGGTCGCGCGACGGCGCCGGCAACCACGCGGCGGCGATCTGGCACGCGTTGACGGGGGGCGGGCGCGTCACTCCCTGCGGCCTGGGTGCCCGCGACACGTTGCGCCTCGAGATGGGGATGGCGCTGTACGGCAACGACATAGACGATACAGTCACGCCGCTCGAGGCCAACCTCGCCTGGATCGTGAAGCTCGCCAAGGGAGACTTTGTCGGCCGCGAGGCGCTCGTCAGGCAGAAGGGGCAGGGCGTGCAGCGCAAGCTGGCCTGCTTCACAGTTGGCGAACGTGCCATCCCGCGGCACGGTTACCCAGTCTATTACCAGGGTGAGCCCAGCGGCACAGTGTGCAGCGGCACCATGAGCCCCTCGCTCGGCGTGGCCGTAGGAACGTGCTATCTGCCGGCCGCCGGAGCGAAAGAGGGGGCGCCGCTCGAGGTGGACATACGCGGGCAACGTGTGCGCGGGACTGTCGTCAAGCCGCCCTTCTACAAGAAGGGGAGTCATCGTTAGGCTGTCATGCCCGGCGAACGAAGCGACTCGGTGCTGCGCGTCGCCGTGCTGACAGTCTCCGACGCCGGCGCGCGCGGCCAGCGCGCCGACACGTCCGGTGCCGCGGTAGCCGCCTGGGCAGCCGGCCGCGGCTTCGCGGTCGTCGAGCGTCTCATCGTCCCTGACGACACAGTAGATATCGTGCGCGCGCTCATCGAGTGGGCCGACAACGGCCGCGCCGATCTGATCCTGACCACCGGCGGCACCGGCCTCAGTCAGCGCGACCGAACCCCCGAAGCCACTCGCGCCGTACTGGATCTGGAATCGGGCGGACTCATGGAGCGCGTGCGCGTGTCCACTCTGGCAAGCTTCCCGCGAGGCTCACTTTCCCGCGCCGTGGCCGGCGTTAGGCAGCGCGCCGTCATCGTGAACCTTCCGGGCTCTCCCGGCGGCGTGCGCGACGCCCTCGCGGCAATCGATCCCGTGATTCAGCACGCGTGCGACATCGCGCGCGGCGCCGCGACAGACCACTCGTGAAAATCCTCCTCACTCTCACGGATGTCGAGCCGGCTGTCAGGCTCAACGCCGCGCTCGAGGCCGGCGGGGCGGACACAGCGCTCGTGTCCCCGCTGGACGACATGCGCGGTGCCATCCGCAAGGAGAAACCGCACCTCGTGGTTGTCTCGGGAGCGCTGCTCGACCAGCAGCACATACAACTCGTCAGGTCGCTCCTCTGGGATGAGATCCCCGTCGTGGGTCTCGCCGACGTCCTGGACGCCGAGTCCGAACGCCGCTTCCGCGAGATCGGCTACGTCGAGGTCTTCACGAAGCCGATCGCCATCGAGGAGACCGCGTCCGGCGTCCGCCGCATCGTGGAACGCCGTCGCCTGGCCAATGAGTCGGGGCTCATCGGCGAGTCCGAAGGGATCCGCGAGGTGCTCGTCAAGATCGAGCAGATCGCCCCGGTAACGAGCACGGTCCTCATCGAAGGAGAGAGCGGCACGGGGAAGGAGCTGGTCGCGCGCGCAATCCACCGGCTCGGCCCGCGGCGCAACAAGCCCTTCATCGCTGTAAATGTCGGGGCGCTGCCGGAGACGTTGATCGAGAGCGAGCTGTTCGGACACGAGAAAGGAGCCTTCACCGGTGCCGCTGAACGCCGGCTCGGGCGCTTCGAGCTGGCGCACGGCGGCACGCTCTTCCTCGACGAGATCGGCGAGGTCCCGCCTTCGACGCAGGTCAAGCTCCTGCGCGTGCTGGAGGAGCGCGAGTTCACGCGTGTGGGAGGGACGCAGACCATACCCGTCGATGTGCGTGTCGTCGCGGCCAGCAACAACCCGCTCGGCGAGGCCGTGAAGCGCGGACACTTCCGCGCCGACCTGTACTACAGGCTCGATGTATTGCACATCTACCTCCCTCCGCTACGCGAGCGGCCGGGCGACATACCGCTGCTCGTTAGGCGATTCGTGCGCGAATTCTCGGCCTTGCACGACCGCCCCTTCCGCGGCCTCTCGGCGGAGGCGCTGGATCTGCTCGTGAGCTATCCATGGCCGGGTAACGTCCGCGAGCTGCGCAACCTGATCGAGAGCATGGTTGTGCTGGCGCCGGGACGCGAGATCGTGGCCGCTGACATCCCTCGTCAAATGCGCGACGGTGCGCCGGGGGGAGGGCGCTTCCTTCCGGTGCACGTGGGGCCCGTCCTGCGTGGTGAGAGCGCCGCGATGGGCCGCGAGCTGGAGTTCATCGTCCGCAGTCTGGTGGAGCTGAAGCTGCAGGTGGAGGAGTTGCGCCGCCGGCTCGACGAGCAGGCGGCTGCTTTCGCCAATGGACGCCTCCTCGGGGAGGTCCCGCGGATCGCGCTCCCGGGGGAGATCGGCGCTGAAGGGGGGGGCGGTATTGAGCCGCGCGATCAGCCCGCGCCGCCGGCAGTGATCACGCTGCGGCCCGGTATGACGATGGCCGAGATTGAGCGAACGGCGATCGAGGGTGCCCTGCGGCAGACCGAGGGGAACCGTCGTAAGGCGGCGGAGCTGCTGCAGATAGGCGAGCGGACGTTATATCGGAAGCTGAAGGAGTATCAGATACCGATGGAGTGAGGCAACGCGGTAAGCGTCACGAGTGGCGAGCCTTTGGCTGACTCGTTTCGGCCGCTGGATCGGAGCCGCGTGTCATTTCGCCTAACAGTGATCTGCGTCACAATCGGCAGATTAGCGGATTTTTTCTTGCCCTATCGGTCGAGAGCGCCAATATTGCGCGCCCGTGTGCCTGTGACGGGTGGCTCGTGGATGCACAACAATTGTGATGGTCGACGTCTCTTCCGCTTACAGACGAGGTCGCATGGCGTTCTCGCGCTCTCAGCAGTCGCCTACAGGGGCCGGATCTTCTCCGATTGCGGGGGCGGTCCTTCCTATCCGCAGGGCTGAGGAGCTGTTATCGACGCTGCCGGGTGTGATGGCGGCGCGGATTATTGCGAGCGACACCGGTGCGGTGGACGAGATTCATATACTAACGTCGGCTGATGTGGCGCCGAAGCAGACAGTTCGCAATGTGGAGAGTGCGCTTATAGCGCATCTCGGCATGCGTGTGGATCATCGAAAGATATCTGTTGCGACCACTTCCGAGGGGCAGAAGGCGCCGGGGGCACCGGCGGGGGTGGGGGCGGGCGCGGCGTCGGCGGCAGAAGTGATGCCGGAGCCGGCCGCGGCGGTGTCGGCGAAATCGCCGGCGGGGGAGTCCGTCTCGCAGAAGGCGCAGGGTGTTAGCGCCAAGGTTCCGGCGGCGGCGTCTGTTGGTGCGGCGGTGACGCCGCCGAGTCGTGACGTGACGGCTGGGGCAGCGGCCGCGCGTCAGCAGGTGGCGTTGTTGTCGATGCCGTCGCGGGCCTACTACTTCGAGGATATCGAGGTTCGGCGGTCGCGGTTGCGTGGTTTGTCGTGCCGTGTGACGCTGAAGAAAGGGGACGAGTCGTTTGTGGGTGAGGCTGAGGGGATGGAGAGCGAGCGATCGCGCATTGAGTTGGCGGCGCGGGCTGCGCTGAAGGCGATCAAGGAGGAGGGGACGGACGGGCGTCCGTTGGACCTAACGGGTGCGTTATTGATCGAGGCATTTGGGCGCGAGTTTGTGTTTGTTGGAGTGACGGCGCAGCAGGGGCGTTCGAGCGCGTTATTGACGGGGACGTGTGAGGTAAAGGACAGTCCCGAGACGGCGAGTGTGTTGGCGGTATTGGACGCGACGAACCGTTGGATTGCGCAGCCCAAATAGGGTATAGAGCGCGTAGCGTTCCGTGTGGGCGTTAGGCGTTGGAGCTAGAGACAATTGATTTGAGATACGGCCCCCGTTCCCGCGCAGCGGAGTGAGATAAGCGGGTTCGGAGCAGGGTGAGCGGAGCCGACCTGAGAGTTTCGCATACTCAGAAGTGAGCGAGTATGACGCTCTGAAGGGAGGTGACGC
>JBQTJS010000050.1:0-68035 GCA_052386875.1 Gemmatimonadaceae bacterium
GATCACAGCGGACGTTTTACACCAAGTGCAGACCACAGCGGACGTTTACAACAAGGCGGAATCACAGCGGACATTTAGACCAAGGATGTAGCACCTTAGGCGCCTCCGCCTAACCGACTCGCCGGCGATCATCGCAGCTGCGTACGGATCTGCCGAGATGGGCCGGGACTCGACACGGCCGCCGCGCTTTCGGGCATGGCTTCGGCATCGTGGCCCCGCGCCGGCAGCGCTTGCCTAAGCCGGTATACGCGGAACATCCTGTCGACATACTCCAACGCAAATCGCTCCGGCGAATGCGCGATGAGGTCCGGGACTGCCCGTGCGGTATCGAACGCGTCGCGCGGAGATCCCAGCGCCAGATGCGTGACCCTGTGCCGGCGCAGCTCCGACCAGAGTACGTCGCTCGGCGCTTCGAACAACGCCATGGCCGGGACACCGGTATACAGAGTAAGCACCCGAGGGTTGAAGAACATATAGCGCACGTTAGGCTCGCCCCTGTGCTGCGCTCGAACGTGCGCGAACAACGCGCGGACCTCGGCGCGCCTCGTTAGGCCGACCGGACGCGGAGCCGCCGCCGTTCGCAGGAAACTCGTGACGGCGAGAACTGCCGTCGCTCCAACGGCCCACGCCATCGCCCGTCTCCCGTCGCGCCGGAGCCAAGCCAGCAGTGTGAACAAGCCGTACACGAAGCCGAAAAGAATCAGAGGGAGTATCGGCAACAGGTAGCGGATGCTCGCCACACGATAGTACAGCAGTAGCGGCAAGTAAGCTGCGGCGAACAGGTATAACATGCTGTTCCACTTGGACGGCAGCAGGCGAGCGAGCCCTATGGCGGCGAGCAAAAGCGCGATCAGATGGTACACGTCGTTGCCGAAGCTCCAGGGGAAGGGGCTGAGCGTCGCTTCGGCGAACGGGACTCGATACGCGACCAGATTGGCGAGCATGCGGCGCGCCGTAGAAAGCTCGCTCATCGCAACGTCATCCGAATACGTCGAGAACATCGGCACGACCAGCTCCGATGCAATCAAGACGGCCATCCATGCCGTGGCGATGACGATGGGCCGCAGCCGCAGCGTGCGCCAATGCAGCACTCCGAAGGCAGCCATGGCGGGGATCAGCGCGATCCCTGCGGTGCGATAGAGCAGTGCCAACGAGCCGCACAACACGAGGCCGGCGATCCGACGGAAGTTCCAGTCGCGGCTTCCGTCTGCCAGCGCGATTGTCGCCCAGCACATCGCCGCGAACGGGACGTCCGAAACCGCGCGCGTCCCCGCGTCACTCACAGCCGGTACCACTCCCACTGCGAGTATGATGATCCAGGCCGGCATCGGACCGTTAGGCGCCAGCGTACGCGCCGCCAGGATCAGAAACGCGACGGCGAACAGGGTGGTGACGACAGCAGCGACGTTTTCGTTCAACTCGAAGGCCAGGCCGGCGACACTCAAGGTAAGCGGCAGACCGGGGGGGTACGCCTGGGGCCCGATCACGCGATGCGGCGTGTACAGGTAGCCCGTCTCGACATAGGGGCGTCCCTGCAGGAGGGCCTTGGCATGCAGCAGATACTGTGCGTGATCGCCGGCATCGGTTGCCGGTCCCGAGTGCCAGGCGCGCGCGGCGAGAAAGGCGAACGGAAGCAGCGCGAGGGCGCCTAACAAGAGGGGCCGCTTGCGGCGGCCTGTTCGCTCCTGCGCGGCGTCGCCGTTCATAGACTGTTCGGTCACTTTCGTAGCGTCGTCGCTCTCGCTCGGCGGCGCGCCTGTCAACGTCGCGGCAGTGCCAGGACGCTCACGAAGAACGCGCCGAAGATCGTCTGCGCGCCGAGCATAACGAGCGAGACGCCGGGGATGAGCCAGCGCATCGTCACAGTGGAGTCGAGATCGCGGAATCCCGCTTGGTACCACTGCAGTACGGCCGCCGCGACGAGTGCAGTTCCCGTCAGCACGAGCGCAGCGCCGATGGCGAGCGCCCGCTCGAGCGTGAGGTGGCGAGACCAGGCCGCCAGCCGCGCGTTAGGCGGGAGCAGCCCCGCGCTGGCCGCGTACACCTTCGTCATGACGGCGAAGCCGACAGCCTGGGCACCGAGGAAGACGAGCAGAAACGACACGAGCAGCGTGTGCACGTCGAAGCGCACGCCGCGCACTGTGAGACCCGGCATCGCCACCGCGATACCGAGCAAGCCTAACGAGCCGAGTAAGATCCCCGGGATCAGGAAGAGCCAGCGCGGCGAATACAGTAGATAGAAACGCAGGTGTCGCCAGCCGTCCCTGAACGTGCGCAGGTGCGGCGGATGCGCAGTGCGCCCGTCACGATGCAGAGTGATGGGCACCTCGGCGATGCGAGCGCGCAGCAGCCCCGCCTTGACTACGTTCTCCGAGGCGAATTCCATCCCTGTGCAGCGCTGGTGCAGCCTCTCGTACAAGTCCTTGGTAAAGGCGCGCATCCCCGAGTGCACGTCATGGATCGGCGCCTTGAACCACGTGCGGGCCATCCACGAGAACATCGGGTTCCCCAACCAGCGATGTAGGAAGGGCATTGCGCCGGGCATCACGCTGCCGCCCCCGGAAGGGAGCCTGCAGCCCTGCACTAACTCATAACCTTCGCGCAGCTTCTGCACGAATTGCGGGATCTCACGGAAGTCGTAGCTCGAGTCCGCATCGCCCATGAGAAGGTACTTGCCGCGAGCGGCCGCGAACCCGTCACGCAGTGCGCTGCCGTAGCCACGACTAATCGCGTGAACGACGCGCGCCCCCATTGCCGCCGCGATTTCCGCCGATCCATCGGTGCTGCCGTTGTCCGCGACGATGATTTCGCTGCGGCATCCTGCCCGTCTAACTCCGACCTGAGCCTTCTCCAGACACGATGCGAGCGTTTCGGCCTCGTTAAGGCACGGAATCACGACGGACAACTCGATCTCGCGAGCCGTCTCAGCTGGACTTATGATCAAAACGACCCCTCCCCGTTTCTCGCGGGCATGCGCACACGGTTCGAGCGCGGCGCGGTGATAGTTTGCACGTCACATGCCCGCCGCCGGAGTGGGCGCGCACTCCGGCCCCGGCAACGCATGGGCTCGTTAGGTGACCGCACCGCAGAGCTGTGTTCGTTAGGTACGGCTAGCGCCGGCGGCTGCGCTAGGACGCACGTCACAGATCGCCGCCGCGTCCGCTCGAATGGCGTGCCAATTGCGCCAGCATCAGCCCGTCACTTGCTATTCATCCGAGGCTCAGCCTGCTGCAACAATCCGCCGCGATTTTTCGCAACTCAGCGAGAAAGTCAGCGAGAAAGTCAGCGAGAAAGTCAGCAACGCCGCGGCCACTCCTCCGCGGCCTCGCGCACACGATCCCCTTGCTGATGCAGGCGTGCGCGGGTGAACGATCCATGCTGCAACCGGGTGGCCCGGCCGCGGCAGAAATCGCCGTGCTGTGGTGGTTCATGTTTGCGCTGGCCGTGCCGATAGCGGCCGCCGTCTGCGCTGCGCTCATCGGCGCAATCGCGCGCGCGAGGTCGAGACGGAGGGGGAATGGGCTCTCTCCCAGGATGACGCGCAATTGGCTCGTCTACGGCGCTGTCGTCATGCCCGCGGTCATTGTAACCGCCGTATTCGTCGCATCAGAGCGGGCGATGGGTGTGCTGCACGCGCACGCAGGCAGCGACGACGTCGTCATCGGAATCACAGGCTGGCAGTGGTGGTGGGAAGTGCGCTACATCGCTAACGGCGACACGGTCATCACGGCCAACGAGATGCACATCCCTACCGGCCGGCGTATTCGAGTCGAGCTTGCGGCCGGGGATGTGATTCACAGTCTGTGGGTCCCCAAGCTTCAAGGGAAAACAGATCTCATTCCGGGTCGGATGAACCGGACGTGGCTCCAGGCTGACATTGCCGGCGTCTACGGTGCCCCGTGTGCCGAGTACTGCGGGGCGCAACACTCCCATATGACGCTGCTTGTGGTAGCCGAAGCGCCGGAGCAGTTCGAGCAATGGCTCGAGGGGCAACGCAGACCGGCGGCCGCTCCAGCGGATTCGCTGGGCCGCAGGGGTGCGGAGGTCTTCGGCCGCGCCGGCTGCGCCTATTGTCACATGGTTCGCGGCACAGGCTCGTTAGGCAAGCTCGGCCCCGACCTGACTCACCTGGCGACGCGGCGGACGCTCGCGGCAGGAACGCTCGGCAATACGCCGGCGGATCTGGCGGCCTGGCTCGCGGCGCCGCAGCGCGTCAAGCCCGGGAACCGGATGCCTAACGTTGCCCTGACGGCTTCCGAGCTTGCGGCGCTGGTGCACTATCTAAACGGCTTGCGGTAAGGCCACGTGAGCGCACTGCGCGAGGCCGAGCAGAGACTCACGGCGTTCGAGCGCGTATGGGGCGACCCGCGCGGCTTTGTCGGCGCGCTGCGCACTGTGAACAATATCCCGATTGCGCACCGCTACATGGTGACAGCGGCGGTCTTCTTTCTTGTCGGCGGCGTGCAAGCGCTGCTCATGCGCATCCAGTTAGGTACTCCGGACAACACGTTCCTGGACGCGGCCACGTACAACCAGCTCTTCACGATGCACGGGACTACGATGATGTTCCTCTTCGTAATCCCCTTTATCGAAGCGATGGCGAGCTACTTCCTGCCGCTCATGCTGGGGACTCGCGACATGCCGTTCCCGCGCCTAACGGCGCTCAGTTACTGGACGTATGTCTTCGGCGGCATCTTCCTCTACTCCAGCTTCCTTTTCGGCGTCGCCCCCGACGGCGGCTGGTTCGCGTACCTTCCGCTCAACAGCAAGGAGTTCGCCCCCGGCATCAACATGGATTTCTGGGATATCGGCCTCAGCGTCGCCGAGGTCGCAGCCATTGGGGCGGGGGCCGAGCTGATCGTGGGAATCGTGCGCATGCGCGCACCGGGGATGACCTTCGCGCGCCTGCCGATGTTCGCATGGACGATGCTCGTCGTGGCCGTGATGCTCATCCTCGCGTTTGTGCCGCTCATCGTGGCGACAGCGATGCTGGAGTTGGATCGCAAAGGGCTCACTCATTTCTTCGATCTGGCGTACGGCGGCGATCCGCTGCTATGGCAACACCTGTTCTGGGTCTTCGGGCATCCCGAGGTGTACATCATGTTCCTTCCGGCTGCCGGGATCGTATCGCAGATCGTACAGACATCGTCACGCACGCCGCTGGCGAACTACTGGGCGATCGTAACCGCGATACTTGCCACGGCGCTGCTCAGCTTCGTGCTGTGGTTGCATCACATGTTTGTGACAGGCGAGTCGCCTAACGCGATGCGCGCCGTGACAGTGGCGAGCCTGCTCATCGCTATCCCGGCGGGGATCCAGGTCGTCAGCTGGCTCAGCACAATGTGGAGCGGGCGCGTGGTGTGGACGACAGCGACGCACTTCGTGGCGGGCTTCATCGTACTGTTCACGCTGGGCGGGATTACCGGCGTCATGGTAGCCGCCATCCCGTTCGACGCGCAGGTGCACGATACGTACTTCGTTGTAGCGCACTTCCACTACGTGCTGATAGGCGGCGTGATCTTCCCGTTCTTCGCTGCGCTGTACTACTGGCTACCCAAGGTCACCGGCCGGCGCCTCGACGAACGCCTGGGGAAGTGGAATTTCTGGACGATGTTCATCGGCTTCAACGTTGCGTTCTTCCCGATGCACATCTCCGGACTTTTGGGGATGCCACGGCGCATCTATACGTACTCCAGCGGCCTCGGTTTGGAGGTGACGAATCTCGTTTCCACGTTAGGCGCACTGATCTTCGCAGCCGGCGTCGCGCTGGCGCTGCTGAACGTCGCATGGAGCCGCAAGCGCGGCGCTGCAGCCGGGGACAATCCGTGGGGATCGGATACGCTGGAGTGGGCCGAGTCCTCGCCTCCGCGCGCGGCACAGTTCGCCCACATCCCGTTGATCCGAAGCCGGCACCCGCTCTGGGAGCAACCCGCGCTCAGCGCGACGGAAGCGACCTCTGATACGCTGCCGCAGCTAGCCGTGCAGCCGGCCGAGTGGCGCGGTGCGCTGAGCGTATCGCTGCGCGGAGCCAGGCCCGAAGCCGTGGTGCATCTCCCGGGGTCCACGATCTGGCCGTTCGTGATGGCGGTCGGCTTCGTGTTCCTCTTCGCGGGGGCGCTGCTCGACAGCGGCATCCTCGCCGGCATCGGCGGACTGGTCACGGCCGTGTCGCTGTGCGGCTGGTTCTGGCCCTCGCGGACGCAGGCCTTGGCCGTAGCCGAGGCCGGGGAGCAGGGGAAGATCGGCGATCTCCCGTTAGGCATCTCCGGGCCGCTCTCCAACGGCTGGTGGGGGACTTGGGTGCTCGTTCTGGCGCTCGCGACGGCGCTTGTGACGATCGTCGCGTGCTACTTTGCGTTGAGCGGGATATGGGACCCGTGGCGCCCGGATGGATCGGCAACGCTGCTGGCGGCGGGCGCGGCGTCTGTGGCAGCGCTGGCCGCGCTCGCCACATGGTGGGGCGGGAGAGGTGGCACGGAGTCTGAGGCCGGACGCCGGCGCTTCGGCCTAACGATGGGCTTGTTGCTCGATATGACGCTGCTGGTACTGCTATGGCTGCTGTACGAGTATCACGACACGTCCGAGATACGCGCGGTCCACGCGCGCGGCTCGCTGCTTTATCTCACCTTTCTTTTTCAAGCTACTGTGACGCTCATGCACTTCCTCTGGGTTTCCGTAGCGGCGGCATGGGCGTGGGTGGTCCCGCGTGACGTAAGAGGTCTCGGTCCGAGCGAGAATGCGGCGGTGCTGAGCTACTTTCTGGCGGCGAGCTGGTGGCTGGTAGTCGGCGTTCTGTACCTGTGGACGCCTGCCGCCGCCGCCGCGTGAAGCGGTCGGAGAACTGCAGGAACGCGCGTTCCTGAGTGCACGCTTGCCGCGATCCGACAGTGAGCGCCGCAAATTCCGCGCGGGCCGATGTGGCTTCGTTTCGGGCAGTGGAGGGCGGTGCTCCTTGGGTGCTTGACTCATGCCGTGAGTAGGATATACTCAGAGCATGAGTAAGAGACTGCAGGTAATCCTCGAGGACGCGGAGTACCGCAGCGTCCAGAAACTCGCCCGGAAACAAAAGACGACGGTATCGGCCCTCGTGCGCGAAGCCATCCGCGCACTGCGGTCGCGATTGCCCAGACACGACGCCGAGCGAAAGCTGGCTGCCATCCGTCAGGGGGCCCGCCACTCATTCCCCGTTGGGCCAATCGAGCAAATGCTCGGTGAAATTGAACGAGGCTACCTGGGCGATCACACATCGTGATCTTTGTCGACTCCAACGTGCCGATGTACCTCATCGGCGCCCCGCACCCTCACAAAGTCGACGCGCAGCGGCTGCTCGAGCGAGCAATTGCCGACCGAGAGCGCCTGGTTACAAACGCCGAGGTGCTGCAAGAGATTCTGCATCGGTTCGTCGCAATTGACCGTCGCGATGCGATCCAGCCGGCCTTTGATGTCTTGTTGGGCGCCGTCGACGAAGTTTTCCCTGTCGAACTTGTTGACGTGGAGCGAGCGAAAACCATCCTGTTCGGGGTCCAGATCTCAGCGCGCGACGCAGTCCATTTGGCAACGATGGATCGTCGCAGCGTGACGCGTATTATGAGCTTCGACGCAGGCTTCGACGCATACACCGGCGTCACGCGGCTTTACTAGCCGAACGCGCGAGTTGACCCCGTGTGCGCGCACCGAGGTCACGCGGCTTTACTAGCCGAACGCGTGAGTTGACCCCGTATGCGCGCACTGATGATGTTCCCTGACCGCCCGACACACTGCTACTTAACTCGCACTATACAAGCATGACCACCGTGGCTCCGCCGACGGCGCCCCCCGTCCCGCTCCTCGACCTCAAGGCGCAGCACGCCACCATCAAGGACGATATTGACGCTGCCATCAAGCAGGTCGTCGAGAGCCAGACCTTCATACTCGGCCCCGCCGTCGAACGCTTGGAAGAGGCAATCGCCGAGCTGTCGCACACGCGCTATGCGATCGCCTGTGCGAGCGGCACCGATGCCCTCCTCCTCGCGCTGCGCGCTCTCGACGTCGGGCGCGGCGATGAAGTCATCACGACTCCGTTTACGTTCTTCGCCACAGCCGGCACGATCCACAACGCCGGCGCCACGCCGGTGTTCGTCGATATAGATCCGCGCACGTACAATATCGTCCCCGAGGCAGTTGCCGCCGCGGTTTCGGCCAGAACCAAAGCGACAATCCCGGTCGACCTGTTCGGTCAGATGGCGGCACTAGAGGAAATCGCCAGGCTCCTGCCTAACGTGCCCATCATCGAGGATGCCGCACAGACGATCGGCGCGTCGCGCAGTATCGATGGCGTTACCAGGATGGCCGGCGAGGCGGCCACTATCGGCGCCTTCTCCTTCTATCCGTCCAAGAACCTCGGTGCGTACGGTGACGGAGGGATGATCGTCACGCAGAACGAGCATCTGGCAACAGTGCTGCGGAAGCTGCGCACGCACGGCGGGCTGCGCACCTATCATCACGACATCGTGGGCTTCAACTCGCGCCTCGACGCGCTGCAGGCAGTCGTGTTGCAAGCCAAGCTGCCGTACCTGGCGCAGTGGAGCACGAAACGGCGCGCGAACGCGGAGTACTATACAACCGCGTTAGGTGATGTTACCGAAGTGATCACGCCGTACATCGATCCGGCGAATACCTGCATCTACAACCAATACACGCTGCGCGTAGAACGGCGCGACGCCCTCCAGGCGCATCTGAAAGAGCAGGGGATCGGGACGGCGATCTACTATCCGGTCCCGCTGCATCTGCAGCCCTGCTTTGACTACCTGGGATACAAGAAAGGAGCATGTCCGGAGTCCGAGAGAGCGGCTGCGGAAGTACTTTCCATTCCCATCTACCCCGAGCTTACGCCTGGTCAACTCGACCGAGTGATTGGCGCGATTCGTGCTTTCTACGGGCGCCGACCGTCGTAGACCTACTCCCCAAGCTACCTCTAACTGCATGAAGGATCAGCTCTTACACAAGATCGCGGAGCGCAAGGCCGTTGTAGGAGTGGTGGGTCTGGGCTACGTCGGGCTGCCGCTTTCCATGGAGTTCGCGAAGGCAGGATTCTCGGTGCTCGGGTACGATGTCAGCCAGGGCACTGTCGACCGCCTGATGCAGGGCGAGTCGCACATTCAGGACGTGCCTAGCCGCGTGGTGAGCGAGCAGGTAAAGGCCGGCCGGTTCGTGGCGACAACCGATGAAGCGTGCCTCGCGCGGTGTGACGCCATCTCGATCGCGGTCCCCACGCCGCTCTCGAAGACGCGCGATCCGGACATGAGCTTCGTGCAGGCGGCCACAGATACGATTGCGCGTCACGCGCACGCCGGACTGCTTGTCGTTCTCGAGAGCACGACGTATCCCGGCACCACGCGTGAAGTGCTGCAGCCGCGCCTGGAAGAGCGCGGGCTCACCGTGGGCAGGGACGTCTTCCTCGCCTTCAGCCCGGAGCGCGTCGACCCCGGTAACCCTGTCTGGAACACGAAGAACACTCCGAAGGTCGTGGGTGGAGTCACGCAGTCGTGCACACAGGTTGCGACCGCGCTGTATTCGGCGTGCATCGACACAGTGATTTCGGTGACGAGCACGGAGTCCGCCGAGCTGGTGAAACTGCTGGAGAACACCTTCCGCGCGGTGAACATCGCGATGGTGAACGAGATGGCGATAGTGTGCGACAAGTTAGGCGTGGATGTCTGGGAGGTGATCGACGCAGCGGCGACGAAGCCGTTCGGCTTTATGAAGTTCACGCCGGGGCCTGGAATCGGCGGGCACTGCATCCCGCTGGATCCGCATTATCTCGCGTGGAAGATGCGGACGCTGAACTACAAGACGCGTTTCATCGATCTGGCGAGCGAGATCAACTCGGAGATGCCGGAGTTCGTGGTGCGCAAGATAGCGCGGGTGCTGAACGAGCATCGCAAGGCTGTGAATGGGAGCCGCATCCTCGTGTTAGGCGTCGCCTACAAGAAGGACATCGACGACATGCGCGAGAGTCCGGCGCTGGATGTCATCCGGTTGCTCGAGGAGCGCGGCGCCGAAGTTGAATACCACGATCCGCACGTTCCTTTCTTCACGGAGAACGGCCACACCTTGCGGGCTGTCGATCTCACGGCGGACCGGCTGGCGTCAGCGGACGCGGTGGTCATCGTCACCGATCACTCGGCTGTCGACTATCAGATGGTGGTGGACCACGCCGAGCTTGTAGTGGACACGCGCAACTCGACGCGCGGCCTCAAGCCGTCGAAGGCGCGCCTGGTGGCGCTGGCGTCGAGTTAGGTCCTCCTTACTTCTTTCCCTTAAGGAGTCGTTAGGCTTTGCGCATCACGGTAATCGGCACCGGGTACGTCGGTCTCGTTGTCGGCGCCTGTCTCGCCGAGACCGGAAACGATGTTGCCTGCGCCGACGTCGATCCGGAGAAGATCGCCGGCCTCACGCGCAATGTGATGCCGATCTTCGAGCCCGGGCTGGAAGACCTCGTGGCGCGCAACCAGAAGGAAGGACGCCTGCGATTCACGACCGATATCGCTGCGGCCATCGGACAGGGAGAGGTCATCTTCATCGCTGTCGGTACGCCGCCTGACGAGGACGGCTCGGCTGACCTGCGGCACGTACTGGATGTCGCCGCGCAGATCGGCGAGCATATGCAGCGCGAGACTGTCATCGTCACCAAATCGACGGTCCCTGTCGGCACGGCGGCCAAGGTGGGGCAGACTGTCGCCAAGAAGGCGAAGCACGCCTTCCATATGTGCTCCAATCCCGAGTTCCTGAAGGAGGGGGCGGCCGTCGACGATTTTCTCAAGCCGGACCGCGTCGTGTTAGGCGTCGATACCGATCACGCACGCAGCGTCATGACCGAGCTTTACGCCCCGTTTGTGCGCACCGGAAAGCCGATCATCTTCATGGATATCCCGTCAGCCGAAATGACGAAGTACGCGGCCAACGCGATGCTGGCCACGCGCATCTCGTTCATGAACGAAATCGCGAATCTGTGTGAGCGCGTGGGCGCCAACGTCGACCTCGTGCGCAAGGGGATCGGGAGCGACGGACGCATCGGCTCCTCCTTCCTCTTCCCGGGGCCCGGCTACGGCGGTTCCTGCTTTCCGAAAGACGTGAAAGCGCTGATCCGAACGGCGCGGGAACAGCAGTCGCCGTTAGGTGTCCTCGAAGCCGTGGAGTGCGCCAACGACCGGCAGAAGGGCCGACTGTTTGACAAGCTGAGGAGCGCGTTAGGCGATGATGTGCGCGGGGCGCGCATCGCCTTATGGGGTCTGGCATTCAAACCCAATACGGACGACATGCGCGAAGCGCCGGCGCTGGCGCTCATCGATCAACTGCTGCGGCACGGCGCCAGCGTCGTCGCGCACGACCCCGCGGCCATGAGCGAGGCGCGCCGGCGTCTGGACGGCCAGGTTGCCTTCGCCGATACCAACTACGACGCGCTGGACGGTGCGGACGCGCTCGTCGTCGTCACCGACTGGAACGTGTACAGGCATCCGGACTTCGAGCGTATCCGCACGCTGCTCAAGCGCCCCATCGTGATCGACGGCCGCAACCTGTACGATCCGGGCAAGATGCGCGCGTTAGGGTTCGAGTATCGATCGATCGGACGCGAACGCGCATGAGAGTGCTTATCACGGGGGCAGCCGGTTTCCTTGGCTCGCATCTGTGCGACCGCTTTCTCGGTGACGGGCACAGCGTGGTCGGGTTGGACAACTTGATCACCGGGAGCGCGGACAATATTGCGCACCTCGCCGCCGAGCCGCGTTTCGAGTTCCAGCAGCACAACATCTCCACGTTCACCTACGTCGCCGGGGACCTGGACGGCGTCCTGCACTTCGCATCGCCGGCGAGCCCGCTGGACTATCTGGAACACCCCATCGCAACGCTCAAGGTTGGCGCGTTAGGCACACACAACGCACTGGGCCTCGCCAAGGCCAAGGGCGCACGCTTCTTCCTCGCCTCCACGTCCGAAGTCTACGGCGACCCGCTCGTGCACCCGCAGCCGGAGTCGTATTGGGGGAACGTCAATCCCATCGGCCCGCGCGGCGTGTACGACGAGGCCAAGCGCTTCGCCGAGGCGATGACAATGGCCTACCACCGCGCCCACGGCGTGGACACGCGCATCGTGCGCATCTTCAACACATACGGCCCCCGCATGCGGCCGCGCGACGGGCGCGTCGTATCCAACTTCATTGTGCAAGCACTGAACGGGGAGCCGATCACGATTTACGGCGACGGCACGCAGACGCGTTCCTTCTGCTACGTGGACGACGAGATCGAAGGGATCTACCGGCTATTCATGCGCGGCGACAGCCAGCCGACAAACATCGGAAACCCTAACGAGTTCACCGTTACGCAGCTGGCGGAGCTGGTCGTGGAACTGACCGGGAGCCCTTCTGTCGTGGTCTATCACCCGCTCCCAGTCGACGACCCCAAAGTGCGCCAACCGGACATCACGCGGGCGCGCCGCATGCTCGGCTGGGAGCCGACAGTGTCGCTGCGCGACGGCGTGACGCGAACGATCGAGTACTTCCGCCAAGTCCTGCAACCCGACGAAGCAGCGCGCGTCGCCAAACGTTAGGCAACCGCCCAGCGCCGCATATCGAAGTCGAATGCGCCGGGCTCGCCCGCGATGCGCTCCTGCCACCAACGCGCCCGCGTGCGCGTCACGTAGAGGTACCATGACTCGGCCGCCAGCGGCTGCGCCCGCGCGAATGCCCGCGGCGCGAGCAGCGCGCTACATCCTTCCCGCGCAGGGTCGCGCACCGACTCGTAACGGATGATGAGAACCCCGGCGGCTCGTGCCCGCGCGGCGAGGTCCTGGCATGCGCTGTAATCGTTAGGATCGGTCCAGCGCTCGCGCTCCGCCTCGAAAGGACGCCGCCGCAAATCAATGGCCGGCCCCTCAGCCGCCGCCTGGAAGACAGTCTGCGGCATCGGATCGAGACGCTCCAGCGTCGGGCTATCCATCAGGAATCGCCAACGCCAATAGCCCAGCTCGGCACACGCGGTACGGACGGCATCGGCCCCGTAGAACACCCCCGGATCCGTCGCGCGGCGGAAACGCGATCCGTAAGCCGCCGGCGCATAGCGGAAAGGGGTCAAGAGCAGGTAGTGCAGCGCGCGGGGCGCAGTGGGGAGTGCCGGCTTGCTCTCCTCCAGAAGGTCCTCCAGCAGCAGCTGTTCCTCGCTCGAATCGACAAGCAACATTGTCGAGACCACGCGCTGTGCCTCCACGGCCCGCCAAAGCTCCAGCCGCGCCGGCCGCACCTCAAACTCGACCGCGCGCCGCATCGAGGTATTGCACCACCCGGACCAGCCCCTCCGCGGTCCGAACCAGCTCAAGGGGCGTGGCTCCGAGAGCGACGTTGTTTCCTGCGAGCCACGCCCGAGCCTGCGCGCCATGGCCGGCCACGGCATCGAGGGACCGGAACAGGCGGACGAAGAGTAGAGCCAACTCCCACTCCTTCCCGCGTGACTGATCCAGGAGGTACTTCCCGGCGACGAGACGCGACGCTGACGCGCGACTGACGCCGAGGATCTCTGACACGAGCGCCTGATTCAGCCCCAATAGATCAGCCGCCCTTATGACGGCCTTGGACAGAGTAGGCGCAGGGAGGGGAGCAGCCGACTTAGCGGAGGTGGCCGGAATAGAATGCATGTGCGTGACTCCGTTTGCTGTAGCAATAATAGCGCTCGTTCCATTCTGAGGCAATACCGCCGGGTGGTGCTCACGGGCCGTGGCCGCCGAGCGTGGTTGAGGGCCGCTCACGCGTTGTCGTTAGGCGCTCAGTGCTTGTGGTGCACGTCCCCGGCGGGGAGGTTTATCTTTGAGCACGGTCCCCGGCCGGCGGCGAAGCACCGCTTGGGTCGGCCCGAACCATACGCAAGCCTCCGGGTATTGACCCGCTGCCATGACCCATAGAAAGTGGGCGCGGCTGGCTCGAACGACGCTCCTCGTCGCGCTCGCTTTGTCGTGCGGACGGTCGTTCCGGCTCGACCGCTTTCCAAACAGTGATACGCTTTTCCAGGCCGCGATGCGCGAATACCAGGCGCGTCGCTGGGCCAATGCTGTCGCCGCGTTCGAGAAGCTCACGCTGGACCTGCCAGCGCGCGACACATTGCTCCCGCTGGCGCACTTCTACCTCGCGAAGTCCCACCTCGGCCGGCGCGAGTTCCTTTTGGCGGCACAGAGCTTCAAGCGTCTCGCTGAATCCTTCGCCACGGACACGCTGGCTGACGACGCACAGTACGAAGCGGCGCGCGCGTATCACAACTTGTGGCGCAAGCCTCAACTCGATCCGAACTACGGCGAGTTGGCTGCGGCGGAATACCAGACTCTCATCGCGCTATATCCGGACTCGGAGCTGAAGGACGACGCCGAGCGGCAGATCAGGGCGCTAAACGAGTGGTTCGCTATAAAGGACTACGACAACGGCCTACACTATCTACGCCGCAAGGCGTATGACTCGGCGATCATCTACTTCAAGGATGTAGTGGAGCGCTATCCGGATACGCGGAAAGCGCGCGAGGCATACATCCGGCTCGCCGAGGCGTACGACGTTATACGCTGGCGCGAGGATAAGCAGGAAGTCTGCACTGCGCTGCATCAGCGCTACCCGAGGGACAGGGAAGTAGTGGATGTGTGTGGGCCGCGAACCGTCACCGAGTCGGCGAAGCGCGACACCACGTAAGGCGTGCGCGTCGGAATCCTTGGCGGCACATTCGATCCACCACACGTTGGCCATTTGTTAGCTGCGTCCGATGCCTACGAGCAACTGCAACTGGACCGCGTGCTGTTCGTGCCCGCCGCGCAGCAACCGCTCAAGACGGATCGCGCCACAGCTGCTGCGGCGGATCGACTAGCGATGACGCGCGCGGCCATTGGCGCAGATGCGCGATTCGAAGTGAGCGCGATTGAAATCGACCGGGCCGGGTTATCTTTCACTGTCGACACCCTGCTGGCGATGGCGGAACAGCGACCCAATGACACACGCTATCTCTTGTTAGGTGCCGACGTGTTGCGAACGTTTTCACAGTGGCGGTCTCCTGAGCGAGTGCTCGAGCTTGCAACGTTGGCGGTCTTCGAGCGAGCGGATGGTGACGGGGCGGCGGGGGAACGCGGCGCCCGAGCGGCATGGGATGCGCTGCGCAATGAGTGGTACGTCGCGCGCGGGACGTTTCCCGAGCATGAGCCCGTATTCGTTGCGCTGCGTCGAATTGACGTCTCGTCCAGCGAGATCCGATCGCGTGTGGCTGCGGGGCGTTCAATACATGGATTCGTCCCCGAGGCGGTGGCAGCGTATGCGGCCGAGCAGCGGCTTTATCTGTAGCAGGGAGCGATGATCAAGAGGGTCCTATCAGCCGTGCTGGGGACGCGCCACGGGCGCGAGCGTCGGCGCGTGCAGCCCATTATCAGTGAGATTCACGAGCACGGCGAGCGTCTTCAAGGCGTTACGCAGGCTGAGCTGCAGCGCCAGACCGATAAGTTCCGCGGCATCATCAGGTCCGGCGTGGCGGATCTGGAACAGAAGGTCGCGGCGCTCAAGGAGCTGAAGCGGCACACGGCGGCGGCCGCGGAGCGCGACGCAATCGACGAGCAGTTGGGAGGGAAAGACGGGCGCGGCGGATTGGAGGGAGATCTGCGCGGGGTCGTGCGTGACACCCTCGACGAGCTGCTGCCGGAGGCGTTTGCGACGGTGCGTGAGGCAGCGCGTCGCTTGTTAGGCAGCAGCGTGACCGTGACCGGACACGAGTTTCCCTGGGACATGGTGCATTACGACGTCCAGCTCATCGGCGGCATTCAGCTGCATCTCGGACGCATCGCGGAGATGGCGACGGGTGAAGGGAAGACGCTGGCTGCCACGCTGCCGCTGTACTTGAACGCGCTCGCGGGGCGCGGTGCGCATCTGGTTACTGTCAACTCCTACCTGGCGCGGCGCGACTCGCAGTGGATGGGGCATCTATACAAGTACCTGGGCCTAACGGTTGGCGTGATCGACGATACGCAGCCCGGGACGCAGGAGCGGCGCGACGCCTACCTCTGCGATATCACGTACGGTACGAACAACGAGTTCGGCTTCGATTACCTGCGCGACAACATGGTCATCTCGCTGGACCAGCGCGTGCAGCGGCAGCACTGGTACGCGATCATCGACGAAGTCGACTCGATCCTTATCGACGAGGCACGCACGCCGCTGATCATCTCCGGCCCAGTTGGTAACGAGAACGACGGCTTGTACGGCCAATACAACAACGCAGTTGCCCGTCTGGCGCGCAAACAGACGGAGCTGGTCAACAACCTGGTAGCTCAGGGCGAGTCGGCGCTGGAGCGGGCCGAGCAGCAGGAAGCCGCGCTGGCGCTGTACAAGGCGCAAAAGGGGAGCCCCAAAAACAAGCGGCTGATGAAGGCAGTGCTGGAACCCGGAGTGAAGCAGCTGGTCCAGAAGATGGAATTGGCGCACATAGCCGACCGCAAGCTGCCGCCTAACAAGCAACAATACCGCAATAGCGAAGACGACCTGCTGTACGTGCTCGACGAGCGCGGCCACGCGGTGCACCTCACGGATCGCGGTGTCGACGAGATGTCGCCGAGCGATCACGAGGCGTTCCTGCTCCCCGATATTTCGGCGGCGATACACCGTGTGGACCACGATCCGGTGTTGGCGCCGCAGGAAAAGCTGGATGCGCGGCGCGAGATCGAGCTGGAGTACGCCCAGAAAAGCGAGAAGCTCAACATCGTGCATCAGCTGCTGAAGGCGCACGCGTTGTACGAGAAGGACGTGAATTACGTCGTGCAGGACGGCCAGGTCTTGATCGTCGACGAGTTCACGGGTCGCACCTTGCCGGGCCGGCGCTGGTCCGAGGGCTTGCACCAAGCTGTGGAAGCGAAGGAAGCCGTGATTGTCAAAGGCGAAACGCAAACCTTGGCCACGATCACGATCCAGAACTACTTCCGTATGTACGAAAAGCTGGCGGGGATGACCGGTACGGCGGAGACGGAGGAGACGGAATTCCACCAGATCTACGGGCTCGATGTCGCGGTGATCCCGACGCACAAGGATTGCGTGCGCGACGACAGGCACGATCTGGTCTACAAGACGCGGCGCGAGAAGTACAATGCGATTGTCGACGAGGTGCAGCGGCTGCACACGTTAGGCTACCCTGTGCTCGTCGGCACGGTGAGCGTAGACGTATCCGAGACGCTGTCGCGCATGTTCAAGCGCGCCGGCCTGCCGCACAACGTATTGAATGCGAAGTATCACCAGCGCGAGGCCGAGATCGTGACCGAGGCAGGGCGATCGGGGACTGTCACGATCGCCACCAACATGGCCGGCCGCGGCACCGATATCAAACTCGGTCCCGGAGTGATCGAGTCGAAGCCGTCGCAGGTCAAGGACGCGGACAACAAGCTCGTCGACGTAGAAGAGTGCGGCGGACTGCATATCATCGGGTCGGAGCGGCACGAGTCGCGGCGCAGCGACCGGCAGCTGCGCGGCCGCGCCGGCCGGCAGGGCGATCCGGGGGCGTCGCAGTTCTTCCTCTCGCTGGAGGACGATCTGATGCGGCTGTTCGGGTCGGACCGCATTGCGAGACTCATGGACCGGTTAGGCGCCGAGGAAGGGGAGGTGCTGACGCATCCCTTGATCACGCGGTCGATCGGCCAGGCGCAGAAACGTGTCGAGCTGCAGAACTTCCAGGCACGCAAGCGCTTGCTGGATTATGACGACGTGATGAATCAGCAGCGGGAGGTGATCTACTCCCTGCGCTCGTTCGCGCTCGAGGGAGGTGAGGAGCTGAAGGGCGAAGCGTTCAAGATGGTGGAGAAGGCGACGGGGCGCCGCGCGGAATTGCAGCTGGCGGAGTACGAGGACGCGAGCCAGTGGGATCTGGGCGTCGTTAGGCAGGACTTGTTGATGCACTATCTGTTGACTGTCCCCGAGCTGGAGACGGACGATACGCCGACCACGGTGGACGGAGTGCGCGAAGCTGCCGTCAACGCGGGGCGCCGCGCGTTCGAAGCGAAGATCGCCTCGCTCGACGCGATGAAAGACGAGGCGTCGGGGGTCGGCCTGGCCGATCGCTTCCTGTCACTCGTTATGCTCAACGTCCTGGACGAGAAGTGGAAGGACCATCTCTACGATCTGGATCAACTGCGCAACGCCATCCACTACCGGTCGTGGGGGCAGAAGGACCCGCTCATCGAGTACAAGCAGGAAGCCTACACGATGTTCGTGGACCTCATGAGCGATATCCACCACACGTTCACCGAACGCTTCCTGCGGGCCCAGATCGTCTTCCAACCGCCGCCGGCTCTCGCGGCACCTCCCGGCGGACCCCACGGCGACGGTCCGCGCCGGCCAACCCGGCGTTACAATGCGTTAGGCATCCTCGAGGATGTGGCGCCGGAAGACGAGCTGCTGCCGCAGACTGCCATAGACGACGGCCGACCTTCCCCCTCAGATGATGGCGCCGAGGAACCGGAAGTCGAGCCCGCGACGCCGGCTGCGACCCCCCCTCCCCCCCCTCCTCCTCCCCGCCAAGCCACCATCGTGGGGGCGGGTCGCACGCGCACGCTGGGCGATGCGAAGGGAGGACCCGACGGGTCGACTGCGCCGGACTTCACAAACGTGGGCCGCAACGCTCCATGCCCCTGCGGGTCTGGCCGGAAGTTCAAGAAGTGTCACGGGGCTTAGCGATCGCGCTGAGGTAAGGACGCGCTGTAGAGCCGCCGGGCCAGGGAAAGAGACGCGCGCCACCCACACAATCCCCGTGCTGTATAGCGTGGAGCCGCCGGCGCAGGGAAGAGACACCGCATGCGGGGATGCGGTGAAGTGCTTGCCCGCACAGCATGCTATTGGTGCGTCGTGCTTGCGCAGGGTGAGCTAGGATGACAGGCCATGACAACGCGCGCCCCTCGCCACCGGTCGCGCTGAGCGTCCGCGAGCTGGCGCCTCACGATCGACCGCGTGAGCGACTACGGAGATCGGGGGCGGCAGCGCTGAGTAATGTCGAGCTGCTGGCGATCATACTCGGAACAGGGAGCGCCGAACGCTCCTCGCTAGCGCTGGCGCATGAGCTTCTGGCGGCCGCATCCGGGTCGCTCAGGCGGCTGGCCTCCTCCAGCGTCGCGAGCATAACGAGTATACGCGGTCTGGGGACCGCGCGTGCCTCAATCATTCATTCTGCGCTCGAGCTGGGCCGGCGACTGGCACTGGAGACACGCGCCGAAGGGGCGCTCATCAGGACGCCGCGGGACGTATACCTGGCGTACGCCCCTCGCTTGGAGGATCTGCCTGTAGAAGAATTCCACGTCGCGGTCCTCGACTCGCAACAGCGTTTCGAGCGCGATGTGCTGGTGACGCGCGGGATCCTGAACGGCTCTTTGGTGCACCCGCGCGAGGTATTCCGCGAGGCGATCGCGGAACGCGCGGCTTCAGTCATCCTCGTGCACAACCACCCGAGCGGCGATCCCATGCCTTCCGTCAACGACCGGGCGGTGACGGATCAACTGGTTCTAGCGGGTCGAGTGCTAGATATTCCGGTTCAGGACCATGTGGTCATCGGGCGGGGCCGCTATGTAAGCTTCGTTGAGGCGGGGCTGATGCCAGGCGGCGCCGGCCCGGCCTCTATTGCGTCGGGTGTGCCGGCGACACCCGCGGGGGCGATCGGTGCTTACGGTCGGCGCCTTTCCTGATGCCGCCACGTTCTCGGGTAGCCCAATCTGTCTACCGTATTGAACGACGTCATACCTGGCTGGCCGGCGAGCGGACCGCATATCGAGCGGCTCGACGCCGACCTGCTCGCGCGCGCCTATCGCTTCAGCGAAAAGGCGCACGAGGGACAGGTCCGCCGTAACGGCGATCCGTTCGTCACGCACTGCGTCGAGGTGGCGAAGATCCTCGCCGATTTGCAGTTGGATTCGGTGACAGTCGCATGTGGCCTGATCCATGATGTGATCGAGGACACAGCGACCACCACGGCGGATGTCGAGCGCGAGTTCGGCAAAGAGATGGCGACGATTGTCGACGGCCTAACGAAGATCGGTCATCTCCCTCTCAACTCGACGCAGGAGCGGCAGGTCGAGAACTATCGCAAGCTGCTGCTCTCGATCGCGAAGGATGCGCGGGTCATCCTCATCAAGCTGGCGGATCGGCTGCACAACATGCGGACGCTCGACTGGCTCCCCGAGGACAAGCGCGCGCGCATCGCGCTGGAGACGCGTGATCTGTACGCGCCGCTAGCGCACAGATTCGGCATGGCCAAGATGCGCTGGGAGCTGGAGGACCTGGCGTTCAAGTACATCGAGCCCGACGAGTACCGCAGCCTGGCTCAGCTGGTGCAGGCGAAGCGTAGCGCACGGGAGTCACTCATTGCGGCGATGCGCGAGCCTCTCGAGCGCACGCTGCGTGCGGCCGGGATCCCCGACGTGGAGGTCACGGGCCGGCCGAAGCATCTGTGGTCGATCTTCAAGAAGATGGAGAAGCGCGAGCGGCCGTACGACGAGATTTACGATCTGCTGGCGATCAGGGTGCTCGTGAACTCTGTGCCCGACTGCTATCACGCGTTAGGCGTCATACACGAGGGGTGGACGCCGCTACAGGAACGCATCAAGGACTACATAGCGCAGCCCAAGTCCAACGGGTATCAGTCGCTGCATACCACGGTGTTCGGCCCGGGGCGTCAGCTGTACGAGATTCAGATCCGCACGCGCGGGATGCACAGTACAGCGGAATTCGGGATTGCCGCGCACTGGCTGTACAAGGAATCCAACGGCAAATCGACGGAGCTGGACCGCGCGCTGCACTGGTTCCGGCAAGTGCTCGAGCTGCAGCTGGACGCGAAAACGCCGGACGAGTTCCTCGAGTTTCTCAAGCTCGACTTGTACGCGGACGAGATCTTCGTCTTCACACCGACCGGCGACGTGATCCAGCTGCCCAAGGGTGCTACGCCCATCGATTTCGCGTTCGCCGTGCACACCGAGGTCGGCGCTCACTGCCAGGGAGCAAAAGTCAACGGCAAGATCGCGCCGTTATCGCGCGAGCTGAAGAACTCCGAAACAGTGGAGATACTCACGGCCACGACAGCTAAACCGAACCGCGATTGGCTGGCACACGTGCGCACCGGCCGCGCGCGCCACAAGATCCGCCAGTTTCTGCGGCACGAGGAGCAGCAGACGGCGGCCAAACTGGGGCGCGATATCCTGGAGCGCGAAGTACGCAGGCGCAAGCTGACGAAGCCGGACGACACGCAGCTCGACAAGGTCGCCAAAGAGCACTTCCGGCTGAATGACGGCCGGCACCTCATTGCCTCGTTAGGCCAGGGCGACGTCGGCATCGTCGAGGTGCTCAAGGCGCTTTACCCCGATCTCGCTCAGGACGTGGAACAGCCGTCCAAGCCGACGGCGATCGAGCGCCTGGTCGAGCGCATGCGTGGAACGTCGCGCGGAGTGAAGATCCAGGGCGTCGACGGCGTCATGGTGCGTTACGCGCAGTGCTGCCAGCCGGTCCCGGGCGATTCGGTCGTCGGCTACGTTACGCGCGGACGCGGCGTGAGCATCCACCGCGCCGACTGTCCCAACCTCCTCATCCTGGTGCACGAACCGGAGCGGCGCCTCGAGATCGACTGGACGGAGCAGCCCGGCGAGCGGTTCGTGGTGCGATTGGCCCTGACCGGCTTCGATCGCCGCGGTCTCTACGCGGATCTCGCCGGCGCAATTTCGGCGACGGGTACGGACATCCGCGGAATGGAGCTGCGCACTACGGACGGGCGCGTCAGCGGCGCTGCGCTGGTAGAAGTGGAGAACCTCGCACATCTGCAGAAGATCATGAAGGCGGCGCGACGCGTTAAAGGGATAACAGAGGTGGCGCGCCGTGAGCGGATCGGCGAACCGGAAGCCTAACGAGACCATCATTTCACGGTTTATGGCCAACGCATCGTTCTTTCTCCAATCGCCGTTTGTTCCCGCCGGCGACCAGCCGCGCGCTATAACGGAGCTGTCCGCCGGACTCGAGCGCGGCGATCGCTTTCAAACCCTCCTCGGCGTGACGGGGTCCGGAAAGACGATGACAATGGCCCACGTGATCGCCAACTTCGGCCGTCCGACGCTGGTGCTGTCGCACAACAAAACGCTGGCCGCGCAGTTGTACGGTGAACTGAAGGGGTTCTTCCCGAAGAATGCCGTCGAGTACTTCATCTCGTATTACGACTACTACCAGCCCGAGGCGTACGTGCCGAGCACCGACACGTATATCGAGAAGGACGCCTCTATAAACGAAGACATCGACCGGCTGCGCCTGCGGGCCACGTCGAGCCTGATGGAGCGCAACGATGTCGTGATCGTCGCCACGGTTTCGGCGATCTACGGACTGGGTGACCCGGAGCTGTACAAGGAGCGGATGGTGCTCCTTAACCGCGGGCAAAGGATCGCACGTAATCAGATCCTGCGTGCTCTGGTCGATATCCAGTACTCGCGTAACGATCTGGCTTTCGAGCGCGGGACCTTCCGCGTCCGCGGTGACACTGTGGAGATACTGCCGGCCTACGAGGAGCAGGGGATCCGAATCGAGATGTTCGGCGATGAGGTCGAGAGGATCTCCAAGATCAATGCCTTGACCGGCGAGACGATCACGGTGCTGGACCGCGCCGCCGTGTATCCGGCGAAACACTTCATCACGGAGCGCGTGACGCTGGAGCGCGCCATCGACAAGGTGCGCGCGGAGCTGGCGGAACGCCTAACGCTGCTACGCAACGCCGGCAAGCTGCTGGAGGCGCAGCGCCTCGAGTCGCGCACGAACTTCGACATCGAGATGCTTTTGGAGATTGGAACCTGTGCCGGGATCGAGAACTACTCGCGGCACCTCTCTGGGCGCGCCGAAGGAGAGCGGGCCGCAGTGCTCTTCGACTATTTCCCGGAAGACTTCCTCGTCATCGTAGACGAGTCTCACGTTACCCTGCCGCAGATCCGCGGCATGTACAACGGCGATCGCGCCCGCAAAGAGACTTTGGTCGAATACGGCTTCCGCCTGCCGAGTGCCCTGGACAACCGGCCCTTGATGTTCGACGAGTTCCTGACGTTGACGCCGCGAGCGCTCTTCGTGAGTGCGACACCCGCGGAGTTGGAGCTGGAGCTTTCCGACGGAGTCGTCGTCGAGCAGATCATCCGTCCGACAGGCTTGGTGGATCCGGAGATCGAGGTGCGGCCGGTGCGCGGCCAGGTCGACGATCTACTGCACGAAATCCGCGTGCGTGAACGCTGCGGGGAACGCGTGCTCGTGACGACCCTAACGAAGCGGATGGCCGAGGATCTCACCGACTACATGCAGCAGATGGGAGTTCGTGTGCGCTACATGCATGCCGATATCGATGCTATCGAACGCATGGAGATCGTGAGGGGGCTGCGCTTGGGCGATTTCGACGTGCTCGTCGGCATCAATCTGCTGCGCGAAGGACTCGACATGCCCGAGGTGTCGCTCGTGGCGATCCTCGATGCCGACCAAGAGGGATTCCTGCGGAGCGAACGGTCGTTGATTCAGACCGTCGGACGGGCGGCACGCCACGTCGCCGGACGCGCGATTTTCTACGCGGATAAGATGACCGACTCGATGCGCCGCTGCATCGACGAGACCGATCGCCGGCGCGTGCTGCAAGAGGAGCACAACCGTGAGCACGGCGTCGTGCCGCAGAGCGTGGTGAAGAGCGCGGATGAAGTGCGCTTCATCACACGCGTCGCGGACGCACGCGAGCAGCAGCAGCAGCGCCGTGTGGCGGAGGAATCGCGCGTGCAGTACGACGCGCGCGACGTCGACGCGCTCATCGCGCAGCTCGAAAGCGACATGCGCGCAGCCGCCAAGGCACTGGACTTCGAGACAGCGGCTCAATTGCGCGATCAGCTTTTCGAGGTGCGGGCGCGCAAGGACGGCATGGTGCGGCGACGCGACGTCTTCGCCGAGATCCGCGCGCGCGCGTGATGGAAAGGGGTGCGCCGCTGCATCATCTCGCCCCGGAACGTATCGCCGAGGGACGACTCGTCCTAACGAGGGACGAGCTTGTCGACTGGGGCGAGGCGTTCGGCCGGGCTGCGCGGGCGCCGCTTGTTGTGGCCATCGCGGGCGAGCTGGGGTCGGGGAAGACCACGCTCGTCCAAGCCATCTGCCGCGGCTACGGCGTCGTCGAGCAGGTGACCAGCCCGACGTTCGCTCTGGTTCATGAGTACGCGGCGCCGCGCTCACGTGTTTTCCATCTCGATCTCTTCCGCCTGAACGGAGAACACGAGCTGGCGCGTATCGGCTGGGACGATCTCATGAGCGCGCAGGGTCTCGTGCTCATCGAATGGCCCGAGCGCGCCGGAGCGGCCCTGCCGCCGGAGCATGTCGGCATCGAGCTGCAACACTTGCCTAACGAGCCGGACCGGCGCGTCTTGCTGGCGGGCTAGCTCGTGTTTTCCCTTGCCATCGATGCCTCGGCGGGGACCGGCACAGTTGCGCTGCTGCATGGGCGCAGCGTCGCCGCGCACTGCGAGGTGGAGCCGGGTGATCGGCGCAGCGAGCGGATGCTCCCCGCCGTCGCGGCGATCCTGCGGCAGTGCCAGGTGCCGGCCGCGCGGCTCGGCCGCGTGATCTGCGGCGACGGTCCGGGGAATTTCACAGCGCTGCGCATCGCGGGGGCCATTGCCAAAGGGTTGGCTCGCGTCTCCGGCGCCGAGCTGTGCGTCGTCCCTTCACTCGCGCTCATTCCCGCCGCTGAGGATCCGGCGCTGACTAGCGGCGACTATCTTGCGCTGCTCGACGCGCTGCGTAGCGAGTGTTATGCTGCGCACGTGACAGTGTCCCCTGATGCGGCGATCTCGCGCTTCACCTCGCTCGGCCGTATGACATGCGCTGCTGCGTACGACTACGCCAAAATGCATAATATCGTCCCGGTAGGTGTTTGTCCGGGCCTGGAAGGGGCCCGCGTACGCCGTCCGCACGCGCGCGGCGCGGCGCGTCTGCTGGGGAATGAGCTGCTCGTTAGGCCCGTCTCGATCGAGCACTGGGAACCCCAGTACGGCCGGCTCGCCGAAGCGCAGGTTGTGTGGGAACGCACGCATCGGCGAGCGCTCGATGCGACGGACGCCTGATGGGGACGAGTGCTTCGCGCGCCCGGCGTGGTCGCGAGACGCCCCCTGGGGGCTGGGCGGCCCTGCGATCGGCGCAGGCCGGCGGCGACCCTGCCGTCATCACGCTGCGCACGGCTCAGGCTGGCGACCTCGACGCCGTCACCGCCATCGAACGCGAGTCGTTTAGCGACGCGTGGTCCGAAGGCTCGTTCCGTTCGCTGCTTGGGAGGCGCGAGGTGACGTTCGTCGTCGCCGTCGTGGCCCGCGATGGTGTGGACGAAGTCGCCGGCTACGCAGTCGCCTACTTCGCCGCCGACCAAGGCGAGATCACAAATCTGGCAGTCAAACACGAGTGCCGGCGCGCGGGATTGGGGACGCGCCTCCTCGAATTCGTCACGCGCGAAGCGATCCGGCGCGGAGCGGCTTCGATCTGGCTCGAGGTGCGCGAATCGAATACGGCGGCGCGCGCGCTATACCGCGCGCACGGCTATCATGAAGTGGGGCGGCGTGCGCGCTATTACGAACATCCGGTGGAGGATGCGCTGGTTCTAACAACAGGTCTAAAGTCAAAGGGTAGAGACACGTCGCGGTGAATTGGCCGGGTCGGCGTGAAAACGTTTGCGCACTTCGGCGAGTACGGGCATACTGTTTTCGGCGAGACATTTCACGGTTTCGCCAGGAGGCCATGTGAGTCGCAGCTTGAACAAGATCATGTTGATCGGCAACGTCGGGAACGATCCCGAGGTCCGCAGCACAACCGGTGGCTCGCGCGTCGCGCAGTTGTCACTGGCAACTACGCGGACGTGGAACGGGGCCGGCGGTGAGAAGCAGGAGAAGACCGAGTGGCACCGCTGCGTGTTGTGGAACACGAAAGGTGGCGGCAACCTCGCAGACATTGTCGAGCGCTACGTCAAGAAGGGAGACCGTCTCTACGTCGAAGGACGCATCGAGTATCGGCAATGGCAGGATCGTGAAGGACAGACGCGCTACACAACCGAAGTGAACGTGCGCGAGATGATCATGCTCGGCTCGCGTGGCGGCGGCGATGGCGGCGACGTGGAGAACGGTAGTCGTCGGAGCGCAGCACCCGAACGCGCGCGGGCGGGAGCCGGGGCTGCCGCGGCGGCAGCAGGCGCTGAAGCGAGTGACGACTTCGCGGATTTCCCGGGCGCATTGGAGGACGAAGACGACGATCTGCCGTTTTAGCGTGCGCGCGCTGGCCGAAGTGCCGCGCCCGTGCTCCCCCGCACACTCCCCGTTCAATAGATTTGCCTGACGAAGCGGCCCTTTCGGGTCGCTTCGTTTTGCATCGGAGAACACATGCGTGCACAGACGGATCCGCGCGTCAGCGAGTCAGGGGGAGGGGTAGGGGCAGGGGGAGGGGGAGCATGAGTCGTCGAGCGATGGTGACGGGCGGAGCGGGTTTCATCGGCTCGCATGTCGCCGACGCACTCCTCGCTCATGGGTTCACCGTCGACGTGGTGGACAACCTCTCATCAGGCAGCCGAACGAACGTTCCGGCTGGGTCGCCGCTGCATGAACTGGATATCACGTCGGCGGATGCGGCGCGGCTGGTGCGCGAGTCCCGTTATGACGTGATCTGCCACCTGGCCGCACAGATCGATGTGCGTAAGAGCGTGACCGAGCCGGCTTTCGATGCGGCAGTCAATATCGGCGGTACAGTCAACCTGGTCGAAGCCGTTAGGCAGTCGGGCCACAAGACACGCTTCGTATTCTCATCTACCGGCGGTGCAATCTACGGCGACTTCGTGGCTGTGCCGAGCGCGGAACAGGCACCGAAGGATCCGGAGTCACCCTACGGCATCGCGAAGCTGAGCGCCGAGTACTACCTAGCGTATTACGCGCGCGTACACGGGGTGGACACTGTGGCTCTGCGCTACTCCAACGTGTACGGGCCGCGGCAGAACCCGCACGGCGAAGCGGGTGTGGTCGCGATCTTCTGCATGCGTTTACTCAACGGCGAGGCGCTGACCGTGTTCGGTGACGGGCAGCAGACGCGCGACTACGTCTACGTCAGCGATGTCGCTCGCGCAAACGTGGCGGCGGCGACGCGCGTGCTGGCCCCCGCTGCTCAGCTCGACGCGCGCGCCTTCAACATCGGCACCTCGCGCCAGACGACGGTCCTCGAGCTGACGACGACCCTGATGCGGGCCGCAGGCCGCAGCGTAGCTGTGCAGCATGCCCCTGCCCGCGCGGGCGAGCAGGGGCGATCGGCCGTGATCATCGATAAAGCAGCGCGTGAGTTGCAGTGGCAGCCGCGTGTGTCACTGGAGGAGGGCCTGCGCAAGACGTTCGAGTTTTTCGCGCAGCGTCACGCAGACAGCGCAAGCGCGGCCGGCGAGCAGTCGGCTGCGAGTGTCCCCCCGCCCGAGGCCGCGGGCCAGCGCGCGTGACAGAACTCCTCGTTATGCAGCTCGGCGATCGCATCCCATCGACTGCCGTCGAGTTGATAATGGCAGGGACATTCGCCACGAAAGTAGTGCTTGGCGTCCTGCTCGTGTTGTCGCTGTTGAGCTGGGGGATCATTTTCGCGAAGTCACGCGAGTTTTCGCGGATGCAAAAGGCAGCCGGCGAATTCCTCAGGCGTTTCGAGCGCGCTCATTCGCTGGATGAAGTGATAGCCGCTACGGGCCGCCTGCGACCTAACGCCTTTACTCGGGTGTTCGACCGTGCGCAACAATTCCTGGTCGACACGAAACCGGCGGTGGCGGCAACGCCGGATCGTCAGGCACGCTTGAGCGGTTCTCAGGTGGAGGCGCTGCGACTGCTGCTCGACTCGCAGACGACGGCGGAGCGCGACGCGTTAGGGCGCTTCGTTCCCTGGCTGGCGACGATCGGTTCAGTGAGCCCGCTCATCGGCCTGCTTGGTACCGTGCTCGGCGTGATCTCCGCCTTCATCGGGGTGGCAACGCAGGGCTCCGGCAACCTCGGAGCGGTTGCCCCCGGGGTCGCCGAGGCGCTCGTTGCCACTGCCGCGGCGCTCGCCGTGGCCATTCCGGCCGTCTTTGGGTACAACTTCTTTGCCAGCCGTCTCAACCGCTTTGACGGGGAGCTGGAGGGATTCGGTTCGGAGTTGATCGCCCTGATGGTACGCGAAGGACGGATCTAGATCGATGCGACGCTATCGCGAACGGAGTGCGCTGAACGCAGAGATCAATGTGGTGAGCCTCATCGACGTGATGATGCTGCTCATGGTGATCTTCATGATAACTGCGCCAATGATGCAGGGGGGCGTCGATGTTTCGCTGCCGCGCGGCGAGGCTCGGCCGCTGGAACCAAAGAGCGGGCTGGTGGTGAGCATCGATCGCTCCGGACAGATACTGGTCGATGGAGCCGCTGTGAGTTACGATGAGTTTCGCGCCACGTTTCGGGCGTTATCGGAGCGCAAGGGGAAGGGCGGGGTGTACCTGCAGGCGGATCGCGATGCCGCGTACGGCCAGGTTGCACGCGTGTTGGCCGTGATGCAGCGGGCCGGGACGGGGAACGTAGGGATAGTCATGGAGACAGAAGACAGGCGCTAAGCGCATCTACGTCATGGCTGCGCCGCGTTCACGGAGTCCTTCGTTAGGCAGGTCGCTGGCGGTTTCCGGCGCTCTGCACGGCGCTGCGCTTGTCGCGTTGCTGGTGCTCGGCGCGGGGGGCGCAGCCGTGCAAGCGCCGGTCTATCGCGTCGAATTGATCGCGGCGCCGCGCGGCGAGCGCGCCATCGGCGTAGTAGGAGCGACCGCAACGAGTCAGCAGGCGACTCCCAAAGTCACGCCGCCGCCGCCGGAGGAGCGTCCGGTTCTCACCGAGCGAAGTCCCCGGCGCACGCCGACACGAGCTACGCCCTCGCCTGCTGCACAGTCGACGCGCGCCCCGCAGCAGGCAACGCGCGCCGGAGGCGGGCCGGAGGGGGGGACGGGGACGGACGTGGCCAACGTGAGCACCGGCGGCATCGCCTTCCCTTATCCGGAGTACCTCAACAACATCGTTAGGCAGGTTCAGCTGCGCTTCAAGCCGCGGGCAGCGGGGAACCTTGTCGCTGAGGTGGTGTTCCTCATCCGGCGGGACGGCAGCGTGCACGAGATGCAGGTGCAGCGGCGCTCGGGGAGTCTGCCCTTCGATCTGGAAGCTCAGGGAGCGGTGGAGTCGGCCGCGGCAGCGCGCGCTTTCGGACCGCTTCCGAGAGGGTGGGGCGATGACGTGCTGCGCGTTATTTTCACCTTCGAACCAGGACTCATTCAGCGCTAGGTCGCCGTGGCTCGGTTTTCCACGCAGCGTTACACCTGCCTAACAATTGTGATGCTGGCCGTCGCGCTCCCGGCCGCGGGCCAGGACACGACGTTCCGCCAGGGCGTTCAGCTGTCGCTGCGCTACGCGCCGGGGACGCGGCCGGGCGTAGTCATCCTCCCCATCACGGGCCCGCTTGGCGACAGCGTTCGGGCGATGCTACAGCGCGACCTGGACTTTGGCGACCGGGTAACAGTGATCCCGGCCGACGCGCCCACCGTTGCAGCCACCGGAAACGACGGTGGCGTGCTCAACTACCCGCTTTATGCCAGGCTGGGAGCCGCGGCGATCGTCCAAGTCACTTGGGGAGGCGACGCAGTCGCGCGCGTAGCGGTGCATAACGTGGCTCGACAGAAGGTGGAGCGGACATACGACTTCACCCTGACGGGGGAGCCGCGCGGCCCGGATTGGCGGCTGTCTGTGCACGCGATGTCTGACGAGCTGGAGCTATGGATCACGGGCATGCGCGGCATTGCGGCTACTCGCATCGCCTACGCGAGCGGCGGACGTATTTGGCAGATCGACAGCGACGGGGTCAATCCGACTGTGCTCACGAATGGGACGATGGCGATGTCACCCGCGTGGCATCCGCGCGGTAGCCACGTCGCTTTCCACGCTATGGGATCGGCGGGCAACTGGCAGGTGATGCTGCACGAAGCCGGTGGCGCAACGCGCGCCATCAACAGCACTCCGGGGGGGCAGAACATAACGCCGGTCTTTTCTCCGGACGGCTCGGCACTGCTCTACTCGCACGGACGTGAGGCAGGGAACGACCTATACGCGACGCATCCATTCGGCGCCGAGCCTGTGCGCCGTATCACGGTTGGGCGCGGGAGCGACAACACATCTCCGACATACAGCCCGGACGGGCGCCAGATCGCATTTACCTCGAACCGGACGGGGCGCGTGGAGGTGTATATTTCCGACGCGGATGGCACGAACGCGGAGCTGCTGACGGGAGGTGGGTATAACGACCAGTCATACAACTCCAATCCGGACTGGTCTCCGGACGGCCGCACGATCGTGTATCAGTCGCAGATCGCGGGGCGCTTTCAGCTGCTGACGATCGGGCTGCGCGACCGGGTGCCGCGGCGCCTAACGAACGAAGGGATCAACGAGGATCCGGCGTGGGCGCCGGACAGCCGGCATATCGTGTTCACGTCCAACCGCAGCGGAGTCTCACAACTGTTTGTAATCGACGTGGAGAGCAACCGCACGCGGCAGTTGACCCACTCGGCGGTCAAAGCGCGTCTGGCCGATTGGTCGCCGTACCTTAAGCGTTAGGTTCAGTCACTCACTCTCGGATTTCTCGGAGCCCTCATGCCGACACGTGTGCAGCGCCTGTTCGCCGTAGCCGTCCTGGTCCTCGCCGTCGTGTCCGCGTGTCGCAGGAAGCCGGCGGAGACGCCCGTGCCGGTGACCAATCCTGTGCCCGGAGAGACGTGTGATCAGCGCTGCCGGGACAGCGTGGCGGCTGTGGAGAGAGCGCGGCGCGATTCAGCCGAGAGGGCTGCGAGGGAGGCGGCTGCGCGCGATTCCGTTCGGGCGATCGAAAATCTGCGCAGCACGCTCGCTGAGAAGGTCTTCTTCGACTACGATCAGGCCGTACTGACAGACGAGTCAAAGGCAACGCTGGATCGCAAGCTGCCCATTCTGCGCGCCAACGCCGCTATGCGACTTCGCGTCTCCGGCCACGCCGATGAGCGCGGCTCCGACGAATACAACATCGCGTTAGGTCAGCGCCGCGCCGCGGCTGTCAAGCGCTACTTCGCGGATCAGGGGGTCGACCCGATGCGGGTTGACATCGTCAGTTTTGGCGAGGAGCAACCTGCCGTCCAGGGAATGTCGGAGGAGGCGTTTGCGCAGAACCGGCGAGCGGAGTTCGAAGTGACGGCCGGCGGCCAAAGCCTCGTCGTCCCGAAGTAGCGATGTCAGATCGAGCCCGGCCGGTCATCTCGCTACTGGGTGCCGTACTCGGCGCCGGCATCCTGAGTGCCTGCTTCGCCACGCGCAGCGACATGCGTGTGTTGCAGCAGGATATCCAGACGGCGCGTCTCGAAGCCCAACGCGCCGATTCCGCGCGTGCGCGGCAGCTCGATGCCGTGTCCCGGCTTATCGGAGTTGTGAGCGACTCGGTGCGCGAGTTGCAAACGCGCGTCAACCGGGTTCAGGGAGATATGCGCGGTGAGTTCCGCGAGGTGCAGGAGCAATTGATCCAGATTCAGGAGTTGACCGGGCAGAGTCAACGCCGCTTGCTGGACCTGCGTGCCGAGATGGAGCAGCGCAATCAGCAGATGCAGCAGCAGGCGCCGCCGCCGGCGCCGGGAGACAGCGGCAAAGCGCCGCCTGTCGCGGCGACTACGCCGGCAGCCCCGGGGCCGGCACAGCTGCTCTCGTTAGGGAGACAGCAGCTAGCTCAGCGCAGTTACGGCACTGCGAGAGCGGCGTTCGACGAATTGCTGCGCACGTATCCCGAATCCGATCTTGCGCCGGTCGCGCAGCTGCATATCGGCGAAACGTGGGCCGGTGAAGGGAACGCGGCCGCGGCCGATGCGGCCTACAACGCCGTGGCGGCCAAATACCCCAGTTCGGCAAGCGCGCCTAACGCGCTCTATAAACTGGGTCTCTCGATGGCGAATCAAGGGAAGCGTGCCGAGGCGCGTCTGTTCATGGAGCGTGTAGTGCGCGCTTATCCGCAGTCCGACGCCGCGCGACTCGCCGACGACTGGCTCAAGGCGAATCGTTAGGGCGGTCGTAGCAGGGACGCGTCATGCCCGGGAGTGCACACAGCGAGATGCCGTTCCTCGACCACCTCGAGGAGCTGCGCTGGCGCATCCTCTGGTCCCTGGCGGCGCTCGTAGCGGCATTCTTTCTGGCTTTCTTCTTCGCGACCAAGTACGACGTGATCCTGCTGTTGCAGCAACCGATCCAGCCGTACCTCGAAGGTCGCCGGCTCATAGTCACGCACCCCGCGGATCCGTTCCGCTTGACTGTCAGCGTGTCGCTGTGGATGGCTGTCGTCCTGGCACTCCCGGTGATCCTCTACCAGGCCTGGGCTTTTTTGGCGCCGGCGCTGTATGCGCACGAGAAGCGCGTCGTGATCCCCGTTTTCCTGTTCGGAACGATCCTCTTTCTCTGCGGTATAGCGCTGTCGTACTACGTCATCCTGCCGCTCACGCTGCGTTTCCTCTTCGCGATTCAGGCTGCTTCGCTGGATATGATGATTTCGGCTCGCGAGTACTTCGGCTTCGCAATCGCGATGTCGCTCGCCATGGGGGTCGTGTTCGAGCTTCCTATAGTTGTGATCGGGCTCACCGCGGTGGGTGTGCTCACACCGATGTTTTTGCAGAAGTTTCGCCGCTATGCGGTGGTTTGTTGTCTCGTAGCCTCGGCGTTCATTACGCCCGGCGCCGATCCGTTGTCGTTGTTGGCGCTTGCTCTGCCGTTGTACCTGCTGTACGAGGTAAGCGTGATCGCCTCGGCGGTTGTGTATCGGCGGCGCAATCGGCGCGCGGCGCGGTCGCTCGGCGAAGCGCCGGCCTGATGCGGCGCGGCGCGTACGTCGCCGCGCTGTCACTCTTGGTGGCGGCGCAATCGTTAGGCGCGCAGGCGCGCACTGACACGACGACGCGGCGCGATTCGCTGGCACGCATCGATTCCCTGTTGCGGCGCGCCGGACGTCCCGGGATCCTCCCTGACACGGGGACGCAACCGCGCGAGCTGATCGTGTGGGCGCCGCCGGACTCCGTGATCACCGCCCTAACGAGCCGGACAGGCTATAGCGTGACACGTTATCAGGGCGACACCGTCATCTTCCGCGCCAAGGAGCGCCTGCTACGGCTCAAGCGCAGCGACAGTGCCCAAACCGGCGTCGAACGCGACGGCGCCACACTCGTCGGCGACAGCATCCTATTCAATGATTCCACGCAGGTCATCACGGCGTGGGGCGACACGCTGCGCCTGCGCGATCCGGCGCAGGGGCCGGACGACCTCATCGCGCACGGCCGCATCGAATACGACGTCACGAATCGTCGCGGGCTCGTCACCAACGTGACGACCACTGTCGAAAGCGGACAGCGCTGGATCGTGCATGGCGATGAGGCCGCGTTCGTGAACGATACCAGCGCGGCGGCGCGCAACACGATCTACGCGCGGCACGGGTGGATAACGAGCTGCACGGAAACCGTGCCGCACTATCACTTCGCGGCGAGCGAGATGAAGGTCGTCGCCGGACGCATCCTCGTCGCGCGTCCAGCCATCCTCTATATCGCAGACGTCCCGGTGCTGTGGCTGCCGTTCGTGTTCACAGATCTGAGGCGCGGCCGCCGCAGCGGAATCATCGCGCCGCGCATCGGTTTCAGCGACGTCGTGCGGAACAGCCCTGCCTATCGCCGTACGATCGAGAACCTCGGATACTACTTCGCGATCAACGACTATTTGGACGCCGAGTTCACGATGGACTGGCGCAGCAACGCGCGCGCAGCGGAGAACGATCCCGGCTGGATCCGCGGGAACACAGTCTTCCGGTATAACTGGCTGAACAACTTCCTGAGAGGCGACATTGCGTACGCCTACCACTCGCTCAAGAACGGCACGCGCAACCAGCAGGTTACGTGGAACCATGCGCAGACGTATTCGCAGCGGACCGGGTTGACGCTCTCGTTCAACTGGGCTGAAAACACCAGCGTACAGCGGCAGGCCACGTTCAATCCCGTAGTGGCGTTAGGCACCATCGCCTCGCGCGGCAGCTTCAATACGGCCCGCGGCCCCTTCAGCCTCACGCTGGGCGCCGGTCAGACGCAGTATCCAGGACGCGACGCGATCGACCGCAACTTTCCGACCCTGAGTATCACCTCCAAGCCGATCGAGTTGGGTGAATGGCTCACCTGGACGCCGTCGTTCAACTTCTCGAGTTCTCAGGGGCTGCACCTCGATACGCCGAGCGACTTTGCGTTCCGTTTCATACAGAAGCCCGGCGGCGGGATCGATTCGGTGCCGCTGGATCGCAGTCAGCGTTCGAGCAGTCTGGATTTCTCGACGCCGCTCGAGATCTTCGGCTTCCAGCTGCAGAACAGGTTCCGTATCCAGGATCAGCTGAGCGACTTTCCGTCGCGCCGCGAGATCTATGACATCGGCTCGGGCGAGGTCATCGATACGCGCGTCTTCGCGCGCACCTTCATGACCAGCGTCGACTTCGAGACGTCGTTCGCGCTGCCGACGTTCCTTCAGGGGACTTGGAACCTGTCTCCTGCGGTGAACATTGCCAATGTCGACGCCGGCGGATTCTTCGTGCGCACGGAACGTACGGGCGGGAAGTTCGTGCGGCAGAACAAGCGTCTTTCATACGGACTTTCGGCAGCGCCCACTGTTTATCGCCGCTTCGGCGGGTTCGGGCCGATCGAGGGGATCCGGCATCAGGTGCAGCTGCAGTCGAGCTATCGCTACTCACCGCGCGCCGACGTCAGCGACGAGTACCTCGAGGCGTTAGGCAGGTCGCGCAAGGGCTACCTCGGCTCACTCCCTCAGAACGCGGTTTCTCTGGGCGTGTCGACTGTGTTCGAGGCCAAGCTGCGCTCGCGCGCCGATACGGGCGACTTGACGGGTATTAATGCGCGCAAACTCAAGCTGCTGTCGCTGCGCTTCTCACCGCTCGAGTGGGACTTCGAGCGCGCCAGCGCAACGGGGAACACCGGACTGACGACCAACTCGTTCAACGTGTCTGCCAGCACTGACCTGCTTCCCGGCTTCGACTTCGCCCTCGATTACTCTCTCTTCCAGGGCGAGACGGTCAGCGACACGGCTGTCTTCAAGCCGTACCGCACCGGGCTCAGCGCAGCGGTGCAGCTCGATGCCAGATCTCCCATCGTTGTGGGGCTGGCGCGCTTGTTAGGCATCCGCATCGACACGGTTCGGCCTGTACCGCCGCAGAGCGAACGCGGACCGAGTTCGGAGTCTCAATTCAACCAACAGTCACGTTTTGCTGCCGATCAGCCGTTTACAGGCAGCGTGAGCCGAGCGGCACCTGTCGGCGCTATCCCCCCGGGACGTGGGTGGACAGCATCCCTGCGCTACTCGTCGAACCGCCAGCGGCCGGTGTCGGGACGCACTGTGGTGGACTACGACCCTCGCTCGCGCTGCGAACAGTTCCGCCTTACGAGCCCCATACTCCACAACCAATGCTTGCTGGAGGTCGGTGCGGCGCAGCCGACGGATCCGTTTCTGACGCAGCCGCCGATCGGAGGGACATTCTTTCGCATCCCCGCGCAGGAGAACATGCAAGGATCGCTCACTTTCCACGTGACTGATAAGTGGGCCGCTCAATGGTCGACAACCTACGACTTCGTAGCGCAGGATTTCGCCAGCCACATCGTCTCGCTGCAGCGCGAGCTGCACGATTGGGACGCTGTCTTCGCCTTCACGAAGTCGCCGAACGGGAACTTCGCCTTCAACTTCTTCATCCAACTCAAGGCGCAGCCCGACATCAAGTTCGATTACAATCGCAATACGCTCCCGCGCGGCATAACGGGAGAACCGCGACAATAGTGGAAGTCAGAGCCACATTGGAACTGCTCCGAGCCGATTTGCGAACTCGCTCGGCCATCACACGCAGAGTCTGAGTGCTGAGCCACGCGAGTTTCGGCTCAGCTCCACGATGGTAGCTCCTGCCCCTCGCTGTGGCACGCTTCCGCGAAGCGCGCTAAACCTGTCAACCAATGGGTGGACCTCCAAACAGCTGTACCGTCATCCACGGTCTGTCTTGAAGTCGTGCTGCGGGGTCCCAACTTTCCTCGCATGACGACTGCGATTGTCCTGGACGGTGAAACGCTGACACTGGAACACGTCGTCGCGGTCGCCCGCCAAGGCGCCACAGTCTCGCTTCACGAGCGAGCGCGCGAACGGATGTTGCGCGTAAGGGAGGTTGTCGAACGCCTTGTCGACAGCGGGGCCGTCGTGTACGGCGTTACCACAGGCTTTGGCAAGCTTGCCGACGTAGCCATCCCGCGCGCACGACTGGACGAATTACAAACGAACCTTGTGCGTAGCCACGCCGTCGGGGTCGGGCCACTGCTCGCGGAGGATGAAGCGCGAGCTGTGATGCTCTTGCGCGCGAACGTGCTCGCCAAGGGTCTTTCGGGACCGCGACCGGTGCTGGCCGAGCGATTGCTGGCGCTGCTGAACGCGAGGCTGTATCCGCCGATCCCGGAGCAGGGGAGCGTTGGCGCGAGCGGCGATCTGGCGCCGCTGGCCCACGTGGCACTCGCGCTGATGGGCGAGGGGGACCTGATACGCAAGGGCGAGCGTCGTAGCGCGAGCGAGTGGCTGCAGTCGTGTCGCCTGGAGCCCATCTCGTTAGGCGCGAAGGAAGGGCTCGCCCTGCTGAACGGGACGCAAGTTCACACTGGAGTGGGGGCGCTGCTCCTGGCAGACGCTCTCACGCTTTGGCAGACTGCGCACGTAGCAGGGGCCGCCACCCTGGACGCGCTGCGGGGAACACCCGCCGCATTTGACGCCCGCATCCACGCGGCGCGCGGCCAGATCGGGCAGCAGCGCTCGGCTGCCCTGCTACGGGAACTGATGGCGGGGAGCGCGATCCGCGAATCGCACCGCACAGGGGACCCGCGCGTACAGGACGCATACGCGCTGCGCTGTATGCCACAGGTGCTGGGCCCCGCGTACGACGCGCTCCAGTTCGCACGTGCGACGATCACACGCGAGCTCAACGCAGCGACGGACAATCCGCTGGTGATGGAGGACGGCGAGATTCTCAGTGGGGGCAACTTTCACGGCCAAACCGTCGCCATGGTCCTCGACTTCCTCGCCATCGCTCTCACGAATATTGCCGTGATGAGCGAGCGTCGCATCGATCGTCTTGTGAATCCCGACAGCAACGAAGATCTCCCTCCCTTTCTAGCGCGCGAGCCCGGCGTGAACTCGGGGCTCATGATGCTGCAAGTGAGCGCCGCCGCGCTGGCGAGCGAGTGCAAGACGCTGGCGCATCCTGCCAGCGTCGACTCCATCCCGACCGACGGCGGCAAAGAGGATTTCGTGCCCATGGCGATGGGGAGCGCCATCAAGCTGCGCCGGATCGTGCATAACGTGAAGCATGTGCTTGCTCTCGAGCTGCTCTGCGCCATGCAAGCGCTGGAATTCCGGCGTCCGCTGCGCTCGAGCGCTGCGTTGGAGGAAGCGTACGTGCGCGTGCGGGAGTGCGTCGCTCCTATCGACCGGGACCGTGCGATCACGAACGAGCTGCAGGCAC
Organism: Gemmatimonadaceae bacterium; assembly: GCA_052386875.1. GTDB lineage: Bacteria > Gemmatimonadota > Gemmatimonadetes > Gemmatimonadales > Gemmatimonadaceae > DASYRX01. The sequence goes on from JBQTJS010000050.1 coordinate 37,653, forward strand.
TGGCGGCGGCAGTCGGAGCGGCACGTTTCGCCGATCTTGCGCCATGGCCACCTACCTAACGAGGCACTCATGACGGCGACTCTCACCTCGCAGGCTGCTCCGGACGCCGCGGCGCGTCCGCTGCGCGCTCCGCGAGGGAGCGCGATCTCCTGCAAGGGGTGGCAGCAGGAGGCCGCTCTGCGCATGCTGATTAACAACCTCGATCCCGAGGTCGCCGAGCGTCCCGACGAATTGGTTGTGTACGGCGGGACGGGGAAGGCGGCGCGGTCCTGGGAGGCCTTCGCCGCGATCGTGCGCTGCCTGCGCTCGCTCGAGCACGACGAAACGCTGATCGTGCAAAGCGGCAAGCCGGTGGCGGTGTTCCGGACGCACGTGTACGCGCCGCGCGTGCTCATAGCCAACGCCAATCTTGTGGGGCGCTTCGCGACCTGGGACGTTTTTCGTGAGCTGGAGCGCAAAGGCCTAACGATGTTCGGGCAGATGACAGCCGGGTCGTGGATCTATATCGGGTCGCAGGGGATCGTGCAGGGGACGTACGAAACGTTCGCCGCCGTTGCGCGCCGGCATTTCGGCGGCAGCCTCGCGGGTCGTCTTGTGGTCACGGCCGGACTGGGCGGGATGGGCGGGGCACAGCCGCTGGCCGCGACGATGGCCGGAGCCGTGCTGTTGGCGGTGGAGGTAGATGAAAGACGTATAGACAAGCGGCTGGATACGCGCTACCTGGATTGCAAGGCGCGCGATCTGGACGAGGCGTTGGGATGGGCACGCGAAGCAACGGCCGCGCATAGCGCGCTCTCGATCGCCGTAGTGGGCAACGCCGCGGATGTCATCCCCGAACTCGTTAGGCGAGAAGTAACTCCCGCTGTATTGACGGATCAGACATCGGCGCACGACATGCTCAACGGATACGTGCCGAACGGCATGTCGCTCGCGGACGCTGCGGCTCTGCGGCAGCACGACCCGCGGGAGTATGTGCGGCGTTCCACAGCCGCGGCCGCGACGCATGTCCGCGCTATGCTGGAGCTGCAGCGGCGTGGCGCCGTCACATTCGACTACGGCAATAACTTGCGGACCGTCGCCTTCGACGCGGGAGTCGCCGATGCCTTCGACTTCCCCGGGTTCGTCCCCGCCTACATACGGCCGCTGTTCTGCGAGGGGAAGGGACCATTCCGCTGGGTGGCGTTGTCAGGGAACCCTAACGACATCTATCGCACCGATGAGTTGGTGCTGGAGCTGTTCCCGAACGACGCCCATCTGCGCCGCTGGATCACGCTGGCGCGCGAGCGTATCACATTTCAAGGACTGCCGGCGCGCATCTGCTGGTTAGGCCAGGGAGAGAGAGCGCGCTTCGGCGTCGCCCTCAACGACCTGGTGGCGCGCGGCGACCTGGAAGCGCCGATTGTCATCGGCCGGGACCATCTGGATACGGGGAGCGTTGCGTCGCCATTCCGCGAGACGGAAGGGATGCTGGACGGGAGCGACGCGATCGCCGACTGGGCGGTGCTCAACGCCATGCTCAACGTCGCCAGCGGCGCCTCCTGGGTCTCCTTCCATCATGGCGGCGGTGTAGGGATGGGCAACTCGCTGCACGCGGGGCAGGTCATCGTCGCGGACGGCAGCGCCGAGATGCGCGTTAGGCTGGAGCGCGTCCTCACCAACGACCCCGGTTTGGGTGTGGCACGCCATGCCGATGCCGGTTACGACATTGCGATCGAAACCGCCGAGCAGGCCGGGATAATCATTCCGATGAAGCCGCAAGGCGCCGGCCGGAGCCCCGCCTAGCATTCGCTGACTCCTCTCTCTACGCCGGCCCTGACCCCTCGCCATGACGTTGCCGCAGCTATGCTCTCTCCACGTTACAAACTCTACCACCTGCCGCTGTTTCTCACGAAGTACGCGTGGCTAGCTGTTAGGCGACGGCCGCTGGCTGTCCATTTCGAAGTCACGCTGCGCTGCAACGCCCGTTGCGGCTTCTGCGACTACTGGAAAACGCCCGGCGAGACGCGAGACCATGAAATCGCGTCCTTCGCGGCGGCGGCACGCTACTTCAGCCCGATGTTCGCCACGTTCACCGGTGGCGAGCCGACGCTGCGGCGCGATCTCGAAGTGTTAGTCGCTGCCGTGCGCCGGAACGTGCGGCTCTGCTACATCACACTCCTCTCGCACGGCGGGACGATGACTGTGGCAAGAGCGCGAGCGCTGTGGGATGCCGGCGTGGATCAGTTCAACTTCTCGCTGGACTATCTGGACGAGCGCCACGACGCAGCGCGCGGAATCCCCGGCTTGGCGGCCAAGATCCTGCGGACTGCAGCGGCGATGCGCGACGCCCGGCTCGGCGCGGTGCGGTTCAATACCGTCATCCGGCGTGACAACCTGGACCAGATCCTGCCGATCGTGCAGCGTGCGGAGTCGTTAGGCTGCGGCGTCAACCTCTCCCTCTACACTGACTTCAAGAACGGAAACCGCGATTACCTCCTGGGACAGGCGCATCTTGCAGAGCTGGAGTGCATCGTCGCCGAGCTGCTGCGCTTCAAGCGCCGGCGCCGGGGGGTCATCTCCAATTCGGACTATTATCTGGCGCAGATACCGCGTTATGTGCGCGGCGAGATGACTGAACGCTGCCGCTCGGGGATCCGCACGCTGCACATCGATCCTCTCGGCAATGTCAAGCGCTGCCCGGATTTTCCGACAGACTTTGCCTGGCGCGCTTTCAAGCCGTACCGGCCCATCGACTGCAATCGCTGCTACTACGCCTGCCGCGGCGAAGCCGAAGCGCCGCTGCGCTGGTCGCGCGTGCTTGACATGATCGCTTAGCCGCGCCGCAGATTTCGTGAAGCGCGCGACGCCATGCCATGGCGCGCCTCGTTGTGGGTCAATGCTCGCGCTGTAGCGAGAAACTGCGCGGCTGTCGGGGGGAGGTCCCCTGTGCGCCAGATCAGATGCAGCGGGAGCTTCGGTGCGCGCCCGCTGAGCGGGCGCGTTACGAGACCCGCCCGCGGTGCGCCTGCGACGGAGCTGGGGAGCAGCGTCACTCCCACGCCCGCGCTCACCAGGCCGGCCAGCGTCTGCAGCTGGCTCGCCTCCTGGGCGACACGCGGCTCGAACCCTGCCGCGCGGCAGCTCGCCAGCACCAGATCCACGTAGCTCGTCTTGAGGTCACTGGGGAACAGTACCCAAGGTTCGCCGGCCAGCAGCGCGAGCGGCACCCTGGAACGCCGGGCGGCGGAATGTCCGGATGGGAGGGCGACAACGAGTGGGTCGAGCGCCACGCGTTCCCCCGTTAGGCCTCGATCATGCTCGCGCAGACTGAAGAATCCGACGTCGAGATCACCGCGCAGCAGGGCGTCGCGCTGAGGCTCGCGGTGCAGCTGAGTCAGCGTTACGTGCACAGTTGGGTAGCGCTCGCGGTATTTGCGCAGGATCGCCGGGAAGACCAGCCACGTGGCCAGATCGACATAGCCGACGCTCAAGGAGCCGATTTCGCCCAATGCGGCCTGTCGCGCCGCGTTCATCGCGGTTTCAGCAGCAGCCAACGTTCGGCGAGCTTCGCCGAGGAAGGCTCGTCCGGGCTCGGTGAGAGCGACGCGCCGTTTGCTGCGGGCCAACAGGACAACGCCCAGCTCGCGTTCGAGCTGCTGGATCTGCTGGCTCAGCGCCGGCTGCGCGATGTGGATCCGTGCGGCTGCGCGCCCGAAGTGCAACTCCTCGGCGACGGCAACGAAATAGCGCAGGTGCCGTAACTCCATAGGCGACTTCTGTGCGTCCCGAAAGTAGTAATATGTACAGATTATTATTAGTGAGCGACAAAGTATTGGCAAGTATTAGCCGAGTAGCGTAGAATCCGCGGGCGAAGCGACAGGAGCAACTAATGCGTGACTCCAGCACAGCGATTTTCCAGCGGCGTGACGTCGGCCGCCGAGAGGCGCTGTCGATCATGGGTACTGCCGGCGCCGCCGCGCTTGTCGGATGGCCGGCCGCGAGCTGCGCGATCGCGCGAGCGGGAGAGCCGGCGGACGCCGCGTCAGGTCTCGACTGCGTCGTCACTCCGGCCCAGACAGAAGGCCCCTACTTTGTCGACGAGCAACTCAAACGCAGCGATATCCGTTTGGATCCAACGAACAACGCCGCCAGCGCAGGGCTCCCGCTGAGGCTGCGTATCGCTGTGAGTCGCGTGGACGGCAATGCGTGCGCGCCTGTGCGCGGCGCCGTCGTGGATGTGTGGCAGTGCGATGCGTTAGGCATCTACTCCGCCGTGCGCGACACTCAAGGCTTGTTCGATACCCGCGGCCGCAAGTTCTTGCGCGGCTATCAGGAAACCGACGCGGCAGGCGTCAGCGAATTCCTCACTGTCTATCCAGGATGGTACCCCGGGCGGACGGTGCACATCCACTTCAAGGTTCGCGTCCAGCCGCAGAGCCGGCAGGGGCACGAGTTCACTTCGCAGCTGTATTTCGACGATATGATCAGCGATCTCGTGCACGCGCAGCCGCCTTACCGCGCTAAGGGGATGCGCGATACGCGCAACGATATGGACGGCATCTATCGGGCACGTGAGAGCGGATCCAAGCTCCTCCTGCGGCTCAGCAAGACGGCTGAAGGCTACCTGGGGAACACCGCCGTGGGGCTCCGGCTCGGCTGATTCCAGCGTGGCGTCCATGCGTTAGGCGCATCAGACCCCGAGCTGTGACACACCGCCTGTCTAGAACACAGTCTGCGGTGTGAAGCGCACACCGATGCCTACGTACTGCGTTGCGCGCGGAATAGGCAGCGTCAGGTCGTCGAAGTTATGCGAGACGGCAACGTACAGGTCCATCCCGTCGGAGTCGCCGACGATCCGTGCTCCCGACTCCAAGTGCCAGTGATTGTGGATGCCGCGGCCCTGCCGCCCGCCGAACTGGACAAGCGATGCCCAGGCGCGGGCGTACAAGAAAGGCTCGCGCGCAAGCCGGCGGGCGACGCGGCCGCCGAGGGCAAGGCCGTGGCGCGCATCCTTCCAGTACGGGGCCGCCACATTGCGCGGCGTTCGGCCGTCTGTCGTTATCAAGTAGCGCTCGAGGCGAACGAACCAGCGAGCTAACGCGACGCTGCCTAACGTGAACTCTCGTGAGGCCGCGCCGACCTGGGGTCCGCTCAGACTCACCAGTCGGGCCGTCGGCTCGTAGCCGGCGGTGGGAGCATTGTCGTCCGGCGGCCGGTAGTTGTCCACTTCGTGACGGCAGCGGTGAAACCCTCCGATATACAAGTCGAAACCGGTGGCACGACGCACGAAGAGCACATTCTCCTCCCAGTACGCCCCGCGAGGGTTGAAGCCAATGCTGTTATGTGGATTGGCGGTCAATTCGTGGGCCGCCGTGCCGATCAGTGCCGTTCGCTCGCTGAAGTGAAAGAGATGCACTATTCCGCCCAGCTTGAGCGCCCACGTATGCTCATCACCCGCTGACCCAAAGCCGCGCTGCAGCTCGCCGAAGAATCGGACGCGCGGAAGGAAGCCCTGGCCGCTCGCGGAATCCGGCGCGGTCGGCAGCACGAGGTTTCTGGTGATCACGAGCTGCGCGTCCGCGCGCGACGTTGCTGGCAGCGCCGCCAGCGCCGGCACCGCAACGAAGAGCCAGCGGAAGCGCCGCGTTGGCCGTGTAAACTCGACGAGACTTTCCCTAACGAGGGCCGCGCGGTTGCCGGACTTCATAGTCCCTCGTCGCTTGTGTCCACCCAACGTAGCTGCGCGTTGGGCGGTGCGCGACTGCCGCGCCGCCGGCTAACCCGCTCCGGCGAAGATCCGGTTAGTCCCGGCTGCTGCCGCTGCGTCCCCGCCAGAGCCGCCGCGATCCCGCCGGAGCGCCGTCGCGAGCGCCGCCGCGGCGATCACACGAGACGGTCGCTACCTAACGAGGCCGGCGCCAGGCCGGCGCCACCGCCGCGCTTGCTCGTGTGGATCCCTCGGGGAGCCCCCGCTCACACGCGGCACGTCGTTCCGTTGATCTCCACGGTGGCGCTGAGCGCCTGGCCGAGATTGTTGTAGGTGACGCTCGTCACCCGGCCCGTATAGCGCTCAGTCCCCGTAGTGCAGCGGATATCGAAAGTCCAGCTTATACGACGGCCGAATTGGTCGAACTGGATGTTCGAGATTGTGGAGCTTATCGAGCTACAGTCGGTGCGGATGCTCAGCCCGTTGCTGCTGAGAGAGACGCGCGAGCAGACAGTCTCCCTCGGGCTTGCGGGACCGTCATCACCGCCGCCGCACGCGACCGCCGAGCCCGATGTGCCTAACGCAAGGACGAGTGCCACGGCGCCGGTCGACGGCGCGAGCCCGACGAGCGCGCGCCGCAGAATCTTCGTAATCCGCATGGAAACCTCAGGGACATGACTCCAGTTCTAGAGTCGCCGTCGCCGGGCAAACGTGACCGGCTCCTAGCAGGGCAGGGCGCTGCCGTTCCCCTGCGGCGGCTGCGCATCCCCATCTCTCGCGTTCGTGGCGAGGCCGCTGCGCCGCGGCCGTGCGAGCGCGAACCTGCCAACCGCTCCCTGGCAGAGCGGGCAATGAAGGAGGTGGATCTCGAACGCCTCCATCGCGGCGGGCTCCAGCTGACCGGCGACGTAGCGACTCACCACCTCATCATCCAGGTTGGAGGCGCACGGGCGCGCCGGTGTCATGGCGGTTTAGTCGCCAACGGCGAGAAAACGTGACCGCATTGCCGGCGCGACGCGGCCACCGTTAGGCGCCCCGGCCTTGCGCCCACAACGCTCCGCCTCTTAAGTCACGCCCCGCCCATGCTGCTTTTCACCAACGCCTCACAGGTTGTCACGTGTGCCGGGCGGGCCGCAGCTCGCCGCGGTACCGAAATGTCCGACTGCGCTGTTATCCCCCAAGGGGCTGTCGCGGTCGAGGGAGAGCGCATCGTAGCAGTCGGACCGCGGGCTGAGATCGAGATGCGCTTCGATCGGGGAGAGCAGATCGACTGCCGGGGTTGCGTGCTCCTCCCTGGCCTCGTGGACTCCCATACGCACGCAGTCTTCGGCAGGCCGCGGCACGAGGAGCAGGAACTCCGCGCGCTGGGCGCTGACTACATGGAAATTGCTCGAAGTGGCGGCGGTATCCATGCATCAGTACGCGACTTACGTGGCCGCACCGGAGACGATCTCTACGCGCTCGCAGTCCCTCGGTTGCAGCGCCTCGCTGCCTACGGAACGACCACCGTCGAGATCAAGTCCGGGTACGGTTTGACGCTGGACGATGAGCTGAAAATGCTCGACGTGATCCGCCGGTTGGCTTACTCAGTTCCACTCCGCCTCGTTCCTACTTTCCTCGGTGCGCATGAGATCCCACTCGAGGCGCGCGCGACGCCGGCAGGACGTGCCGATTATCTGCGCTTGCTCGTCACTGACATGATTCCGCGGGTAGCGGCCGGTGACCTCGCGCGGTTCGTCGACGTGTTCTGCGAGCCGGGTGTTTTCACCGTGGACGAGTCGCGGTCGATCCTGTCGGCCGCACGCGACGCGAAGTTGGGCCTGAAACTGCACGCAGACGAGCTGCACCCGTCGGGTGGAGCGGAGCTGGCTGCGGAGTTAGGCGCTACTTCGGCCGATCACCTTGCGGCAATCTCGCACGATGGGATCCGGGCGCTCGCGGCATGTGGGACGGTTGCCACGTTGCTACCGGGGACCATGCTGTTTCTAGGCAAGGATCGCCAGGCGCCCGCGAGGGCGCTGATCGAGGAGGGAGCGGCCGTCGCGTTGGCGACGGATTTCAATCCCGGCACCTCGCCAACGGTCAACTTCCCGCTGATCCTCACGCTGGCCGTGAGTCAGCTGCGGATGTCGGTCGCGGAGGCGATCATCGCCGCTACTGTGAACGGCGCGGCAGCGTTAGGCCTCGCGGATCGGGTCGGCCAGATCGCCCCGGGATTCTCCGCGGACCTCGCGCTGTTCGAAATCGAAGACGTGCGCGAGCTGCCGTACTGGTACGGCGACCGCCGCTGTCGCGCGACGTGGATCCGAGGTCGTCCGGGAGTTCGCGAAGCAACAACGTGAGTCGCGCGAGCCGTGCCTAACCTGGCATCGGAACGCCGGCCGAATCAGTCCGCAGGGCGCCGATGTCCCAAGTTTCCAGGCTCAAAAAAAAGGCCGCCGACCTAGAGCAGAAGAAGCAGCTGGACCGGGCTCTCGAGGCCTATGTCGAACTCCTCGAGAGTGTGGGGCACGACATCGACGATGCCGACATCCCCCTCTACAACAAGGTTGGCGACCTCCTGAGTCGCAAAAGTGGCGCCCACGATGCGCTCACCTATTACGAGAAAGCCGTTGACCTGTACGCCGAACGTGGCTTTCTCAACAACGCAATCGCCCTGTGTAACAAGATCCTGCGCCAGTCGCCCGGCCGCAGCGTCATCTACTACAAGCTCGGCAGGATCAGCGCCGTAAAGGGTTTCAAGAGCGACGCTAAGCGCAATTTCCTGGAGTACGCCGACCGCATGGAAAAGGCGGGGAAGCGCGATGAAGCGTTCCGTGCACTCAAGGAATTCGCCGATCTGTCTCCCGATCAGGACGATGTGCGGCTGATGCTGGCGGACCACCTCGCGCGCGACAACCGACGCGATGAGGCGATAGAGCAGCTGCAGGTGCTGCACGCAAAACTGCAGGAGGAAGGGCGCACGGCTGAGGCGCGGGCTACGCTGGATCGCATGAAGGCGATCGATCCTGACGTAGAGCCGCAGCAATCCGGCGCGTATCTCAGCGTCAAATCCAATGATCTGGTTTTCCTGGACCTGGACGATTTCGGCGGAGCGAATGAGTCGCCCAGCACGCCTTCAGGCTCGCGAACGATCGAGTCTGGGCGGGTCGCGCCGCCCAATGCAGGGTCTGTCGAAGGCAGCCCGGCATTATCGGGGATTACGCGCAGCCGCGTGGAAGATGCAGCTCGGGACGAGCGGGCGGCCGGGATCGAAAGCGTCGACAGATTCACGCCGACCGGTGAGGAGTGGAGCCTAACGCCTGACGACGTCGCTCCCGTAGCTGATGTCGAGGTAACTCCGGAGTTCCCGGCCCCCGATTCTTTCGCCGACAACACTCTCTCCGAGAGCGAATTCGGGCAATTGCAGCTCGCGGCGGCGGATGAGGGCCTCGAGCCACGGCCGCACGATCTCGCCCTGCCGAGCGACCTTCCGCTGATCCAGTTCACGGGTGAGGTCGAAGCGATAGAGCCTGGGATCGACTTCGAGGCCGTAGAGACTGTCGAGTCGGCGATCCTCGATCTGGAGCTTCCCGAGGCGGTCGACATCGACGGTGAGATCATGTCTCCAATCGCTCAGTCGGCTGCAGGCCCGGGTGACGCCGTGACTGAGCCGGTCGCGGCGCCGGTCGAGGAGTCGCAACCCGTGCCGCCGGAACGAGCGGAGGCATCTCCTGCGCATGATCAGGAATCGCTGCTGACTGTAGAGTCTTCCGTCACTTCGCTCGAGTGGGAGGATCTCGCCGCGGCCGCGGCCCTGCACGACGTGGAACCTCTGATGGTTCCCCCGTCGAGCGCGCCTGACGCCGCTGGGGAATCGGAGCCGGCTGCGGAAATCGATCCGGATTTCCTGACGAAAGATCCGACGTTCGGCGGCGTCACGATGGAAACAGATCCTAGCTTTGCGCCGCTGCCGCCTTTGTCGGCCGAGACTCTGGAGCTTGTCGGCGTGTCGCAGGAGGGCGTGGCGGCGAGGGGGCCTGGCGCTGGAGAGTCGCCTAACGAGCAAACCTCGGCGCCGCGGGATACGGAAGCGGCGCCCCAGGCGTCTCAAGAAGTTGCCGAGTCGCTGCCTGCTCGAGCGACCCCGCCGCGTGCGCAGGCCGTGCGCGCGGGAGTCGAGGCCCTGCGCGAGCAGCTGGCCGCTGCCCCTCGCAATGCAGGGCTGCGGCGCAGGTACGCCGAGGCGCTGCTCGAGATCGGCAAGCGGAATGAGGGACTCGAGGAACTGGACGCGGCGATGCGGACCGCGGAGGAGCGGGGTGACCTCGACACCGCGTGGGACATCGTTGCTGAAATGCTACGACTCGTCCCCGAGTCGGTGCGGCACCACCAGAAGGCCGTCGAATACGCGGTGCGTTGTAGCGACCGTCCGCGCCTTGTCGACGCGTACGTCGCTTTGGCGGACGCGCTCTTCCGCGGCGGCGAGCACGAGAAGTCCGAGGCCGTGTACGGCCGCGTGCTCGAGCTGGAGCCTAACGAGGAGCGTGCGTGGCAGGCGCTGCAGCTGCTCTCCGATGACGCGGCAACGCCGCCGGCGGCCCCCTCTGTCGAGGAGCCGCCCTCGGCGGGCGTCGGGGAAGACGTCCTCGGTGCGGAAGTGGATGCTGCGTTCGCGGAAGCAGCCTTCAGCGAATCGCCGGTCGCGTCCGTGTCGCCCGTCCCTACGGAGGATGGCGATGGCGAGGCCGCCCTTGCAGAACGTGGCGACGGCGATTTCGTGGATCTCGGCGCATGGCTCCGGACAGAGCAGCCGCTGCGTTCGACGCGCATGGTCGTGGACGACGCGAAGCCAACCGGAGACGAAAAAGCAGACTTCGATGACATGCTACGCCGCTTCAAGGAAGGCGTCGCTGCAAACGTTGACGAGGAAGACTTCGATAGCCACTACGACCTGGGCGTGGCGTTCAAGGAGATGGGTCTCATCGATGACGCCATTTCGCAATTTCAGAAGGCACTGCGATCCAACGGTCACCGCACGCGTGCCTACGAAGCGCTTGGCCAGTGCTTCGTAGAAAAGGACCAGCATCAAGTCGCGGCGACGCTGCTCGCGCGCGCCGTCGAGACCACCGGGGCTGACGACCGGGAGCTGATCGGGACACTCTACTTGGCGGGGTACGCGTGCGAGCGGCTGCAGCGGCATCGTGAGGCAGTGGGTTATTATCAACGTGTCTTCGCGGTAGACGTGGACTTCCGCGATGTGTCCGAGAGAATCCGATCGCTGGATCCCCAGGGTACGTGACCGTTCGCAATCATTTGTCGCCGGCCGGCGCGGCGGCGCTGCGCGACATTCAGGCGCCTGTTGCCGGCGCGCTCGATCGCGTGCTGGAGCATATGCAGCGCATAGTCGCGGAGGACACGCCGCTGGTGCGCGACGTGGCCGATCATCTCATGCTGATGCGAGGCAAGATGATGCGGCCGACGTTGCTTCTGCTTGCCAGCGAAGTGGACGGTGCGCCGGACGGCAACGCCGCTTCCTATGCGGCGGTAGTGGAGTTGATCCACTTGGCTACGCTGGTGCACGACGACGCCGTAGATCACAGCGTGCTGCGGCGCGGGATGCCGACGGTGAACGCGCTGTTCAGCCACCAAGTCTCGGTCATCATGGGCGACTTCCTGTATTCGCGCGCCCTCCTGGAACTCGTTAGGCTCGGCGATCTGGAGCGGCTGGGAGTGCTCGCACGGGCGTCGAACGAGCTTACCGTAGGCGAGATCAGCCAGTTGGCTGCTCTCGACGCGCTGGCCTTCTCGGAGCGGGATTACGACGCGCTCATCCGGGCCAAGACAGCGGCATTGTTCGCCGCTGCCTGCGAGGTCGGCGCGCTCAGCGGCGCGCCGCAGTACCGCAGTGCGCTGCGCGAGTTCGGCATCGCGTTAGGCATGGCGTTTCAGATCGTGGATGATCTACTTGATTATACGGAGTCGTCGCAGACGATAGGGAAGCCCAGCGGCCTGGATCTGCGCGAACACAAGGTGACCCTCCCGTTGATCGCAGCGCTCCCCGCGCTCTCGCCGACCGACCGGAAGCTCGTGGAAGAGCTATTCGGCAGCGCCGCACCCCACGATGATTTGGTGAACCGCGTCGCCGACGTCGTGCGCAACGCCGGCGGGTTGGAGTACGCTAAGCAGCGCAGTGAAGAACGCGCGCAGCAGGCAGAGGCGGCGCTCGCAGCCCTGCCGGAGGGGGACGTCAAGACGGCGCTGCTGGATACCATCCACTACGTATTGGAGCGCAAAACATAACGATGGCTTCCAAGCCGATTGCCCGGCACCGCCCTGGATTCTACGCCCTGATCCTGGCCATCGGGTTCATGGTCGGCGGCCTGCTCAACGTCGTGGCCCGGCGCTATTTCCCGGCCGGCGCCGTCAAGGAGCTGCTCACCACCGGAGTCACCCCTTCGTTCGGCCCATTGCACGTCGATCTGGTTATCTTGAAGTTTGCCCTCGGCCCCGTCGCGATGGACGTGTCACTCTTGAGCCTAGTCGGGGTACTCCTGGCATATCTCGTCGCGCGGTCGCTTTTCTAGGAGAGCGTATGAACTTCGGTAATATCGGTTTTCCGGAACTGATGCTGATCGCGGTCGTTGTGCTCCTGCTGTTCGGTGCCAAGCGACTCCCCGAGATCGGTGCATCGATGGGGCGCAGCATCAAAGAGTTCAAACGCGGCCTCGAAGGGATGGACAAGTCGATCAAGGAAAGCTCGCGCGATCAGTCACAAATCGCGGGCGAGCAGCGCAGCGACCAGGTTGCGGCCGGCTCCGAAAAAGAGGAGCAGCCGGAGCCTAAACGGCTGATGAGTTAGCTGGTCTGCCGCCGGGCGGCCGCAGCGATCTCCGCTCGGTTATCTTCGACATCTGCATTCTTGCGCAGCGCGTCGAAGAAGGCGCGCACACGCTGATCGCGTAGAGCAGCCAGGGCACGCTCACGACGTTCCGATTTGACGCTGTCGAACTCCGCTCGACTGGCCTCCACGCGACGATCTACCCGCAGGACGAAGACAGCTTCGTCCGTTGCGACAGGAGCACTGATCCCCCCAACGGGTAAGCCGAATGCGGCGCCTATCGCGCGATTTATCCGCCCGAGGCTCCCTGCGAATGCCCCACGCGTGAATGGATCCGACTTTTCCACCGTCAAGCCGGCACTTTGCGCTGCCCCTTCGAGGGACGACTTCAGCGCGGCCGACGCGAACTCGGCGGCGCGCGGGATCAGTGCCTGAATCTTCGCCCGCATGAGGAGTTCGCTGCGGATCTCATCCCGTACCTCCGTGAACGGCACCGTGCCGCTCGGGGTCAGCGAATCGAGCCGCGCCAGGTAGTAGGCGCCCTCGCTGTCGAGGAGTGAACTCGTTTCGCCCGGTTCGACGCCGCCGAATGCCCACGCCGCAACGCCAGGAAGAGCACCGCCGGATCCAAAGAGCGGCTGCCCCTCGACGACCGTCAGCGTCTCCTTTTCGAGTCCAAGTACCTTAGCCGCCGAGTCGAGACGTGCGGGCTCGTTTTGCTCGGCCGCTAGGCGCGCCAGCGAATCGGCGCGGCGATCGGTGCGTAGCGCCGACGAGTCGCTCTGTTGGATGCGCAGTAGGATGTGACTCGGGGTGATGGAGTCACCCTTGCGCTGATCGAGCCGGATCAGATGATAGCCGAACTGCGTGAGGACGGGCTGCGAGATCTCGCCGACGCGTAATGCGTAGGCGGCCTTTTCGAATTCCTCCGCGAATCGATTGCGTCCGCCGATGCCTAACGAGCCGCCCTGCGCGGCGCTCACGGAGTCGGCCGATTCACGACGCGCTACGTCGGCGAACGACGAGCCTCCGGAAACGATCTCGTCACGCAGACGCACAACGCGCGCACGGATCGCCGTGCTGTCGGCGGCGGTGACCGTGCGAGGGATGGCGAGGACCGACACGACCGCACGCCCGGGCCGTTCGAAAACCGCTCTATTGCGATCGTAGTAGGCACGCAGCTCGGCATCGCTGACTCGCACGGCGGAGTCCGCCACGCTAGTAGGATCGAACCGCACGTACGTCACTCGCGCCGTGTCGTTGGCGTCCTGGTAAGCGCTCCATAACCGCTCGTCGGAGACGTAGACGTCTGCGACGAGTTGGTCCATCAGCTTGGCTCGCCGAATTGCCTCGCGATAATAGTTCTCCAGCTGGATCAACAGTCCTTGCGTGCGGGCAGCCGGGCTGCGGAGGAATCGTCGATACTTCTCGATATCGAAGCGGCCCTCCGTCTGCAGCTCCGGGCTCTGCATCAGTTCCGGCGGAGGAGACATCTGCGCCGCCTGCTGGATATCGGACTCGGTCACTTGAATACCGCGCCTGGCGTACTCTTTCTGGAGCAGGATGTCGGTGACCATCTGCTCGAAAGTCTGGTCGCGGACCTGCTCGATCTCGTCGAGCGAAAGGCTCCGCCCCATGCGCTGTTCCTGTGCCTGGACGGCGTTCTGCGCGGCCGTTTCGTACGCCAGGTATGGTATGTCGGTCCCTTCGACCGTAGCTACCACGGTCGTATTCGTCACGGGGCCGCGCCCGATCAAGCCAGAGGTATCGAATAGGAGGAAGCCGCCGATAAAGGCGAGAATTATGATGATCCAGATGTATTTTGCGGCGCTCCGAAATGACTGCAGCACGCTGCGCGACCTCGCGCGAAAGGGTTGTAATTTGTGAGTCTGGAGAGACCAAAAAAAGCTAGGCGTCGCCGGAAGCTAAAATCAAGTGAACGTGTCACTTCTGATTGACTTCGGTCGTCTGCTCGGAGAAAGTTCACGCCCTTGGCCGCCTCCAGCGGCTCTGTTAGTGAGGCCTTGGTATGGCGACGTCTTCTAGGTTGGACGAACTCCAACAGAGGTTCCAGGAGAATCCGCGACGGTACTTCGCTCCGCTGGCGAACGAGCTACGCAAGCTGGGAGACCTGGATCAGGCGGTCGCCTTATGCCGCGCGCATCTGCCGCAGCAGCCGGGCCATGTTAGCGGTCACATTGTGTTGGCGCAGTCGTTACTCGAGGCCGGAGTTGTCGAGGAGGCTCGCGCCACTTTCGAGTCGGCGCTGGATCTAGACCCGGAGAACCTCATCGCGCTGCGATCGCTCGGCGACATGGCGCGGCGCCAGGGTGATCCGCTGACGGCGCGTCAGTGGTACGAACGGGTGTTGGAGGCCGATCCGCGCAACGACGAGATCGCGACCTTGATCAACGATCTCGCAGCATCGGGCGCAGCGGCAGTGGTACCGGGTGCGGCCGAGGCGGAGCTAGCGGAGCCGATCGCCGACACAGAAGCGCCTAACGTGGGCCAGGCGGCGCATGACGAGGCGCCGGCGGTTCCGGCTGACGAGTGGCTGCCTGACGTGGCGCGCGCCGTGCCTGCCGACGCGCTGACGCCTGCTGAGCCGGCGGCCGACACCGCTGACGAGACGGTGCCTAACGAACCGGCGGCGATTCCTGCTCCCGCGGACGCGGTCGACGATTGGGCCGCTCCTCGGCAGCCCGAATTGGCAACAGGTCAGCCTCGCGCGGACGCGGTCGACGATTGGGCTGCTCCTCGGCAGCCCGAACTGGCAACAGGTCAGCCGGACACGGCTTCGGATTACTTTTACGCGGAGAGCTTGCCGGCCGCCTCCGAGCCTGCAGTTCCACTGGCGGCGGACGCGGAGGCGCAGCCGCAAGCGTTCGAAGCGCTGGACCTGAGCGCCTTCGAAGCTGTGGCCGACGGCGAAGATGTCGAGCCGCTGTCAGCCATGCCGACAGCCTACGACGAGCGAGAGCCGGCGCCGACAGCCTACTACGAGCAAGAGCCGGCGCAGCGCGCCCCCGATACGCTCGAACCCGAGCCCGCGGCGGAACGGGAAGCAGACTACGAGGCTGCGGCCGAGCCACGCGGACCGGCTCCCGGCGATGACTGGTTTGCGGCCGCGGAGAGCGCCGGCCATTCCCTAACGAGCGAAACCGCCGGTGCGCCGGTCGACCTTGACGCGGCCTTCCGCGACGTCCTGCCTAACAGCGCCGCCGCGCCGGCTCCGGAAGCGCCGGTGCCGATGGAGGAGGAGTTATCGCAGGATCTGTATGCTGGATGGGACGTGCACGAGAGCGCGGCGATCGCTGCTGACGATGCGGCTTTCGTTGCGCCTGGCGACGCAACAGTCGTCACGCCGCAGCACGTCGATGCGCTGATCGGGCGGACACCGGACGACGGCGTGCCCGCCATCGACGTCCCGAGCGGGGCGTTTGTGACCGAGACGATGGCGGAGTTGTACCTGCAGCAGGGCTTCCGCGAGGAAGCGCTCGCTGTCTACCAGCGACTCTTAGCGCGCAGCCCGGACGACGGCTCCATCCGCGCGCGTGTGCACGCTCTGGAGGTCGGGGAGGAGCCTGCGCTGGCTGGGATCGACGCGGCGGTCCCCGTTGAAGAAGTGGAGCCTCCCCCAGCGCTGCGAATGCCACGCGCGGATGCGGCGGGCCAGTCGATGCGAGCCTTCTTGAGCGTCCTCGCTAGGCGTCGGGCGCCGCTACGCACTGACGAGCGCGCGACGCCTCCAACGGATGAAGCGCGAGCGCCTGACGAGGGCGGCCTCAGCGCGCTGCTGGGCGCCCAGAATAGCGCCGATGAGGGGTCGGCGAGCGTCCTGGCGGCCGCGTTCGTGGAGCCTAACGCAGTGACGGCGCTCCCGGGCCGGCCGTCGCGTGCAGCCGACGCCGAGCTGTCTTTGCGCGAGGTGTTCAAGGGGCGTGGAGCCTCGTTCGACGAGTTCTTCAGCACAGAACGTGAAAGCACAACGGCCGATCCCCTTGACGGGGACGGGTCCGACATGCTGCAATTCACGGCCTGGCTCGAAGGACTAAGGAAAAAGTGAACATAGCCGTTCTGAACGGCCCCAATCTCAATCTCCTCGGCTCGCGCGAACCGCAGATCTACGGCACGACAACGCTGCCCGAGCTGGAAGCGCGCTTGCGCGACGTCGCGCTGGAGCTTGGCGTTACCGTCGTGTTCACGCAGCAGAACGGCGAAGGGGAGTTGGTTAACGCCATTCAGCAGCTGAAGGGGAAGGCGGCCGGCGCGATCATCAATGCAGGTGCGTACTCGCACACGAGTCTCGCGATACGCGACGCGTTCGGTGCAATTGGACTACCCTATGTCGAAGTGCACATCTCGAACGTCTACGCGAGGGAGCCCGAAAGGCGGCGCAGCGTGCTGGCTGCCGGCGCCGTGGCAGTGATTGCGGGCCTCGGCGTGCTCGGTTACGAGCTGGCGTTGCGCGGATTGGTGGATCGGCTGCGCGCCGCGCGTGCCTAACGCTTTTGCTTCGCGCACTCGCGCGCTCCTCGAGCGCGTGCGTGAGGAGGATCTCGACGGCATGCTGGTAACGAGCATGCCTAACGTGCGCTATCTGACGGGATTCTCCGGGACCAGCGCCATGCTTCTGGTTACCGCGTCCGAGCACTGGTTCTTCACTGACTTCCGCTACGCCGGGCAGGCCGCCGAGGAAGTGGCCGGGCGGGCAAACATCGTCGTCGCGACGACGTCGTTATGGCGCGGGTTATGGGAGGCTCTCGAGGGGGCGGCCGGCGTACACGCCATCGGGTTCGAGTCCGCGCACCTTACGCACCGTGACTTCGAACGCCTGCTGAGCGACGGAGCTGCCTGGACCTGGCGGCCGCTACCCAATGCAGTCGAGCTGTTACGCGAGCAGAAAGACCCGGCAGAAGTAGAGTTCATCCGCAAGGCGGCCGGTGTTGCGGCCGCCGCGCTGGCGCGCACCTTGGACGAGGTGCGTCCGGCGATGACCGAGCTGCAAGTGGCCGGAGTGCTGGAACACGCGCTGCGCGACTCAGGGAGCGAATCCTATCCGTTCCCCACCATCGTCGCTTCGGGACCGCGCACAGCCTTGCCGCACGCGCACGCGGGGTCGCGTCCCATTGCGCCCGGTGACTTCCTTCTTTTGGATTTTGGGGCGATTGTGGGCGGTTACTGCAGCGACGTAACACGCACGGTTGTCGTGGGCCGCGCCGACGCCCGCCAACGCGAGGTGCACGGCGCGGTACTCGAGGCGAACGAAACGGCACGAGCGAATGTGCGTGCCGGCATGACCGGTAAAGACGCCGACGCCGTCGCGCGGTCGGTGCTGGAGAAATACGGTTTGGCCGATGCATTCGGACACGGGCTTGGGCACGGGATCGGTCTCGAAATTCACGAAGGGCCGCGCCTCTCGCGGATCGCGGAGCAGGTGCTCCCCGAGAATGCAGTGGTGACGATAGAACCCGGAGCCTACATCCCCGGGTGGGGGGGAGTGAGGATCGAGGACAACGTCTGGCTGAAGGACGGCGGCGCGGAGTTGCTCACCGATTTCCCGCGCGCGTTGATCGAGCTGGAATAACGCCACGGAGTGGCGGCCCTAACGAGCAGATGATCGACCTACGCTACGTCAAGAAGCTTATCGAGATGCTGGACGGCTCCTCCGTTGACTCGGTGGAGATCTCCACCGACAAGGGGATGAAGATCCGCATCTCCAAGACTCCTCAGCAGCGTCCGGTTGCCGTGCAGGCGACGCTCCCCGTCCCCGCAGTCGTCGCCCAACCGGCTCCAGGTGCCGCTTCGCGAGCGACCCCTACGGAGGCGATGCCGGCCCTCGGGGGGGGGGAGGCTGGGAACGGCGGGGCTCAAAGCACCCCCTCCCGCGTCGAGGAGCCAAAGGCCAACCTGCTCGAGGTCAAATCTCCCATGGTGGGGACCTATTACGCCCAGCCTGAACCGGGGGCAAAGCCTTACGTCACGGCGGGTCAACGCGTCAGCAAGGGGCAGGTCCTCTGTATCATCGAGGCTATGAAAATCCTGAATGAGATCGAGTCCGAATTCACCGGCGTGATACGGGAGATCCTCGTCGAGGACGCCCAACCCGTGGAGTACGGACAGGTCCTCTTCCGCATCGATCCCAATGGCTAATCCAGCTGTGCCGGTGGACACCGGCCCCCCTCCCGCCCCTTCGGCAGCCGCAGGGGCACATCGCGCCCCTTTCAACTTCAAGTCCATCCTGCAGCAGATGGTGCAGCTGAACGCGTCCGACCTGCACCTCAAGGTTGGCCGGCCCCCGACACTGCGGATCAACGGCGATCTCTCCCCCCTGCCGTTACCGGCGCTAAGGCCGGAGGACGTGAGCACACTCGCCAAAGAGCTGATGACGCCGAAGCAGGTGAAGGAATTCACCGAGTTTCGCGAGTCTGACTTCGCCACCGGTGTCCCCGGGATCGGCCGCTTCCGCGTAAACGCATATCAGCAGCGCGGGACGATCGCCTTCGCCGTCCGTACTATTCCGCACCAGGCGAAGTCGCTACGTGAGCTGAATCTGCCGCCCGTGGCAGAGGACATCGCGCTGTTGCCGCGCGGGCTCGTGCTCGTGACCGGGATTACAGGATCGGGGAAGTCGACGTCTCTGGCCTCCATGATCCATCATATGAACGAGCGCCGTTTTGCGAATATCATCACCATCGAGGATCCGATCGAGTTCTTGCACCGTGACATGAAGTGCCACATCAACCAACGCGAGATCGGCACAGATACTGGGAGCTTTGGGCAGGCACTACGGCGTGTGCTGCGGCAGGACCCCGATGTTGTGCTTATCGGCGAAATCCGCGATCTCGACACGCTGGACACGGCGCTCAAGGCCGCGGACACGGGGCACCTCGTGTTCTCGACGTTGCACACGACCGATGCCACGCAGACGATCAACCGCGTCTTATCGTTCTATCCTCCGCACCAACAAGGCGAAGTACGCTACGCACTTTCGAGCGCGCTCGCGGCTGTAATTTCACAGCGACTCGTCCCGCGCAGCGACCGGCCCGGTCGTGTGCCGGCGTGCGAGGTGCTCATAAACACCGCGGCGGTGCGTGAGCAGATCCGCGACATGACCAAGACGCTGAACATCCCGGATCTCATCAAAGAGGGGACGGTGCAATACGGGATGCAAAGCTTCGATCAATCGCTCATGTCATGGTACTCGAAGGGCATCGTTTCGTACGAGAACGCGTTGTTCTATGCGACGAACCCCAACGAGTTTGCGCTGCGCACGCAAGGTGTGTCCGGCTCGAGCGATACGACGTGGGATGGATTCCAACGTAGTGAGGACGGCGCCTAACGGCGACTCGCTGCGCGCACAGAATGTTCCGCAAGGTCCTCGTAGCGAATCGCGGTGAGATCGCGCTTCGGGTAATCCGCGCCTGCCGCGAGTTGGGGCTGCAGACCGTCGCGGTGTATTCCGAGGCGGATAGGGAATCACTGCACGTCCGTTTCGCCGACGACGACGTGTGCATCGGCGGCCCGGCGGCGCGCGATTCGTACTTACGGATTCCGCGCATCATTGCGGCCGCGGAGATCACCGGAGCGGACGCCATTCATCCCGGCTACGGCTTCCTCGCCGAGAACGCGGAATTCGCCGAAACGTGCGCTGCCTCGAATATCACGTTCATCGGCCCCACGGCAGCTCAGATCCGGGTCATGGGAGACAAGGCGGCGGCACGCAAGACGATGGGCGACGTAGGCGTGCCGGTAGTGCCGGGGACGCCGGGACCTGTGGACGACCCAGACACGGCGCTGACAAGCGCGGAGGAGATCGGCTTCCCGGTGATCATCAAAGCCGCAGCCGGAGGGGGTGGTAAAGGGATGCGCGTCGCGCAGAACGGCGAGGAGTTTGCCCGCGCGTTTCAGCTGGCGCGATCCGAAGCTCTATCTGCTTTCGGCAACGGGGACGTCTACCTAGAGAGGTTTCTGCGACGTCCGCGCCACATCGAGTTCCAGATCATGGGAGACCAGCATGGCAATGTGATCCACCTCGGTGAGCGCGACTGTTCGATTCAGCGAAGGCATCAGAAGCTAATCGAGGAGGCCCCCAGTCCTGCCGTAACTGTCAAGCTCCGCGAGCAGATGGGCGAGGCGGCAATCCGCGGCGCCAAGGCGATCGAGTATGTCGGTGCCGGGACGATCGAGATGCTGCTGGATGAAGACGGCTCCTACTACTTCATGGAGATGAACACGCGAATCCAGGTCGAGCATCCTGTGACGGAGATGCTTACCGGCGTGGACCTCGTGAAGGAGCAGATCCGCGTGGCACAGGGGGAGAAGCTCTCGGTGGACAAGCTCCCGCAGCTGCGCGGACACGTCATCGAGTGCCGCATCAATGCCGAAGATCCTGCGCGCGGGTTTCAGCCGTCGCCCGGCCGCATCGAGACGTTTCATCCGCCCGGCGGGCCGGGCGTTAGGCTCGACACTCACGTGTACGCCGGCTACACGGTGCCGCCGTATTACGATTCCCTGTTGGCGAAGCTGATCTGCCAGGGTCGCACGCGAGACGAAGCTATCCGGCGCATGCAGATGTCGCTGGAGAGCTTTATCATCGAAGGCGTCATGACGACCGCAGGATTCCTTGCGCGTGTGATGCAGCATCCCAAGTTCATTGCGGGAGACGTGGACACGAGGTTTCTCGAGCGGGAGCCGGGTCTGTTCAAAGAGCAGGCGTAGCGTGCGATTGGATGTCTACTTCGGCGGCGCAGAGCTAGCGCCCGCCGAGACGCAGGGCCGCGTCGTGGTCGTGCTGGACGTACTGCGCGCGTCGACCACGATCACAGTGGCTCTCGCCAATGGCGCGCGCGCCGTGGTCCCCTGCGACTCTGCTGAAGAGGCGATTACACTGGCGCGGTCGTTCGAGCGGGGCGACGCGAAGCTCGCCGGCGAACGGCGCATGTTGCCGATCCCCGGCTTCGATCTTGGCAACTCCCCGGGGGAGTTCTCGGCAGATGCTGTCGAAGGGAAATCGATCATCCTGTCAACGTCCAACGGGACGCGCGCGCTGATGAGCATTCAAGGGGCGCGTGATGTCTTCATCGGCTCGTATGTGAACTACACGACTGTGAGATCGGCGTTACGGGCGGCAGCGCGCGCGG
This sequence comes from Gemmatimonadaceae bacterium, assembly GCA_052386875.1. Taxonomy (GTDB): domain Bacteria; phylum Gemmatimonadota; class Gemmatimonadetes; order Gemmatimonadales; family Gemmatimonadaceae; genus DASYRX01. Next base: position 59,302 of record JBQTJS010000050.1, read on the forward strand.
CGACAGACATCGCGATAGTGTGTGCGGGTCGCGATCGCAAGTTCTCGCTGGAGGATGCGGCGTGTGCGGGGCGTTTCGTGCGCGGAGTCAGGCAGCGCCTAACGGCTATTGAGCTGAACGACGCGGCCCGCGTCGCTGCCCTGCTGGACCGGCGTTACGGTGCGGATGTCCCCCGGCTGCTGCGCGATTCCGAGCACGGCCGCGCCCTGGCCGATGCCGGCTTCGCGCGCGACCTGGAGGTCTGCGCCGCAGTGGACAGCGTCCCCATTCTCCCCGTGTACGCGGACCGCCAGATTACGAAGGTGGGTCCCGAGCGGGAGCGTTAGGCGTGCGCCAGGCGCTGCGGAGAGAGCTGACCGGCATCGCGTGGTTGCTCGTCGCCATCTTCATTGGCGGATCGCTGGCATTCCAGTCGCTCCCTGTCGCCGGGAGTTGCCGCAGCGCCGGCGGGCTATTCGGCCCGGTTGGCGCCTGCCTCAAGGCGGGCTTGGTCGCCCTCCTCGGGCTGCCGGGGGCGGCGATCTTCGCGCTGGTGCCGGCGCTGTATGGTCTGCACCTGCTGGGTCGCTTGCGGGACACCGCCGAGAAGTCGTGGATGATCTTCGCAGCCGGCTGCGCGATCCTTACGCCGGTTATCATCGCGCTGGCGCGCGGCGCACTGCGTAGCGACGATCCTGTGGGCGGACTGTGGGGGAATTTCGCGGCTTTTTACCTAGCCAGGGCGTTAGGCACGGCCGGGGCGTGGATCGTCGTTCTCCTGGGAGTGTCGGCGCTAATGGCAGCGACGCTGGCCTGGAATCCGGTCCGCGCCGTGATCGGTCCCGGCCGCGCTCGCGCGACGCCTCCAGCGGGCGAACGCGCCACTCTCGCTGAATCGCTTGAAGCGAAGCCCGAAGAGATGCCGGCGCTGGGCGCCACAGGGACAGTAGTTGGCGCACTGTCAGCGAATGGCGCGGCGGCGCGCGTGGATCGTAAGCCGACGAAGAGTTCAGTCCGTCCCGGGGCCGGGCTCGAAGCTGAAAAGGCGAGCGTAGCTGCCTCGGCGGCGTCACTGAGCGAAGCCGAACTACGCGACGACGCGTTGCCGCCGCCGGAACTTCTGACTCCGCAACCTGCCAAGCATGCGGATATAGGCAAGGCGCAGTTGGATGCGATGGGCGACAAGCTGATGGATGCTCTGCGCACATTCCGTGTCGATGGAGAGCTTGTGGGGCGCACTACCGGGCCTGTGGTGACGCAGTACGAGATCGAGCCGGCAGCGGGGGTCAAGGTCCGGCAGTTCGCGAATCTCGCGAACGACCTGGCGCTGGCCATGCGAGCGCAGAGCATACGTGTTGTCGCGCCTATCCCGGGACGCGGGGCCGTCGGAGTAGAGGTGCCCAATCCGCAGGCGGAGATAGTTGCGTTTAGAGAGGTCCTGGAGTCGCGCGAGTTTCAGGCCCTGCGCGGATCGCTCCCCATCGCGTTAGGCAAGGATCTCGAGGGGCGGTCCGTCGTGGCCGATCTGGCGAAGATGCCGCATCTGCTCATAGCGGGAGCGACGGGCTCGGGGAAGTCTGTCTGCATCAATACAGTCGTGACGAGTCTCATCTATCGCCACACGCCGAAGACGCTGCGCCTGCTCATGATCGACCCCAAAATGGTCGAGCTGACCGTGTACAACGTGTTGCCGCACCTGCGGCACAAGGTCGTGACGGACTATCGCGATTCCGCCTCCGTGCTCAAGTGGGCCGTACTGGAGATGAACGAGCGGTACGAGTTATTCGCTGCGAACGGCGCGCGCAACATTCAGGACTTCAACAAGCGGGTCAACGATGGCGCAGCGTTGCTCACACCGAAGCGCGGCGACGTTGCCTTCGAGGATCGCATGTATCGCGGCGGTGTGCTGCCGTACATTGTCGTGATCATCGACGAGCTGGCCGACTTGATGATGACAGTGCAGGGCGAGGTGGAGCATCCGCTGGCGATGCTCGCCCAGAAAGCCCGAGCGATCGGGGTACATCTGATCTTGGCCACGCAGCGTCCGAGCGTGAACGTGATCACGGGTCTCATCAAGGCCAACTTCCCGAGCCGCATCGCATTTCGGGTGGCGTCGCAGGTGGATAGCCGGACGATCATCGACGGGATAGGCGCCGAGGCGTTGTTAGGCAACGGTGACATGCTGTTCATTCCGCCGGGGAAGTCCGAGCCGCAGCGGATCCAGGGAGCGTTCATCTCGAGCGACGAAACCGAGCGCCTAACGAACTGGTATTCCGCGCGCCGCGAGGCCCGCCGCACGCGCCTCGGCGCGGCCGAGCACGCAGCGGAGTCGGATATCCTGGAAAGCGTGCGCGCGCACGAAGCCGCCCTCGCGGCCGCCGATGATGAGCCGCAGGAAGCTGACGCCGCCGAACGTGACTCTCTCTTCCGCGAAGCTGCGGAAGTTGTGATCCAGCATCAACAAGGGTCGACATCCCTGCTGCAGCGCCGACTCGGCGTGGGTTACGGCCGGGCCGCGCGCATCATGGACCAGCTCGAGGCGGCGGGAGTCATTGGACCGCAACGGGGAGCCAAGGCCCGCGACATCCTGGTCGGGCTCGAGGAGCTGGATCGGCTGTGCGGCCCGCGAGCCTAACGGCCGTAACCGGCGTTAGGCTCCGGAGGTTCGCCTCACTGACGCCCGTGAGCTACATCTTGGTCACGATGTCGGTCCGCATCGGCCCGAGCAACCCTAACAACTGATCCTGGTCCGCCTTGGCGACGTTGAACGCGTTGAGCGTCGCGACGAGGTCTTCGACGAGGGCGTCGAAATGCGCATCCGTGATATTCATACCGGCATGCGCGGACTTCATGTCCTTCCCCGTGTACGTGCACGGTCCGCCTGTGGCCTGGCAGATCTGATCGACGAGCTTGTTCTTGAAGTCGCCCATGCGCGCGGGGTCGGCCGCTGCGGCGCCGAAGAAGCTGTTGATCCGCGAATCGGCTGCCACACGAGCTACAAACGAATCCACCACCTGCACGATGGCAGCGCGCCCGCCGAGCCGATCGTACAGTGTGTTCGCCGCCGGCGCCGCGGCCGGCGTGTCGGCCGATGCTTCGTCCTTGGCAGTTCCCGTGCACGCAACGCCGAGCGGCGCAGCAGCACAAAGCAGGAGACGTCGAATACTCGTTAGGTTGCGCATCGCAGTGCTCCGAGGTGCGGGGTATGTGTCCAGCCGCTGCCAAACTACAGCCGGACGGCAGGCAATATCGAGACCAAACCCGCAACGGAAGGATCACGCAGATAGCCCCGCTCGCCCCTATCGTCGCCCCTGTGTCACGAGAACGCTTACGCTTCGGTGCGCTTGGCGAGCGCGTAGCCGAGCGCTGGCTCCGCCACACCGGCTGGCGCGTCCTGCAGCGGCGTTATCGCGCGGGAAGGCGCGACATCGACCTGATTGCGGAGCGTGACGGGCTCGTGGCGTTCGTCGAGGTCAAAGCTCGTCACGGAGCACACTTCGGCGATCCTGTCGAGGCAGTGAACTGGCGGAAACAGCGCGAGTTGCGACGCTCGGCTACGGTCTGGATAGGACGTCATGGACGGCCGGGAGAGGACTACCGTTTCGACGTCATCGGCGTGTTGCTGGCGGACGGTCGCGCCCGGGTAAGGCACGTCGCCAACGCTTTCTCTATCCCCGGTCAGTCCTAGTGATTGATTTCGGCGTTTGTTCGGGATATCGTACCGCTCATTGCACGCCCGTAGATTTGGGCCGTGCCCGGAGCACACACCCTTAGCGCATAGAGGATCGATGGGCACACTATCCGTCACTGACGATCGCAAGAAGGCCCTCACCCTGGCGATCGCGCAGATCGAGAAGAACCACGGCAAGGGTTCGATAATGCGCATGGGTGCCGAATCGGGCCGTGTGCGTGTGGAGTCTATATCCACCGGCGCGATCAATCTCGATGCGGCGATCGGCATCGGCGGTATTCCGCGCGGCCGTGTTACAGAGGTTTTCGGTCCGGAATCGAGCGGCAAGACTACGTTGTGCCTCCATGTCGTCGCCAACGCGCAGCGTGCCGGCGGCGTGGCCGCGTTCATCGACGCCGAGCACGCACTGGACGTCGAGTACGCCAAGAAGTTAGGCGTCGATATCGAGAACCTGCTTGTGTCGCAGCCTGACACCGGCGAGCAGGCGCTGGAGATCTGTGAGATCCTCGTTAGGTCAGGAGCTGTCGACGTCATCGTTATCGATTCGGTCGCTGCTCTCGTTCCGCGCGCTGAGATCGAAGGTGACATGGGCGATGCTCACGTCGGTTTGCAGGCGCGCCTAATGAGTCAGGCTCTGCGCAAGCTTACCGGTGCCATCGCACGCTCACGCACCGCGGTGGTTTTCATCAACCAGCTGCGTGAAAAGATCGGTGTCATGTTCGGCAACCCGGAAACGACCACAGGGGGAAAGGCGCTCAAGTTTTACGCGTCACTCCGGCTCGATATCCGGCGCATCGGACCCGTCAAAGAGAAAGAGGAAGTCATTGGGTCCCAGGTGCGCGTAAAAGTGGTGAAGAACAAAGTTGCCCCGCCGTTCAAGCAGGCCGAATTCGACATCATGTACGCCGAGGGGATCAGCCATGTCGGGCTGCTGGTCGACATCGGCTCCGAGAGCGGCATTATCGAGAAATCAGGGGCCTGGTATAGCTATGGTGGCCAGAGGATTGGGCAGGGACGCGAGAACGCGAAGTTGTTCCTGCGCGACAACCCAACCCTCACCACGGAACTCGAGGACAAAGTCAAGCAGGTGCTTGGCATACGCACCGCCGCTGTGACTGCCGAAGCGGAGGGACCTGACGAGTAGCGGTCGCGAATTCTCGACCGGCGTGTCGTTTGGAGCCGGAGGGTTGTTCTCTGAGGTAGGTTGGGTCCCGGAAAGCCCACCTTGCTCAGGGGGCCTCACTCCGGCTTTTCGCTGCCATGCCTGACGACACAGCGCACACAGTAAGTTCCATAGCGGAACATCCAAAACGTCGCGGCAGGTTTGTAGTCAGCGTCGGCGACGGACCCGTTGCCACGGTAACTGCCGAGTGCATCGCCGAGCTGAAGCTTCGCGTGGGCAGTACACTGGCGGAGGGCGTGCTGGATGCCTTACGAGTGCACGACCGGCGGACAGCGGTTTTGGATCGCGCGTTACGGCTGCTGGCGCTGCGGGGGCGAAGCACGTCCGAGCTTACCCGCGCATTGCAGCGGCGGCGTCCGGATGCTCCTCTTCCAGAAGACGTGCAGTGGGCGATCCGCACACTCACGGAGCGCGGCTACGTCGACGACGCCCGCTTCGCCGAGCAGTTCGTTCATGATCGTGCAGCGACACGTGGATGGGCGAAGCAGAGGCTGCGGCAAGAGCTGCGGCGACGCGGCGTATCGGGAGCGCATGCCGAACGGGCCTTGTCGCAAGGTACTGACGATCCGCCAATCGACGACGGACGCGCCGCCCTTTCCGTCGTGCGGAAATGGCGGCGTACGCATCCGCCGCGAGGTGACCCTGAGCGCGACCGTCAGCGGCTTTACGCGTTTCTAGCGCGGCGAGGGTTCTCGCCCAGCGTGATCCGCGTCGCAATGCGCGCAACGACGGAGGGTGATAGCGAGGCACCATAGCCGCCGGGAGGGGAGCCCTATATTTCCCTGCCATGCGCGCATCCGAGTTACGGTCGGCGTTTTTGGAGTTCTTCGCGCGGCGGGGGCACGCCGTCCTGGCGAGTTCCTCGCTCGTCCCCGTGGATGACCCGACGTTGCTTTTTACTAACGCGGGGATGGTTCAGTTCAAGAAGGTGTTCCTCGGTCTCGAGCCGAGCGTTGCGGGACGCCGCGCTGTCACGTCGCAAAAGTGCGTGCGAGCCGGCGGGAAGCACAACGATCTCGAGCAGGTGGGCCACACGGCGCGGCATCACACCTTCTTCGAGATGTTAGGCAACTTCTCGTTCGGCGACTACTTCAAGCGCGACGCGATCGCGTTCGGCTGGGAGTTTGTCACGCAGGACTTGGGGATCCCCGGGGAGCATGTGCGTGTGAGCGTCTTTCGGGAAGACGCCGAGGCGCGCGCCCTCTGGCGCGATGTCGCGGGGCTGGCGGATTCGCGGATCTACGGGCTGGGCGAAAAGGACAATTTTTGGCAGATGGCGGATACCGGGCCGTGCGGTCCCTGCTCGGAGATCTACGTGGATCTCGCGCACCTCGCCAAGGACTGGACGTTCCCGCCTAACGCGAACGCCGAATGGACGCAGCTGGATCGTCGCGATTTCTCGCTCGACGCATTCGTGGAAGGGGCGGAGGCCGGCCGCTTTCTCGAGATATGGAACCTCGTGTTCATGCAGTTCGACCGGCAGGGGGACGGCACGCTGGTGCCGCTTCCGAAGCCGTCTGTCGACACCGGAGCGGGGCTCGAGCGGATCGCGGCGGTAGTACAAGGCGTCACGAGCAACTTCCACACGGATCTCTTCGCTCCCGTCATCGATCGTATAGAGAGCGTCGTTGGCATCGCTTATCGCGGCCGCGAGACGTCGCAGCCGTATGTTGTCGAGCAGATAGGGAGCGCGAGTGCCGCCGCGTCCACGGGACGCCGCGCGTCGACGTTGCGCGTCGACCCGGCATCATTCCGTGTGCTGGCGGATCACGCCCGCGCGGTGGCGTTCCTGCTGGCGGACGGAGTATTCCCTTCGAATGAGGGGCGCGGTTACGTGTTGCGCCGGATCCTGCGCCGCGCTGTGCGTCACGCCTGGCTGTTAGGCAGGCGCCAGCCTACTCTCGCGCATGCTGTCGAGGCGGTTGTCGACTCGATGCAGGAAGTTTATCCGGAGCTGCTGCAACGCAGGGCTCACATTCTGGAGACCACACGAGCCGAAGAGGAGCGCTTTTTCGCCACGATCGACGAGGGGATGCGCCGCTTCGACGAGGTTGCGCCCGCGCATAGCACGCAAGGTTCTCAAACGCATCGCGGCACGATCAGCGGTGCAGATGCGTTTCGTCTCTACGATACTTTCGGCTTTCCCATCGACTTGACTGAATTGATGGGAAGGGAGCGCGGCTACCTGGTGGACCTCCCGGCCTTCGAGGCTGCACTCGCCGCTCAGCGCGCACAGTCGCAGGAAGACAGGCGCTCGCGCAAGGTCACCATCGCTGCTGACGAGCTGGCGCAAGGCTGGGAAGCGGAGGAACCGCGCGGGAGCGCGGCGTCGCTCGCGCCGGCAACGTTGCCGGAGACTGCGTTCAGAGGGTACCAGACGGTCGATATCGAGACGCAGGTAGCCGCCGTTAGGCGGCTCCCTGACGGTCGCGTGGCCGTCCTGTTGCGCGAGACGCCGTTTTACGCAGAGTCGGGAGGCCAGATATCGGATCGCGGTGAGATTGTGGGTGAGGGTTGGCGCGTGGACGTCGACGATGTGCGCAAGGTGGAGGGCCGTATCGCTGCGGTCGGCAGGCTCAGCGGCACGCTCACGTTTTCGCGCGTTCGCGCGCGCGTGCCCAGCGACAGGCGCCGGGACACTGAGCGCAATCACACGGCCACGCATCTGCTGCACGCCGCGTTGCGGCGCACGTTAGGCGAGCACGTGCACCAGGCGGGATCGCTCGTCGCCCCGGATCGTCTGCGCTTCGACTTCACGCACCATGGACCGCTCAAGCCCGCGCTGCTCGCGGCGATCGAAGAGGAAGTGAATCGCGGCATCTGGCAGGCATTGCCTGTGGAAACCAGCGAACGACCGTATCGCGAGGCCGTGGCAGCCGGAGCGATGGCGCTTTTTGGTGAGAAGTACGGCGACATCGTGCGTGTCGTGACGGTTCCCGGGATCTCCGTGGAGCTGTGCGGCGGCACGCATGTGCGCAACACGAGCGAGATCGCGCTCTTTCGCATCGTGAGCGAGACCGGAGTGGCTGCGGGGGTGCGCCGGATCGAGGGGCTCACCGGTATGGCGGCCTACGGGTTTGGCCGCGAGCGCGAGCGTACTCTCGGCGCTGTCAGCGAGTTGGTGAAAGCGTCACCGGAGAGCGTTGTGAAGCGAGTGCAGGGGCTCCTGGATGAGCGTCGCGCGCTGGAGCGCCGGCTGGACGACGCACTGCGCGGGGGCGCGGGGGCGGCGCGGGGCGACCTCGTCAGGAAGTTGCTGGATGGGGCGCAGCGCGCAGACGGCATGGTTTTGGTCGCGGCGACCGTAGCGGCCAGCGATCTCCGCGCCCTTCAAACGTTAGGCGACGCCCTGCGCGAGGAGCTGGCGAGCGGTGTCGCGGCGTTAGGCGCCACCTTTGACGACGGCAAGACGTCGTTGCTTGTGATCGTCTCCGACGATGCGCGTTCGCGCGGCGTGCGAGCCGATCTCGTGATCAAGGACTTGGCCGCGGCGGCCGGAGGCCGCGGCGGCGGCAAGCCGCACATGGCGCAAGCGGGGCTGCCCGATGCAGCCGCGCTGCCCAAGGCATATTCCGCGTTAGGCGCCACTGTGCGCAGCCTGCTGCGGCAGGGCGCTTGACAAGGATACAGCCGGAGGTTGCTCCTCCCGAGCTGGCCGTTCGCATGGCGCACCTCGTGGACGCCGAGCACCCCGGCCGGATCGCCGCGGTATCCGGGAGCGAGCTGCTTGGCGCGGCAGAGAAGGGCCTGGCGCAGCTCGTCGAGCGCGGCGACTTCGCGGCACGGGAACACGCGCTCGAACTACTGGCGATCGACGCGCTGGTAACGCTCGCCTTCGAGCGCGCAGGCGAAGCGGACGTGCTGGACGAACTGGCCGGGAA
>JBQTJS010000051.1:0-20756 GCA_052386875.1 Gemmatimonadaceae bacterium
GTGTAGGGAGACAGAACCTCGACGACGAGCGACGGAATAGGAGCGCTCTCCCACTTCGCCTTACGGTGCCCCTGTGGTTGCCGCACCATCAGGTCAGGCTCGACCTCGGAACCCTCGGTGCGAACCACGGACCGGGGACGGTAAACAAGTCCCAGCCCGTGCTTCGCCACGTAGGGGTCTAAGATACGCGACAGTCGCGCGATTATCGTCTCGTGCTCGTCGGTTGGCGGCGGCGTCACTAGCAGCTCGCCGTTTATAAGCTCGTATTTGTTGCCGTCGTCGGGGAGGCTGTGCAGCTCCTCCAGTGTCCAGCGTTTAGTGGCGGTGGCCATGTGCACTGCGCATCTCTCCTCGGCGTGGTGTTGGGCTCGCGCATGCGCCGAGGATACGCGCCGAGCGTGCTGATACGTCATCGATTCCCTGCATCGGAGGTCGGACGAACGCGGTCTTCGGCCGCCCTGCCGCCGAGAGTACGCTCGGCGTGACGGCGGCGTCAAGCGACACCGCAGGCTGCGACAGGTGCGAGCACGTGCGCGGACGGCAGGCCAAGCCAGGGACATCGAACGGACCGGTTTCCCATCCGCCAAGGCAAGGTCGTCCAGTAACAGCCGCTAGTCGAACAGATTCCGCTGCTCGGGCATGAGAGAGCCCGCGCGCTTGTTCTCGTCACGCGCACCGTACTGAATCCCCGCGTGCTCGCACAGCTCGGCGACGCGCCGCCGCAACCCGGCCCTGTAGCGCTCACTCACGTTAAAAGAGTCCGAGTACGACGCCGCATAACGAGCGCTCAGCTCCGGAAACTCGCGGGCCACGACCGGAAGGTAGCGGGCGCGAGCCGTCCGCCTCAGGCGCAGTGCCCCTGCATACACGCGCTGCGCCCCGGCTTCCGCGACTGCCTGCACCAGCGCTTCCATACCCTGCGGCGTGTCGGTTATGCCGGGGAGCACCGGCATTACGTTGACTCCCACGTCCACGCCTGAGTCGCGCAGGCACCGGATGGCGCGGAGTCGCGACTCCGGCGTCGGAGCCCGTGGCTCCAGACGCCGCGCAAGCGCGCGGTCCACAGTGATGAGCGACATGTGCACAGAAACGCTCGATCGCCGAGCCATGTCTCGCAACACATCCGCATCGCGTGCCACGAGCGGGCTCTTGGTCGTAATAGAGAGGTCGATCGAGCGCAACGTTGCCAGCACTTCCAGGATCGATCGCGTGACCCGGAAGCGCCGCTCGGCCGGCTGATACGGGTCGGTAGCCGTGCCTAACGCGACTGCCTCACCGCTCTCCAGCGCGGCACGCTTGACACGCCCCTGAGCGACCTCGCGACGCAGAACTGCGGCGGCGTTGCGCTTGACCATAATCCGCCGCGAAAAAGCGACATCCGGCTCCAACTCCTCCAGCAACCGGCGTATCTCCGCACCCGGCTCGCCGTCCAGCGTTCGCTGCACGGCGTAACGGTGCGCGTACGGCGCGTAGCAGTAGCTGCAAGCGAAGGCGCAACCGACATACGGATTGATCGACCAGAACGACATCCCCGTTGCCGCCGGGGAGTTAAGCACTGTGTGAGCTTCGTCGTCGAAATAGACGAGGTCGGCATGCGTGCCGATAGTTGTGAGCTTCATCGAATGAGCCCCGTCCCTATGTATACCGAACAAATACCGAAAATACAAGACAACTGGGCGTTGCGCCTCCGCAGGGGCGGATCGACAAGCCGCAGCCCCTCCACAACGGTGTCGAAAACAGGAGTTGCGACTAGCGTGCGGGCGCGCGATGAACACATATGACGTCCGTTCACCAAGGAGTTTTCCGTGCGGCTGATAGCCTTCGGCGCCATGTTGGCCATTGCAGTCCCGCTTGCGGCACAGGATGGAAGGGGAAGCGCTCTCTCTGAGGAGACTCGCAGGTTCGTGCGCATCGATAGCGGAGTCGTCGCGCTGACACACGTGCGCCTGGTTGACGGGACGGGGGGAGCGGCCAAGGACGACTACACCGTGCTTATCCGCGGCGAGCGCGTGGCGGCGATAGGTCCCGCGGGCAGCCTAACGATACCTCCGGGGGCGACCACGCTCGATCTGAGAGGCCGCACCGTGATCCCGGGCGTCGTGGGCCTGCACGAGCATACATACTTCCGGAGCACCTCGCGCACCACGCAGATGTCATACTCTGCGCCGCGCATCTGGTTAGGCTACGGCGTTACGGCGATCCGCACCGCGGGAAGCATGTTCCCGTACAACGAGATCAATCTCAAGCGCGCAATCGATCGCGGCGAAATCCCCGGACCGCGCATGCATATCACGGGTCCGTATCTCAACGGAAGCGCCGGGCCCGAGGGTCTCAATCGCGCCGTGCGCACGAGCGATGAGGCGCGCCGAGTTGTCGCGTACTGGGGAGAGGAAGGCGCCACGTGGCTCAAGTTCCAGGGCTCGGTCACGCGGGCTGTGCTTGGCGCTGCGATCGAAGAGGCGCATCGGCGCGGCATGAAAGTCACGGGCCATCTCTGTTCGGTGACTTTTCGCGAGGCGGCTGCGTTAGGCATCGACAATCTGGAGCACGGCTTCATCACGAACAGTGACTACATCCCCGGCAAGCAGCCGGACGTTTGCCCCGCCGAGAACATGCGCTATCAGGTGCAGGTACCCGTGGACGGGCCCGCCGTGGACTCCACGATCCGCGACCTGCTGGCCCGTAACGTGGCTGTGACTTCCACTCTGTCGGTGTACGAGCTGTTTGTCCGCGAGCGCGCCCCCGCCTCGGGAGACCCGCGCGCAATGGCCCTGCTCGCCCCGGACACGCGAGCGGAGGTCGCAGCGGAGCTTGCCGCGTTAGGCAGCGGCCGCTCTTTCGCGGTCCCGCTCGCGCTCTTCCGCAAGATGCTGGCGTTCGATCTCAAGTTTCACCGCGCCGGCGGCCTCCTCGCCGCGGGCGTCGACCCCTGGGGGAACGGCTCCCTCCCGGGCGTGGGTAACCTCCGCAACTATGAGATCCTGGTCGAGGCCGGCTTCCGTCCCGAGGAGGCGATTCAGGTGCTCACTGCCAACGGCGCGAAAGTCCTCGGCGAATACGCCCAGTACGGGAGCGTCGAACCGGGGAAGCTCGCCGACCTGGTGGTCGTGCGCGGCAATCCAATCGCATCACCCGCCGACATCTATAACGTCGAGCTGACGTTCAAAGGCGGCCGCGGCTACGACGCTCCGGCGCTTGTCCGCGCCGCCGCGGGTCAGGTTGGTTTGCGCTAGAGCAGATCGCTGGAACGCATTATTCTCAGCTAGCACGACAACCACCGCTGAAGCATGCCACGCGAACGTCTCTCAGATATTGCCATCCAGCGCGAGCTTGGAAGCCTAACGGGCTGGGCCCGTAAAAACGACACGCTCGTCAAGAGCTACAACTTCCGCTCGTTTCCGCAGGGGATTGCGTTTGTGAATCGCGTCGCCGACCTCGCGGAGAACATGAATCATCATCCGGACATCGACATCCGATATACCAAGGTGCTCTGTGCCTTGAGTACGCACGACGCGGGCGGGATCACGGAGTACGATGTCAACTTGGCGCGCGGGATTGAGCGGATTTACGAGGACATCAGGAGCTGATTGAGTACCGGCGTCTAACGGATATGTCGCTCAGAAGCTCCTGCCGGGCTGCGACCACACGAGATCTCACCATAAGTGTCAAGCGCGCGCGCGGAAGCATTTTTTCTTCCGCTTGGAGCGGACGCACTTGCTTAACGCTCGCTATGCCGAAACGTGGTCACCATGACCTCGTCCACGGCCTCGTCAGTTCTTCCTTAGCTCGACCGACCCGTTGACTGTGCTGAACTCGAGTCGCGGGCCCCCCTTGCCCAGCGTCGCGCGCAACCTGCGCGGGTTGATGCGGCCGGTCAGCGTGAGCGGAAAATCCGAGCTCACTCGGCCGTTCACAGTACGCATGTCCAACTCGGCATTGATAGCGTCCGGTACGTAGACAGTTATAGAGCCGTTAACTGTGGAATACTCGAGACTCTCCGAGCCCAGCTCGCGCATGCGCACTTCGATGCTGCCGTTGACTGTCGACGCCATCACAGGCCCGCCGGTGGACGCGGCGTGGATGCCACCGTTTACTGTAGACGCTTCCACAGTGGAGGTCGCTCCGGCGATATCGAGGGCGCCATTCACAGTGCTGGTGACGAGCTTGACTCCCGCCGGAAGTCTGACTGTAAACGACACGGAGACGTCGTTACGGCTGTCATGCTCACGCCACCACGATCTCTCGTTATGCATCTCGTAGCCGTCCTCGTCACATTCAGTGCGATCGGTCCATAGCGCACAGATGAGCACGTCCTGGCCGCCGCTCCCCACCTTGCGCACCTCGATTTTCACCTCGTTCGGATCGCCGCGTTTCCACTTCTTGATGGCGGTCACTTCAGCCTTGTCGCCGGACGCGCGATCGACTCTTATCGCGCCGTTCAGATTGCGCACGTAAAGCCGCCGCCCCGACGCAATGGCCCCCTCCCAGGAGAAATCGCTGTCTCTGCGCTGCGCCGTCGCCGGCATAGCGGAGGTCACAGCGGCCGCGATAACGAGGATGCCGCGCCGCACCGGGCTGATTGCAATGAACATGGTTGCTCGCCTAACGCGCGCTCCCCGCGCGCTCGAGGATGATGTCACCGCTGAAGGTTTCGGCTATGACGCGGGCGTCGCCGCCCGCCAGACTGAAAGAGAACCGGCGCGGCCGCGCCCGGCTACGCTCGCCCGGCAGTAACGTGATCGGGAAATCCGAGTCCAGCTCGCCGCTGTACGTCTCTACTTCGAAGCGCGCGCTCGTCGCTGCCGGCACGCGCAGCGTCACGTTTCCGGAGTGCGACCGGAACTCGTAACGCCCGTCGCGCGCGATAATCCCTTCGAAGAGGATCTCGCCACTCACCGTCGACGCTACCGCGTCGCGCGAGCGCACGTTCCGCAATACGATATCGCTGCTCACGGTCTCGAAGCGGATGTTCCCTTCCACGTCGTCCAATTGTACCTCGCCGCTCACAGCTTCGACATCCACCTCACCGCGTAAGCGCGAAGCTTCGATGTCACCGGAAGTGGTTGACAGCTCCACGTGCCCGCTCGCCCCCCGCACCTCGATATCCCCGCTCGTAGTCCGCGCGTCGACCGGCCCGTTCACATTGTGGGCAGAGACGTCACCGCTGGTCGATTGCAGAATCACGCGCACTCCTTGCGGCACGCTCAATTCGTAACGTGTCTCGCCCATGCGCCCGCGCCGCGATTCCGCTTCTATAGAAATCCGCGATGAGGATAACGCGAAGCGCAGTCGCCCACGCTCGCTGTAGGCCCGGATCTTCGCTTCGTTGCGCGACCAGCCGGTCACGGAGATGTCACCAGAAACCGTCGAAAGATCAATCGTCCCGTTAGGCGAAAAATTGATCGTCGTATCCAGCCGCGCAACGAGATCCTGGTCCTGCCTCGGATGAGCGTGAGCCTCCCACTGCTCCACCTGTTTCATGACCTGCTCACTCACACGCTCCGCGATGCGTGCGGCTTGCTCGGCGACGCGCTCCACGGCGCGCTCGATCCGGCGCTCCGTGCTCTGCGCCGCGAGCGGAGCCGCGAGCAGCAATGTTAACAATGACGAGGAAATGGGCTGCGGTCGGAACATTGCAAGTCCGTTAGGCGCGCGCCGGGAGCAGGGCAACCGTGCGCATAAGCTCCAACTTCTTCTGTAACGTTTGATCGACCTGGCCGATCAGGAAGCGGCTCGCCGGATCTCGCGCCAGAGCCGCACGCGCCTCCACGATCGCGCTGTCGATCAGCCGCATGCTGTGTTCGATGACGGCAGCGGTCTTCGGATCGAGTTGAGCGCGACGTTCACGCATAAGAATCTCCAGGCGCGCTATCTCCCGGCCATAGGTCGTCGCGGCGCTCACCCGCTCGCGCGGGGGGGCACCCGGATTGCTCACCAGCGGAGCCGGAATGGCTTCACGCTGCGCGCCTAACGAATCGTCTGTCCGCTGTGCCACCCCTGATCCCGGACCGCCGGCTGCGGTGCTCATGGCCGGCCCGAGCGTCCGAGTCACAGCCGCTCCGTTCGACGAGATCACCTGCCGCGTGACAACCGACGTCACGGCGATGAGTATAGCAGCTGCCGCCGCGAGCGCGGCCCATGTCCGCAACCGTCTCGCGTTAGGCGCCGCCGAAAGCGGCACAACCGGAGCATCCAGCCGCGCCGCTATTCCCGGCCACAGGTCCCGCGGAGGCAGCAGCGTCGGAAGCGCGGCGGCCCGCTGTACTACGCCGCGCACCTCCTTCACCAGGGCGCCGCACCGCGCGCATGTCGCCGCGTGCCCTTCGAAGGCAGCGCGCAGCGGCAAAGCGATGTCGTCCTCGAGATAATCGCCTAACGCCGCGTCAAACTGTTGACAATCCATGGTGGCTCGCGTCATCGCTCCAAAGCCTCCCTCAAGAGCATACGCGCACGATGCAATTGAGCTTTGCTCCCCCCTGCCGTAATCCCGAACATCTGCGCGATCTCTTCATGTTTATATCCTTCAACGTCGTGGAGGATAAAGACCCGCCTCGCCCCAGGCGGAAGTTGCGCGATAGCTGCCTCGAGATCGATAGCCGTCGCCCCCCCCGCCCCCCCCGCTCCCGAGGGCCACACCATGCTGCTCGCCTGAGGCGCATGCGGCGCAACAGTCACTTCGTCGATCTCGTCCACGCCGCTGCCGAACCGCCCACGCTCGCGTCCCTCGGTCTTCCTCGCGTTGAGTATCACGTTCACTGCCAGCCGATGCAGCCATGTAGAGAACGCGCTCTCCCCGCGGTACAGCCCCAGCTTCGACCACGCCCTCACGAAAACGTCCTGCGTCAACTCCTCCGCGAGTCTCCGGTCACCGGTCATCCGAACGCAAACGGAGAACACCCTGCCGACGTGCGATCTGTACACTCGCTCGAACGCGAAACGATCGCCGGACGCCGCGAGCGCGACGTCTGCAGCGGAACCGAGTTCGTCGTGCGAAACGTCGTTCCGTTCCAGAAGTGCCACCGTCATCCGTGCGGCCGGTTCCCGAATGCTCAGCGGATGAGATACCGGATTCGGCCAGAAGGTTTGAGAACTCCGGTGCTAAGCGACCAGCGTGGCGCCAGTTCCCGGAGAGTCGGCCAACTCAGCGATGAGGGCCGGAAGGTCGCAGGGGAGCGCAGCGTATCGTTGCGCTCCCGCTCGCTCCAGCTCGCTCCGCGGAAATGGGCCCCACAAGGCGCCTACGGTGCACACGCCGGCTGCGTTTCCGGCAGCGATGTCAAAAGGCGAATCACCGACGAATACTGCCCGCGAAGCGTCTCCCCCCAGCCTCGCGAGAGCCACGAGCACGGGCTCTGGATCCGGCTTGTGCTTGGTAGTGTCGTCGCACCCAACAATGCAGTCGATGCAGTGCACCATGTTGGTGTGCGCCAGCCCGCGGCGCGACAACGCGTTGGTCTTGCTGGTGACAACACCGATCGTGTGGCCGGCCTCCTTCAAGCTCTCGAGCGCCTGGCGCATCCCCTCATAGGGGGTCGTTAGGATGTCGTGATGCGCGAGTTGATGTTCACGGTAACGTGCGACGAGCCGCGTCACTTCTCCCTCGTCGCGCGCCCACTCGCGGAACTGCGTCACCAAGGGAGTCCCTAAACCGCTGGCCCATTGGCCGTCGGTTGGCCGCGGGCCATCGCGGTCGGCGAAGGCAAAACGCGCCGAGGATAGGATCAGCTCGACTTTATTGATCAGTGTTCCGTCCAGGTCGAACAGAACGGTGAAGCGTACTGGCGGAGTCGACGGCATCGGCATCGAAAAGATACCGCAACTGCCGAGTCCTCTACAGGCCGACGAGAAGTGCAACCAAGGACCACTCCTGTTGGCCGTTGCCGGTTTCGACGGACAGATCGGCCAGATCGGCGGACGTCATGAGTCCGCTTGCCTGCTGGCCTACGGCATTGGATAGGCTTTGCGCGGCTCTGGCGAGCCAGTCCATTGCAGGCTCATGCGGCAATGTTTGGAGCAACCCAAAGCACGCGGCGTCGACCGTAGCGTGCTCTCCAGCGGTGCGCGCCTGCGCGACAGCTGCACGGACTTGTGCCAGCAACTGGAGACCGTGCGGTCGTTCGCTCCGAAGCACCCGAGTTGCTGCGTGGGTCGCCTGTATCAGGCAGCGGCGCGCCACGGTCCCGGGGGCCCCGGATTCAGTCGACGCGATGGCAGCTGCTCGCTGCCGCTCGAGCCAGCGCTCGACGCGCGCCGTGCAGCGGCGAACGGCAGCGGCATCGTACGGCGCAACGCTGGCGCGCGCCAGACGCCGCGTAACGCGCAACACGACCCGCGGATGGTCGCCTAACGCGCCGCTCCCGGTGGCCGCGAGCAGCCGCCGGTCGCCGGCTCGGAGCAGCAGGGCGAGCAGCAGAGGGCGCGGCTGTGCGCGCACGCTCAGGCATGCAGCGACGGGTTGCCGCTCACCTGTGGCGCGGGGAAGTGGCGCTGTACTGCGCCAGGCCCGCATGATCGTGCGCAGAGCGTCGCGCGCGGGGACGTCGCTCACGTGGCGGACGCTGCGGCCGGCGCCGAGCAGCGGCTCCAATCGGAGGAGCGACGGATGCCCGAGCCGAACGGCGGCAGCGCGAGCCTTGGCACGGAGCCTAACGATGCCGCGCAGGTCCGCTTCGATCGGCCGCGGCGGGGCGAAGCCGTACACGTGAACGGTGGTATGCGGTGAGCCCAGTCGCGCCACGCGCCCGACGCGCTGCTCCAGCCGCGCGGGGCTCCACGGGAGATCCAGGTGCACTATGACCGAGGCGCTGTGCAGGTTGACGCCCTCGCTCAAGAGGTCTGTCGTTAGGAGCAGGCGAAGAAGCATCGCGTCCGGCGTCGCGCGGCTCTGTACAGCCGTCGCGTCGAACTGTAGCAGGACATCCGCGCGGCTTACCGGTCCCGAGGCGATGCGCGCCCCGCGGCCGCTGATTGACGCAACGCCGGGGGAATCCCGCAGGGCGTGCGTCAACGCGCGCACAGTCTGGTCGAATTGAGAGAACGCTACAATGCGCGCCCCGCCATGCGCGCGCATTATGTCCCGGAGCGCGGCAGCTCTGTCAGCATCGGCGTCGCGCTCTCGTTGCAGGACGGCGAGCGCGTTGCGGATGCCGCTTAGGTGCCGTTCGATCCGCTCAGGCGATGCGCGCTCGTTAGGGCCGGCGGCCGCTCCGACTACCAGTTCGGCGAACGCGAGCTGCATCGCATCATCGCCGATGAGCCAGGCATCCAGCTCGTGTCCTGCCGGATCCCGGCCGGCGCGTACTGCGGCGAGCAGCGCCAGCCCGCGGGCCAGCAGGCGCCGCAACGTCGCGCGCAGCGCAGCGTGGCTGGAGGCCAACCGCCGGAGGAGCAGCAACCGCAGGAGTGCGGGAGCCACGCCGCCGCCGCGCGGCGCTATCGGGGTCGCGATAACCTGGAGGGCTGCCAGAACATTCCGCCGGACTCCCAGCCGCCGCCAGCGCGTAGGGCGCACGCGCGGCAGCGAGCCGACGAGAGGGTTCAGTGCATCGCGTCGCACGATCAGAGTCGCGATTTCGTTAGGCGTTTTCCAGCGAGCACTCGGTCCTAGAAAAAGAGCCAGCACCGCGTGCAAGTCGCGCGCACGGTTGTGCAGCGGTGTCGCGGACAGCAGCAGAACTGTGCTCCGTCTACACCAGAGCGCCAGCTCGCGGTAGCGCCGCGTATCCGGATTCCTGAACCAGTGCGCTTCGTCGACGATCACGAGATCGCTCGCCGGGGGAGTCGGCGCCGAGCGACTCAGCGACTCCGCAGTTGTGTAAGAGCCTGCGACGCTTGTACGCTCGAAGGCAGCCTGCCACATCGCACGCAGCGCTGCGGGGGCGACGACGGCCGTTCGCGCGAATCGGCTGGCGACCGCCAGCGCTGTAAAAGTCTTTCCGAGTCCCACTTCATCCGCCAGCAGGGCGCCGCCGTGTTTTCGCAGGATGACTGCCAGCTCGGCGGCCGCGGCTGCCTGATGTGGCTTGAGCGTCACGTCCCCGATGCGTGCCGGTGAGGGGTGCCGCTCTGCGTCTCCTTCGCTCTCGCCGTCACCTGCACCTGTGTCGCCCAGCATTGCCGCGGCAAAGCGAGCGCGGACTGACGCTGCGCTCGCCGGAGTCGGATTGCGAGATGTCTTCCCGAATGCCGGCCAGTCGTGGCCACAGGTTGCTCTGATTGTCACGTAACCTGACCCAAGTTCGGCGGGTGCAGCCAGTCGCACAGGGGCGCGACAGTGGACAAGCGGATGCGATAGGCGTGGCACGCGGCCTCCAGGAGATCTGCAGCCGCCACGAGCCGGCCGCGCAACGCCAGCTCGCCTAACGAGCCGAGCGTATCTCGCGCGCGCGCCCAGTCATCGGGGACCGGCAAGAGAGCCATCGTCCAGGCCAGGAGACGCCGATAGCCGCCACGTGCCGGCTCGGCGAGTGCACCTAGCCAGGCTGCGGCCAGCGGTGAGTTGAGCAGCGCCGCAAGCGTAACGGCATCCCGCTCGTCTCGGCAGCGCACCACGTAGCACGTGTTGAGCGGAATCGTCCGGTCGCCGGCCGCGAGTACGCATGCCCGCGGCGTCCTGGTGAGATCGGCCCACACCACGCGCGGTGCATCGTTACGTGCAGCCTCCGTTCGGAAGAGCGACCACCACTTCTCGGCGCGCAGATCGCTGCGGCGTTCGAGCAGGTAGCGGTACCGCGTGAGGTGGCGCAGCGCGCGTGGCGGCAGGTCACTGCGCGCCCGGCCGTCTCGGTCGTGCGTCCAGAGCAGTTGCAAGGCCGTCTCCTCGTGGCGCCACGCGGCGACATCTTCTCCACGCAACACCGGCCGCAGCAGCGATGCCTCGAGGTCCGGCGCAGCGTCCGCAATCAGGAATGCGGCATTGCATCCTGTCTTGACGCCTAACGTGATGCGGCCAAGCCCGCACAACGCCAGCGGCACGCCGCTCCGTTCGAGCCGCCGGAACGCCGCGCCGGCATCGGGAGGGAGCAGGAGCCAGGGACTCCCGGCGGTATCGTCGTAGGAGAGTTCCTTGATTGGAATGCTCCAGCGCACGGCGAGATCGCGGCGATGCACGACGGCCCGAACTTCGTTAGGCGAGCGTCCGCGCTGCGCGATCACGAGCGACGGATATACCGCGGCCGCGAACATTGCCCGCGCGTCCCCCCAATCCTCGACGACGCGCAGTGCAGCTCGTTCCAGCAGGTGCCGCCGGATGCCGCCGCCTGCCAGCGAGCGCCACAGCTTCGACGGCACCAGGAGGGCGACAGTGCACCCGTCGCCCCCAAGCTCGAGCGAACGTTCCAGGAAGGCGGCGGCGAGATCGGCTTGCCCGGCGAAGCCGGATTTGGCGCCCGCGAGCGCGGCACCGCGCCGCCACGCAGCATCGCGCAGCACGCTGTAGCGCGAACGCAGCGCGTCGCGCATGGCGCTCCCCACGTTATGCGGACGCACCCAAGGTGGGTTGCCCAACACGACGTCGAAGCCGCCCGCGCCGATGTCCGCGAAGTGCGTGTCGAAGGAAAATGGAAGAGCCTGACCCTCGCGCAATGCGCGCAATCGCGAGCGCAGTTCCCGCGCGCGCTCTCGCGCAGTGTCCAGCAGTCTTCTCTGATCCGCGTCGGGACCCTGCCGCCGCCCGAAAAGATCGCCGCCGCGGGCGGCCATCAGCACATCACGCCGGCGCTCGGCAAGCACGAGCAGCTCGCGCGTGGTCGCCGCAATGAGATGACGGCGCACTTCGCGGTCGAGCTGCAGCGCGAGCGTCGTCTTGCGCCGGCCGCTGGCCCGCGCATAGCGGACCCGCAACGCGCGCATCCCGCCCAGCCGGGGGACGCTGTCCGCCGGCGTCTCGAGGCCGCCGCCTAACAAGGCATCTCCCACGCGGATGTTGCGGTCGAGATTGGGCAATGGCGCTACGTCGCGCGGTTCCGCCGCAGGGCTGTCGATGACGCATGACAGCCAGAGGCGCAGCTCGCACAGCCAAGCCGCGGTCGGATTGACGTCCACTCCGAAGATCGCTGTCGTTAGCACAGTGCGGCGCAACACGTCGCGAGGTCGCGGGTCGCCCAGTGTGGCGCGTAGATCCGCGAGTCGCTCCAGCGCGTGCACCAGAAACGCCCCCGAGCCGCAAGCCGGGTCCAGCACACGCAGTGCGGCCACACGTTCATACAGTTTCCGCAACGACGCTCCCCCTCCTCCTCCCCCTCCCGCCCCCGCCGCCGCGCCCGCGCCCGCCCCCGCCTTCAGGCCGCAGGGCCGTGCAAGCAGGGCTCGCACGGTTTGCACATCAGCATATTCCGCCAACGCCGTCTCCAGGGCAGCCTCGACGACGCGCACGACCAGCGCGTGCGGCGTGTAGTACGCCCCTGACACGTGCCGGGTGTGCAGCTCCATGAGCGATTCGAACGCGCGGCCAAGCATCTCCGGGTCGATCGCGGCCTCCGACCACTCGACGCTCTCTTCCCGTGCTGTGAAGCGATAGCGCGTGAGTACCTCGTCGAGCAGGGCGCCGAGCGCGTCATCCGGGAACCGCAGAGTGCGCGCGCGACGCTCGACGGCGGCGCGCGAGAAGAGGCCGCCGTTGAGAAACGGAACGTTGCCTAACGCGAGCGCCGCAGGTGCGCGCTTTGACGGCCGTGTGTTCAATGTGCCGAAGAAAAGCGGCAGGAGGACGCGATCGTGCCAGCGTCCGCCGCGCAGCATGCACTGCGCGTAACTGTCAGCCAGGTAGGCACGGCTGCCGTTCAGCCACCCCTTGCCTTCGAGGAATGCCAGGAAGAGCAGCCTTGACGCATACAGGACGGCGACCTCCTGACGCGCGTCGAACGGCGCCGGGCCGTGTGCACCTTCCGCAAGGAGCGCCACGTGGCGCGATAGCGCCAGGAAGAACCGCCGGCTGATCGCTTCGCGGCCGAGCACCTCCAACCAGCGCGCGTATGTTGCGATGTCGTCCAGGCCATCCGCGGCCGCCAGCGCGGCGAGCGTATCGGCGTCGCTTTCGGTCACTTGCGACGGATCACATAGCATGGCACGCACCCGTACCCTCCCCATTGTGACGTCGCAGGCCGCGATGGCAAGGCTCCCTCCGCCGGCTCGGGTTTTGGCGCAGACGAGCCACAGTAGCGGGGTTGCATGAGGTGCGATGCGGGGGGCGAGACTCGTTAGGGTCGAGCGCAACGGGCGCACGCCGGCGACGTCGAGAAGCAGGGCGCGCAGCGAGCCTCTGCCGAGCACAACCGAGGCGCGCCTGCAGTCGTCCGGTATCCCCAAAGCCCGCCGCGCGGTTGCGTCCAGCGGCGCGCCGTCGCCCGCGAAGCCAAGTGCGTGGGCGATGGCCACCAATCCGGCTTGCGATGTGCCGCGCTGCAGCAGTTCACCGCACGTTCGGCGCGAGTGCATGCGGCCACCCTAGCGCGCCGAGCGCTCGGGTCCCGCACCGAATCCGCGCGCGTTGGGTTATTCGAATCCGCGCATTCGCGGCGCACGCAATTTTTAGAGCAGTCCAAATCGCGCGCAGTTTTCAGCGTTCATAACCCGGAGTCCGAACCTGACGCCTCTCCCTCCCCGCGTTGTTCCTTGCTCCTTGGTCCTCGCCGGTTGCCGCGCACCGCTGCTCCCCCTTCGTCGCTAGCCCTTGCCGCTCTTTGCTCGCGCCGCGTCGCTCGCCGCTCGGCCGTCGCCTCTTACCGGTCCGTCGGTCGCACCACGTCGCTCGCCGCTCGGCGGTCGCCTCGTACCGGTCGTCGCTCGCACCGCGTCGCTCGCACCACGTTGCTCGCCGCTCGCCGGTCGCCCTCGCTGCTCGCCCTCGCGTCTCGGCCCCGCGACCCGTGCGCTGCGCAACTCGACCTGGCTACTCCGGGCTCTAACGACGTGTACTTTGATTGGGAGCCGGCTGCGCAGGCGTTATGCCTGCGGAAGCAGGCCGATCGGAGGTGCTACGCATGACATACAAGACCGCGACTGATCTCGTCAACGAGTGCAAGGCGCGCATCAAACAGATCTCGCCGCAGGACAGCCTCCAGCTACAGGCGCAGGATGCGGCGGCCATATTCATCGACGTGCGCGAACCTAACGAATGGAATCTGGGCCACATCCCCGGGGCGCGGCACATACCACGCGGCATCCTCGAATCCAACATCGAAGCGGTGGCGCAGCGCGCTGATCGGATAGTCCTGTACTGTGCCAGCGGCAACCGCTCCGCATTCGCCGCGGACATGCTGCAGCAGATGGGCTATTCCGACGTCGCATCCATGGCCGCGGGATTCCGCGGCTGGGTCGAGGCCGGCGGAGAAGTCGCAGGGTGATCACGCTCTCGGCAGCGGCATCCGATTCTCCGCTGCTCGCGACTCCCGAGCTGCGGCAGCTCAGCCAGCGAGCTGCCGCCTACGAGCCGCGAGCGGCCGAAACTGACGGCGATCCCAGACGCGCCGCGGTTGCCCTCGTTTTCCGTCTGGGTCCAGGGAAGGAACTTGAGCTGCTGATCATCCGGCGCGCCGAGCGGATCGGTGATCCGTGGAGCGGCCAGATGGGACTCCCAGGGGGAGGGCATCAGGCGGGGGATGCCACGCTGGAAGACACGGCGTTGCGCGAGACGCTAGAGGAGACGGGGATCGACATCAGGGCGGCAGGTCAAGTGTTGGGTTCCCTCGACGAGTTTCGGCCGCGAACTCCGGCGCTGCCGCCTATCATCGTTAGGCCCTACCTCGCGATCGTCCGCGCTGACGTCGTTCTCACGCTCAACCACGAGGTCGCCGACGCTCTCTGGATTCCGCTGCGTGTTCTGCGCGATCCGAGCGCGCAGCGGGAGTCGCTGGTGGAAGTACGTGGTGCAGTGCGCACTGTGCCCAGCTTCGTGCTCGGGCGGGGGCCGGCGCCGATGATCGTCTGGGGGATGACCGAGCGGATTCTGCGGTCGTTTTTCACGTTGCTGGATAAGTAGCTGGTCGCGGCGGCACGGCGAGGGGGCGAGGGGGCAAGGGGGCGAAGATGCGATGGGCGAGATGCGACGCGCTATCCGCTACGCGGCTGCGGGCGGCCCGGCGAGATACGCTGCCAGCGCCGCCAGATAGTCTTCCAGCGTCTTCGCGTACCCGAAGATGAAGCGCGCCATGAAACGGAAGATTGGATTGTACACTTCCCCATGCTCCGAAATCGTTAGGCGCGTGCCGCTCCCTTCCTGAGCGAGGACGTAATCCCAGCGGCCGCCGAACGGCAGGTCCTTGCTCACGATCGTTACGACCTGGCGGAGTGGCGGTTCGCTGGCTGTAACTTCGAATTCCACGGTGCCGTTGGACCCTACCTCGCGCCAGCGCACCGGTTCAGTCGCAAGCACAGTTACTTCGCTGACGCCGGGCCGCCAGCGCGGATAGGCGCGCACGTCGCTGATGGCGCCGAAGACATGCTCCGCGGAATGCGGATAACTGCGCTCCCGTGTAGCGACGTGACTTTGCGGCAGCAAGACGCCGACGATGGTGACGACAGCGACGAGCGCGGCGATGCCGACGAGCACGATAACGATCCACCTCATGAAGACCCTCCCGGAAAGACCAGGGACCGAGCAATACCGATGTCACCAGTTCTACGGCTTGCAGCACGGGCCGTGCGCCCGACTCCTCGTTAGGCGGCGCTGCATGCGTACGCAGGTCGTCCCCCTCAATCTGCAGACTCCCGCGCTTGCCGCGACCAGTGCGCAGCCGAGCTCTGCCGATGTCGTTGACTTGATGTAGCCTCAACAATATTTTAGGCTAGCCTAAAATATTCGCCGGAGCCTGAGGCCAAAATCATAGCTCCGGCTCGCCTTGCACTCCGTACTGCGACTCAGTGAACCCACCTCCTGGCCCTGCCGCAGCGACGCAAGCTGAAGCCACGCCGGCGCTTCCGGTTACTCCGTATGAAGGTCCGGCCCCCGACATCGGGTGGCAGCGCACGCGCGCAACTCCCAGCTTAGCCGAAGTTTACCGCACCATCCCGATAACGGGCCGCACATGGTGGCGGAAGATCCTCGCCTTCGCCGGCCCGGGCTACCTGGTCGCCGTCGGCTACATGGACCCCGGCAACTGGGCCACCGACCTTGCCGGCGGTTCGGCATTCGGCTACACGCTCCTCACAGTCATCCTGATGTCGAACCTGATGGCGGTGCTCCTGCAAGGACTCGCGTCCAAGCTGGGCATCGTCACCGGCCGCGACCTTGCGCAGGCCTGCCGCGATCACTTTTCGCGCCCGACTGCGATCGGATTGTGGTTCGTGTGCGAGATAGCGATAGCGGCGTGCGACCTTGCCGAGGTCATCGGCACCGCGATCGCGCTCAACCTGCTGTTCGGCATACCGCTGGCATGGGGCGTCACGATCACCGCGATCGACGTCTTGCTCGTGCTGTACCTACAGAACAAGGGATTCCGGTTGCTCGAGGCGCTCGTGATCGCGCTCGTCGCAACAGTCGGCATCTGCTTCTTCTTCGAGCTGTGGATCTCGCGACCCGACATGGGCGGCGTCGCCCGCGGTTTCGTCCCGAGTGCGCAGATCCTGGCGAACCCCGCGATGTTGTATATCGCGATCGGCATCCTGGGAGCTACGGTGATGCCGCATAACCTGTATCTGCATTCCTCCGTCGTACAGACGCGCAAGTATGACGAGTCCCTGGCAGGGAAGCGCGAGGCGGTGCGTTATGCGTTCATCGACTCCACAATCGCGCTCTCGTTCGCACTCTTCATCAATGCCGCGATCCTCATCGTTGCGGCGGCCACGTTCCACACGACAGGGAACACGGAAGTCGCCGAGATACAGGACGCTTACAAGCTGCTGACTCCGTTGTTAGGCGTGGCGGGTGCGTCGACAGTCTTCGCGCTGGCGCTGCTGGCATCGGGCCAGAACTCCACGCTGACGGGGACGCTCGCCGGCCAGATCGTGATGGAAGGGTTTCTCAATATCCGCTTGCGGCCCTGGCTGCGGCGCCTCATCACGCGCGCCATTGCCATCGTTCCGGCTGCCATCACAGCCATAGTGTGGGGCGAGAGCGGCACCGCTCAGCTGCTCGTGCTGAGTCAGGTAATCCTCAGCATGCAACTCTCGTTCGCTGTATTCCCGCTCGTTATGTTCACGTCTGATCCGGTCAAGATGGGACCTTTTGTGAACCCTCGCTGGCTCAGGGCGTTGGCATACACGGTCGCCGTCGCGATCGCCACGCTGAATGCGTGGCTGCTCGTGCAAACATTCAGCGGCTGGTTAGGCTGATGTACAAGCAGATCATGGTCCCCGTGGAGAATACGCCGGCTGATGCGTACATCCTGGAGCACATTGCCCGGCTCGCGCGGTTCTGCGGCGCTTCGATCGTCCTGATTCACGTCGCCGACGGCTGGGCGGCGCGCAACATCCGTCAGCTCGACCTCCGCGAATCGGAGGAGATGCGCGGCGATCGCGACTATCTCGAGCGTCTCGCCGCCGATCTCGAGCGGAAGGGCGGCTCGGAGAACCGCAAGCTGCACGTGGAGGCGTTATTGGCCGTGGGCGATCCGGCGCGCGAGATCACGGCGGCCGCGGAGCGCGAGCAGTGCGATCTTATTGCGATGGCGACGCACGGCCACAAGTTCATCGCGGACGTCGTATACGGCAGCGTGGCGAACGCAGTGCGGCACGCGACCGAGATCCCTGTCCTGATGGTGCGCATTCCGCATGATGCGCTGAAGCGCGGGAGAGCAGTCGAGGAGTCGCACTGATGCGCGAAGCGCTGCTGACGGCACCCACGGAGGATTACCTCAAGGCGATCTACGACATCGAGCGCAGCGGCGACGCGGCCGCCACGAACGACATCGCGGCGCGGCTGCAGATCGCCCCGGCGAGCGTGAGCGGCATGATCCGGCGACTAGCAGAGCAGGGGCTCATCTCGCACGAGCGCTACAAGGGAGTTCGCCTAACGCGAAGCGGGCGCAAGGCCGCGCTGCGCACCATCCGGCGCCACCGCGTCATCGAAGCCTACCTGACGGGCGCGTTAGGCTACCCCTGGGATCGCGTGCACGCGGAGGCCGAACGCCTCGAGCACGCCGCCAGCGAGGAGCTGGTCGACCGCATGGCACGCGCGATCGGCGAGCCGGAGACCGATCCGCACGGCGCCCCCATCCCCACGCGCGACGGCGAAGTGGATGAAACGCCGCAGCGCGCATTGCGCGACGTGGATGCGGGGGAGCGCTGCCGTGTCGTGAGCGTCTCGGACGAGGATCCCGAGTTGCTGCGCTACCTCGCCAAGCTCGGGCTGCGACCCGGAGCCGAGGTCGCGATCCTGGAAAAAGCGCCGTTCGGCGGGCCGATCTCGCTGCGCGTCGCGCCGGACGGCGCCGCGGTGCAGATCGGCGCCACACTGGCCGCCCTCATCCGCGTCGCTCCAGTGGCCGACTAGGGGACTGTCGCGTAACCTTGAGGCCGTTGCCTTTATCAGTCAGCGCGGCCGAACCGTTCCACAAGCTCGGGATAGGTCCTCGTGCTCGCGGGTTTCCAATGAGTCGCCGCATGATCGACCGTCGTACGTGCCTAACGCTCTCCGGGCTCGCGCTGACCGCGGCCTGCACGCCGAAGGTGCTGCCTAGCGCGACAGACGTCATCGCGCTCGTCGGTGCCACGGTCATCCACGTCGACAATCGGCCGCCGACGCCCAACGCCACCGTCCTCGTACAGGGCCGCCGCATCGTCAGCGTCGGCCCGGCGCCGGACATCCGCGTGCCGCGCGGCGCTGCGCGCGTCGACGTCGCAGGGGCGTTCGTCATCCCGGGCTTGTGGGACATGCACACGCATCTCTCCAAGACGCGGGCGTCGGCCCTGCCGCTGCTCGTCGCGCACGGCGTGACGACTGTGCGCGACATGGGCGGCGAGCACGAGGAACTCTTGCGTTGGCGCCGCGAGATTCGCGAGGGAACTCGCGTCGGGCCGCGTATGCTGATCGCAGGGCCGTATCTCGAGTCGCCGGCCAACGTGCAGCGCCAGCGTCGAACGCCGGTTGCCGAGATGGCCGAGCCTGTGGAGCGTACTCGCGTGCCCATCGGCAGCCGGGCCGATGCAGAGCGCGTCATTGACTCGATCAAAGCGCGCGGGGTAGACCACATAAAGTTCCGCACGGTCCATTCGCCCGCGGTCTATCGTGACATCATGGCTGTGGCGCGCGATCGCGGAGTGCACGTGGTCGGTCACCCCCCCGGGCTGCCGCTGAGCGACGTCGTGGCAAGCGGGCAGCGCAGCATCGAGCACGCGTTGCTGCCGCGCGCGGACAACCTGACGCCTAACGAGCGAGGCGCTCTGTGGGCGCAGTTCGCGCGGCAGGGATCGGGCCTCGTGCCGACTTTGGTGACCGGCTACGCCTCGTTGCTGCTCGAGGATTCCGTGGTTCGCCGGCGCTTTGACGCGGGGATCACACCGGGCAATCCGCGCCGCCCACGCGTTTCGCGCTTCCTGGAAATCGACTGGCGCGAGCAATTGACCGAGCGCGACTCGAGCAGCCGCGCCTTGATGATGCGCCTGGCGCCGGGAGTGCTCGCGGCCTTGCGCGACGCGCGCGCCGCCGGTGCGCCAGTCATGACGGGAACGGACATCGGCGTGCTGCCGCTCTATCCCGGCGAGTCGCTGCACGAGGAGCTGGCGCTGTTCGTTAGGCTGCTAGGCATGACGCCTCTCGAAGCGCTTGCCGCCGCGACGCACATTCCAGCCGGGTTCGCCGGCCTCGGCGATTCAATCGCGACGATTGCGCCGGGGATGATCGCCGACCTGGTAGTACTCGAGGCTGATCCACGCGCGAGCATCGACAATGTGCGGCACATCCGCGGCGTCATGCTCGCCGGGCGCTGGCAGGACCGCGCGGCACTGGACCAACTGCTCGCGGCCGCCGCCGGTGCCGAAGACGTCCAGCGCAACGACTGGACGCGCACGAGAAACTAGGCTGCCGGCGAGAAGGGATGTGCCAAGCTGGGGCCGATCGCCCTGATCAACAGGGTTGCGCCTAACGGGCCTCGGTTACGGCCGCCCGATGTCACGGCCCATGGCAAAACCAGCGACCACGTAACGCGCGGATGCACTTTCGTTAGGCGTCTTCCATCTTCAGCCGGCCGGCCTTGCGCAGCGCGTCCCGCAAAACGTACTCGATCTGCCCATTCAACGAGCGCAACTCGTCGTCGGCCCAGCGCTGCAACGCCGCCAGCAGAGCCGGATCGACCCGCACCAGAAACGCCTTGCGCTCCGCCACCGGCCTATCGCTAGATCGTACCCGCGATGACGATCGCCCGCAGGCTCGCGGCCAGCGCCGGCCAGCCCCGCTCAGCCTTTACCCAACACGAGCGACCACACTGGTGCACTTCACCGTCTGTACAACTGTCCCGCTCAGCCTTTATCGACACGATGGACCACGCAGGTGCACTCCACCGTCAGTACAACTGTCCCGCTCACCCTGCACCGACACGATGGACCACTCAGGCGCACTCCACCGTTAATACAACTGTCCCGCTCAGCCTGCACAGACACAATCGACTGCGAGGCCCCACACCGAGCACGCCGAGCGAGATCCGAGCGCCAGATAACCAATGATCGGCTAACCGCAGTTGATTTGATATCCGTACGATATCGTAATACTATCAGTGCCACAAGGAGACCGGCGCGGCAAATTCACAACGTGACGCGGCGCTACCGATTCGGTTGCATGGGCTGGAATTACGACGGCTGGGTGGGCGCATTCTATCCAGACGAGA
>JBQTJS010000052.1:0-7405 GCA_052386875.1 Gemmatimonadaceae bacterium
CGGCGGCCGGCATACGTCGCGCCGCGCGCGCGGGGACCACGATCATCCGCCAGGTGCCGGTCCCGGATGCCGAACAGGCACTGGAGCGGGCATTGCGGGCCAGCGGTGCACAGCGCTCGGTTGGAGAAACAGCGCCGTTGCTTCCGCAGTACGAGCGCGACCGCTTGCGGCTGATGCTGTTGCTGGAGGTTTCAAAAGCCCTAACGAGACCGGCTGATCGGCCGTCGTTGCTGGCCAAGATCGTGGAGTTCGTTTTCCGTCTCGTCGATGTCGATCGCGCGGCGGTGCTGCTCGCTGACGATCACCAGGAACTGCAGCTGGCATTCGGCTCGCACCGCGACGGCGGGCCGATTGTGGGCGCGTTGCCGACTGCCCTGGCGCGAGGGACGATGGAGGAACGTGTCGCCGTACTGTCCGACAACGTGTCAGGCGGGAACGCGACCGGCCAGGCTGTCTCGGCACGGTCGGCAGCGTGCGTGCCGCTCATGGGGAGCGAAGGGCGCGTGTTAGGTGTGCTTTACGTCGACAGCCCCGCGAGCACGAATCGCGTGACGAACGAGGACCTCGATTTCCTGGTTGCGTTCGCCGGGATCGGCGCCGTGGCGATCGACAACCTCCGAATGGCGGAACGCAGCCGGCAGGAAACGCTGATCCGCTCGAATTTCGAGCGCTTCTTTGCACCTAGCCTTGCCGCGCGCATCGCCGCGACGCCGGAGGCAGTGCGCCCCGGGGGCGAGCGGCGGCACATTGCAGTGTTGTTCGCGGACGTGCGCAACTTCACACCGCTCGCGGCGCGCCTGGCGCCTGACGAGACGGCGAAACTGCTCTCGGAGTTCTTCACGGAGATGGTGGACTGCGTGTTCCGGCATGGCGGGACGCTGGACAAGTTCATCGGCGATGCTGTGATGGCCCAGTGGGGAGCACCGATCTCGGCGCCTGACGATGCCGATCGTGCGCTGGCGGCGGCGCTCGACATGCTAGGCGCGGTCGAGCAATTGAATTCGCGCTGGCGCGCTGCCGGGGGCGTTTGGCCGGAACTCGAGATCGGTCTCGGCTTGAACCATGGGGAGGCGTTCGCGGGCCACATCGGCTCCGAGCGGCGGCTGGAGTACACTGTAATCGGCGATACCGTGAACACGGCGAGCCGCATCTGTGCGTGGGCCGAGGGAGGTGCGGTGTTGGTGTCGGAGTCGTTCCGCGATGCATTGACGCGGGCGCATAACCTAACGACGCACGAACCGCTCGCGCTGCGAGGTAAAGGCCAGCCGGTCCCGGTGTATCGCGCTGCGCGGTGAGGCTGCCGCTTCCGGAAGGTTACGTCCGCCTCGAACTGGAGGCGCACGGAGGCGGCAGTGCCGGCGTAACCCGGGCTGTGGTGTTGCAGGCTTGCGCCGATGCAGTGCGCGGGGTCCTGGAGGGCGGATCTCTCTACGAGTGGGCGCGAGCACAGCCGGACCGGCGCGAGTATGTGGGGCGCGGTCCCGCCTTCGGCGTTTCGCTGCCGGGGTGCGAGCCGCGTCTGGTGGTGCGTCGGGCACGCCACGGCGGCGTCTTGGCGCCACTGCTTGGCGACGTGTTCGTAGCGCCGACGAGGGCCCCGCGCGAACTGGTCGTCACGCTCTTCTTGCGGCGCTTGGGGATTGCGACGCCCTTGGTGTTGGCCTATGCCACGTATCGGGCGGGGCCCCTGCTGCGGCGTGCCGATGTGGCGACGACGGAAGTGCCTAACGCGACACCTCTGAGCATCTGCCTCGCACAGGGGACGGAACCACCCGCGAGGGTCGCGGCCTGGCAGGCCGCCGTCGCGCTGCTGCGGCGCCTCACGGCGGCCGGGGTGTGGCATCCCGATCTGAACGCTGCGAACATCCTGCTGCAACGCAGCGAGAGCGGCTCGCTGGCGGCCGTCTTGCTGGACGTCGACCGTGTGCGCTTCAGCGTCCCCGGTGACCCGCAGCTTGCCGGCGCCAACGTGGAGCGGCTGCTCCGCTCGATCCGTAAAGGCGCAAGCCGCGGCACGCTGGCTGTCGACGCGTCGGAGCTGACAGCGTTCACGGCGGACGCGACGCGTCCCCTCCCACCCGCGGCTGCTGCCAGCCAGGCGGCAGAAGGATGAGCGCGGGGATCGCAGCGCGCAGCGGCGACACACAGGGCAGCGCGTTAGGCGGAGTCTCGTTCGACCGAGTTGCCATCGTGATGATGAGCGCGGTCGGCGACGTCGTGCACGTCCTCCCCGTGGTCTGTGCCCTCAAACGGCACGCTCCCGGTTGCCACATAACGTGGATCCTCCAGCCGGGCCCCGCGACTCTGGTACGCGGCCATGACGCCGTCGATGAGATCCTGCTGTTCCAACGCTCGCGTGGTCTCGCCGGGTTCGCCGATATCCGGCGCCGGCTCTCGGGCCGCCGCTTCAGTCTGGTGCTCAACCTGCAGGTGTACTTCAAGGCCGGAATCATCACGTCGTTCATCCGCGCGCCGGTCAAACTGGGATTCGACCGCGCGCGGGCGCGCGACGTCAATTGGGTCTTCACTACACACCGCATCCCTGCGCGGCCGATTCAGCACGTCCAGGATCAGTACTTCGAGTTCCTGCATCACCTCGCTGTCTCGCACGATCCGGTCGAGTGGCGTCTGGGGCCCTGGGAGGAGGAGCGAGTCTGGCAACGCGAGTTCTTCGCGCAATTCGACAGGCCCGTGGTGCCGATCGTGGTGGCGACGAGCAAGCCCGACAAGGACTGGCTGCCGCAGCGCTGGGCCGCCGTATGTGACGCGCTGGTCGCGGATTTCGGGCTGCAGCCTGTATTGGTCGGCGGGACGACGGCGCGCGAGGAGCATGCGGCGCGGATCATTCAGGAAACAGCGCGGCACAAGCCGGTGTCCGCGTTAGGGAGCGGGTTGCGGCGTCTGGTGGGCATACTCGACGGCGCGGCGCTGGTGCTCTCTCCCGATACGGGTCCGCTGCACATGAGCGTGGCGTTAGGGACTCCCGTTGTAAGTCTCATAGGGTTCTCCAATCCGCGGCGAGTGGGGCCCTACCGCAGCTTTCAGGACCTCGTGATCGATGCGTACGGCGAACCGGGTGAGGACTACGTGGCGACGATGCAGTCGCGGCCGGGGCGCATGGAGCGCATTTCAGTGAACGATGTGCTGGACCGCGTGGAGTGCTGGCGCACGTGTTACGCGTCGCGCAGCGCCCCGAAATCGTAGCCCAATCCGACGCCGCGCAGAAGTTTCAGGAGCAGGCCTAACGCGAGCCCCATAACGGCGAAGTAGTCGCCGTGCACGCGCTCCACGATTGTGGCGCCGTACCCCTGGATGCCGTAGGCGCCGGCCTTGTCGAGCGGTTCGCCTGTTGCGACGTAGCGCGCGATCTCGGCCTCCGCCAGCGGACGGAAGGTGACTTCGACTTCCTCGACACCGGAGACGATGTTGCCGCCGCGGGCGACCGCCACTCCTGTAATTACGATGTGCGTGCGGCCGCTCAGCCGGCCGAGCATCGCGCGCGCCGCGGCATCGTCGTTAGGTTTGCCCAGGATGTCGCCGTCCAGCACGACGATCGTGTCGGCGCCGATGACGGTGGCCGTCGGCTCGCGTCGCGCCAGCGCGAGCGCCTTCTCGCGCGCCAACCGCTCGGCGTGCGCCCGCGGCTGCTCGCCGGGGAGCGGTGTTTCATCCACGTGCGCCGGGTGTACCTCGTGCGCGATCCCGACCAGCTGCAGCAGCTCGCGCCGCCGCGGCGACTGCGACGCGAGGATGATGCGCGGCGCGCTCATCGCTCGAGCCAGATCGTGACCGGGCCGTCGTTCACTAGCTCCACGTCCATCATGGCGCCGAATTCTCCACTCTCGACGCGCGCCGCGCCGGCGCGCAGATGCGCGATGAACTGTTCGTAAAGCGGAACGGCCGTCTCCGGCCGTGCGGCGTCGATGAAGCTGGGCCGGCGCCCCTTCCCCACGTCGCCGTAGAGCGTGAATTGAGAGACAACCAGGAGCGCGCCGTCCACATCGGCAAGCGTGCGGTTCATCTTGTCGTGCTGGTCCGCGAAGACGCGCAGGTTGAGCACCTTGTCGGCCATCCACGTTAGGTGGTCCGCGGTGTCGGATTGGGCGAAGCCGACGAGGACGAGGAAGCCGCGGCCGATCGCACCGGCTACGCGCGATACACCGTCGCCGGAACGGACGCGCACCTCGGCGCGCGAGACTCGCTGGAGCAGGACGCGCATCAGACTCCGGTACGCTCTCGCCCCATGAAGGATTCGAGTGCCATTCAATGTAAATTATGGGATCGCACAACGCAGGGAATATGAAAGCAACCGCGCAGGGCAGCCCCGGCGCACTCGATGCGCTCTTCCAAGAGGCCGTCGCCGCGATCGACGCTGGAGATGTCACAACCTTAGAGCGCCTAACGCAGAACCATCCCGAGCTGGTCCGCGAGCGACTCGCGGCTCCAGGAGCCTGGCTGCGCGACAAAGCGGGCGCCGCTCTCTCCGGCTTCTTCGCCGAGCCGTACCTCCTCTGGTTCGTCGCGGAGGACCCGGTCCGCAACGACAGTCTTCCAGAAAACATCGCTCAGATCGCGCATGCGATTATCGCCGCGGCGCGTCGCGAGCACGTTGTCAGTCTGCAGCAACAGCTGGATTACGCCTTGCGATTGGTAGCTTGGTCCTGGGTAGCGCACCGCGGCGGCGTGCAGTTGCAGCTCATTGACGTCCTGCTGGACGCCGGCGCGTCGAGCGAAGGCGTCAGCGACGACGCATTGGTGAACGGTCATGCGGCAGCGGCGGAGCGGCTGCTTGAGCGCGGAGCCAAGGCCACATTGGCGACGGCGCTCTGTTTGGGGCGGTGGCAGGAGGCTGAACGGCTCGCAGGCGAGGCGAGCCCACGCGCCAAACAAATGGCACTCACTCTGGCGGCCCTCAACGGCAAGAGCGAGGCACTCGTTAGGCTGATCGCACTGGGTGACGTCGATGTGAACGCCGCCAGCCAGGATCTGTACTCGCACGCCGCCCCGCTGCACCACGCCGTAGCTTCCGGCTCCCTGGATGCCATAGCGGCACTCGTGCAGTCCGGCGCCAGCTTGGCAGCCACAGACGCTGTTCACGGCGCGACTCCGGTCGGCTGGGCGGAGCACTTTCTGAGCGATGCGAAGAGCGACGACGCGCGAGCGCGTTACGCGGCGATCGGCGCATATCTGGCCGATCAGAGTGCACGGCGGGACTCTATCGCGGGTCCTCAGCGCTCATAGCCCAGAGCTGAAATCCGGGCTACATTCGCCCTGCCGCGGGGACTCCGCGCCTTGACCCGCGACCGGGCGAGTGCCCGCTCCGGCCGGTAAGGGCCTATTATGTCTCGCCCGCTCCATCCCGCATTGCGCCGCGCAGTTTGCACTGCGGCAGTCCCGCTGCACATAGTCGTCCTTGCCGTCTCTTGCAGCTCGCCGCCCACAGACGCCGCAGGCGGCGTAAGGAGCGACGTGCGGTCCGCTGAACTGAACAGCGCCGCGGCGAGTGTCGCGATCGCCCAGCTCGGCGTCACACTGGACGACGGCGTCCATCCGAACTCACCCTGGGGCCAGGCGCTGGTGGATTTCAGCGGCTCGCCTAACGTGCTCTACTTCAACCTTGCCGTCAACGGCAACTGGCGGATTCAAAACGTGCCTGTCTTGAGCCGCGAGGGTTCGGGAGTCCCGCAGACCACAGCTATACTCTTCGACCTCGGCGTCCGCGACGGGACTGACCTAACGAGCGCTCTGGTCGCGTTCGATCTGACCAGCGCCGTGCTGGCGCAAATGCCGTCCTCGGCCACGGCGATGAGCATCGGCAACAGCGAGTGGGACATAACCACGGGAACGAAGAACGGCGCGATCGCTTACGCGCCGCCGGCTCCTAACCTGATCGCGGGTCAGGCTGCCGGTGACAAAGTCAGTCATAGCGGCTTCCCGAACCAGCAGGCCGACAACAACGAGTGCGTGCCGGTAGCGCTCTCCAACAGCCTGCAGTGGATGAACACGAAGTACGGCCTCGGGCTGGCCGCAGCCGATATCAGCGTCGCGGCTATGAAAGTTGTCGTCGGCTGGGCCGCGACTGGAGCCGGCCAACAGTGGTGGACGAAGAAACGCACACGCTTCAAGGACATCCTGACGACTTCCACAATTCCGAGGTTCAATATCTCAGAGGTATACGATGCGGTCGCCCGCGGGTGCGATGTAGAACTTCGAGCGAACGACCACGTGGTAGCCGTGACGGGAGCGCAGAAGCTCGCGGACGGGAAGTACACACTGGACTTGACGCACGATCCCGACCAGAAAGACGGCAAGAAGCCCGGCGCGGAGGGGACGCAGACTGTTACTTGGGACCCCAAGAAGAAGAAGTTCTCAGGTGCGCCGTTTATCGAGGGTCATGCCGCCGATCTGATCGTTGTCGAGTGCCCCAAGCAGACATAGCAGCAGGAGTCAGCGTTCCGCGGGCTTGGTTGCGCGCACGAAGGCGCTCATCAGCGAACCGGCCAGGGTGTGCACTTCCGCTGCGCCCGCAGCGGTAGCGAGGGCACGCATTTCGTCTTCGCCGTACACGCGCGTCGGCTCCAAGGACACGCCGGTAAAGCCGGCTTCACTCAGCAGCCGCACGTACTCGTCTTCGCCTAACGCGCCGGACACACAACCACACCAGAGGTCGGCGCTCGAAGCGAGCGTCCCGCCGAGCGCTCCGCGCAGGACGAGGTCGGATACGGCGAAGCGGCCGCCGGGACGCAGCACACGATACGCCTCGCGCAGCACTGCGCTCTTATCGGCCGACAGGTTGATGACACAATTCGAGATGACAACGTCGACCGAATCGCTCGGCAGGGGGATGGCCTCGATCGTCCCCCTGAGGAAAACTGCATTCGTCAGGCCCGACTTGCGCTGATTATCCTGCGCCAGCGCCAGCATCTCATCGGTCATATCGAGCCCGAAGGCGCGACCGGACGGGCCGACGCGGCGCGCCGAGAGCAGCACGTCGATCCCGCCGCCGGAGCCCAGGTCGAGCACTGTCTCGCCCTCTTGTAACTCGGCCAGAGCAGTTGGGTTGCCGCAGCCTAACGAAGCGAGGACTGCCGCCATGGGCAAGTCCGCTGTCTCGGCAGCGTCGTACAGATCCGCGGTGATTGGATCCCAAGCGAGCGCTTCGCCGTTGCCGCAGCAGCTCGCCTTCCCAGCGCCGCGCGGCTCGCGCCCGGCCTGTACTGCCGATTCGGCTGCGCTTGCGCTTGCTCCCTCGGCGCAGCAGTTCACCTTGCCGCAACAAGCGCTGTCGCCGTCCGCAACCTGCAGGGCGGCTTCGCGATAGCGCGCCCGGACGCGCTCCTGAACTTCGCTCAAAGGCATCATTGGAACGTTCCTCGAGTCGAGGTGTTTGGGAACAGCACGAGGC
>JBQTJS010000053.1:0-2074 GCA_052386875.1 Gemmatimonadaceae bacterium
GTCATCAAGGTCGTTAGCCCTGAGCTGGTAGAAGGCCTTTCGGCAGAACGGTTCACGCGCGAGGTCAAGGTCGCCGCGCGCTTGCAGCAAGCGAACATCGTGCCGCTCCTCAACGCCGGTGATGCGCACGGATTGTCGTATTACACGATGCCGTTCGTGGATGGCCTCTCACTGCGCGTGCGCGTGGCGCGCGACGGTCGCATGACGCTCGGCGAGGCGACGCACACGTTGCGGGACGTAGCGAAAGCGCTCGCATACGCGCACGCACAGGGCGTCGTGCACCGCGACATCAAACCTGAGAACGTGCTGCTCTCTGGTGGCACAGCGATGGTGACCGACTTCGGAATCGCGAAGGCGATCACGGTCTCGCGTATTCGTGGAGCCGCCGACCACACGGACTTGAGCGCGAGCGGCACGCTCACGTCCGTCGGTAGTTCGTTAGGCACTCCGGCGTATATGGCGCCGGAGCAGGCAGTCGGCTCTCCAGTCGACTCCCGCGCCGACCTGTATGCGTGGGGAGTGATGGCCTACGAACTGCTCACTGGAGCACATCCCTTCGCTGACAAAATAACGCCCCAGGAGCTCATCGCCGCGCAAATCGCCGAGAAGCCGCAGCCGATCACGTCGAAGAACGTGGTCCTTCCGCCTGCGCTTGCCGCCGTGGTGATGCGGTGCCTCGAAAAAGATCCCGCGCGGCGTCCGACCTCAGCAGCCGACCTGCTCGGTGCACTGGACAACGGGACCACGCCGAACACCGTACCGCCGCGTGCTGCCGCCGCCAATGTGCCTAACGCGGGACGCATGTGGGCCCTCGGCGTCGCGGCAGCGCTGCTCGTGGTCGCCGTGGGTACCTGGTTGCTCACGCGTGACGCGCCCGCAGGCACCAGCCGCTCAGGCACTGCCGCCACGGGCGCGGACAAATCGCTCGCGGTGATTCCCTTCGTGTCCGCGGGTGCCGATACCGCCAACGCTTACTTCGCCGAAGGCATCGCCGAGGAACTTACGACGGCACTCTCGCGTGTTCCGGGGCTGCGGCTAGCCGGTCGGAACTCCGCTGCGCGTTTCAGAGGTCAAGGTGCAAGTGCGATTGAAGTGGGGAAAGCGCTCAATGTCGCGACGGTGCTCGCGGGGTCGCTGCGCCGCGCCGGCGATCGTGTGCGCGTGACCGTGGAGCTCACGAGTGCTACCGACGGCAGCGTTTTGTGGCAAGAGACATATGAGCGGCGCGTGGAAGATGTCTTCGCTGTGCAGGACCAAATCGCGTCGGCAATCGCTGCAGCTCTCCAAGTTCGCCTTGGAAACACTGACGGTAATTCGGGAGTTGCGATGGGCACGACCGACTTCGATGCGTACGACCTGTACCTTCGCGGGCTGCAGCTCTATCGCAACCGTCGAGGCGCCGAGCTTCGCGAGGCCGCGCGCGTGTTGGAGCATGCCATCGTGAAGGACCCAAAGTTCGCGCGGCCGTACGCGACGCTCGCGTCGACACTTCTCATGCAGCCGTACTATCTCGATATCCGCATGGGGAGCAACTTGCCACGCGCGCGCATCGCTGCTGAGCAAGCTGTCGCACTAGCTCCGGACCTCCCCGAAGCGATCACTGCCCTCGGTCACGTGCACACCGAAGCGTACGAGTGGGAGCAGGCGGAGTCGAAGTTGCGCAGGGCTTATTCGCTGGCGCCTAACAACAGCGAGATCGGCTTCAGGCTCGGCTTCATGTACATCACCTCAGGGCGAGCGAGTCTCGCCATCCCGATGCTGGAGCAGGTCAAGCGTGTCGACCCTTTCTATAGTATGCCGTCGATGTACCTCGCCTGGGCGCTCGGATTGACCGGGCGCAACAGCGAGGCGATAACCGAGGCGAAGCGGGCGCTCGCCCTCGACCCGGCAAACGAGGCGCTTAACAACGTATACGCGAACACGCTCTTGGCGGCCGGCGCGAAGGACGAAGCGATGACGCACGCGCGGCGGCTCGCGGATGTAACGACGAATGTGCGGCGCCTCGGCTTTTACGCGGCGGTGATCGCCCAGGCCGGCGGTGACGTGAGCAGCATTGCCCGGAGGATCGAAGCCT
>JBQTJS010000054.1:0-2100 GCA_052386875.1 Gemmatimonadaceae bacterium
GAGACGGCCTCGGGGTAGCGCAGGTTCCAGGCGAACTGATTGAGGCCGGCACGGTTAGGCACGCGCGGCGGACGCGGACGCGGGAACTCGATGCCTAACGCCTGCATCTGCTGCTGCGGCGTGGCCAGCGCGGCACTGACGGCGCGCGTTGCCGAATCGCGGGCGATCCCTGTGCGGACCAGCGAATCGACGCGCTGCGCCTTGATTCCCTCCAGGCGCACGCTGTCGGCCGCGGCTTCGGGATCCTGCTCGCTGGTGAAGTTCTGAACCACCTTTCCCTGCGCATCGGCGAACTCGATATCTACCCTCTGGTTAGGCGTCGCCAGAGTATAGTAGATCACCGCGCCGGAGGGTGGATTGGCACCGACGGCCGCAGCTGCACCGCCGCCGCCGCCGCCGCCGCTGAAGCCGCCTCCCCACTGCGTGCGCACCGCATCGACCGGCTTGAAAAGGTGCGTCGCTTTCGCGGCGAGCTGCGTGTTCGCCTGGCGCAGCGGCGAGATATCGTCCAGCACCCAGAACGACCGGCCGTGCGTCCCCACAATCACGTCGTTGTCCTTGATTACAAGGTCATGGATGGGGACCGGCGGAAGGTTGCGCTGGATCCATTGCCAGTTGCGACCGTCGTCGAACGACACGTAGACGCCGCGTTCGGTGCCGGCGAACAGCAGCCCGCGGCGCACAGGATCCTCACGGATGACGCGCGTGAAGTGGTCGGACTTGATCCCGTTGGCGATAGCCGTCCACGTCTTGCCGTAGTCGCTGGTCTTGTAGAGGATGGGACGTTTGTCGCCCAGTGCATAACGATTGGCAGCCACATACGCCGTCCCCGCATCGTAGCGCGACGGCTCTATGATGGAGATACGGGTGAAGTCTCCAATGTCGCCCGTCGTCACGTTCTCCCAGGACACTCCGTTGTTGCGCGATATCCAAACGAGCCCGTCATCGGTTCCGGCCCACAGCAGCCCCTGCCTAACGGGCGACTCGTCGAAAGCGAAGATGAGCGCGTAGGTCTCCACGCCCGTCTGATCCTTGGTGATGGGTCCCCCTGAAGGCCCCATCGTCTTGGGGTCGCGCCTTGCCAGCTCGGGCGAAACGGCGCTCCAGCTCGCGCCTTCATCCGTCGAGCGGAAGAGCCGCGATCCGGCCGCATAGAGCACATCGGGGTTGTGCCGCGAGAAGACGATGGGGAAGGTCCACTGGAAGCGCACTGCGATGTCTTCCGAAGATTGCCCCATGGGGTTGCGCGGATACACAGTGACGTCGCGCGTGAAACCGGTCGCGCGGTCCTTGCGGTCGAGGTTGCCGCCGTAACACCCGGCGAAAGTCACGTTAGGCTTGGACGGATGCGCCGCGATATAACCCGACTCGCAGCCGCCGGCATCGTACCAATCGGCCCGCTGAATGGTCCCCTGCTTGCGGCTCGGCCCGCAGAGCGTCGAGTTGTCCTGCTGCGCACCGCAGATCATGTACGGCCAGTCGTTCGTAGTCGTCACGTGGTAGAACTGTGCCGTAGCGAAGTCCTGATCGGTCCAGGTACGGCCGCCGTTGAACGACACATTGGCGCCGCCGTCATTCGCGTTGATCATCCGCTCCGCATCGTTAGGCGCGATCCATAGATTGTGGTTGTCGCCGTGCGGCACCTGAATGCCCTGCGGGAAAGTTTTCCCGCCGTCGCGCGAGCGATAGAAGCCTGTGTTCAGCGCGTATACGATGTCGGCGTTCTTGGGATCGGCGTAGATATGCGTGTAGTACCACGCGCGCTGGCGCAGCTTGCGCTCACGATTCACGTACAGCCAGGTCGAACCGCCGTCGTCAGACCGGTACACGCCCCCCGAATCGTGCTCGATCAGGGCCCACACACGCTGCGGATTGGCCGGCGACACTGCCACGCCGATCTTGCCCAGCACGCCAGTGGGAAGGCCGCGCGCCGTTCTCGTTAGGTTCGTCCACGTCGCACCGCCGTCGATCGTCTTGTACAGCGCGCTGTGCACGCCGCCCGACGACATCCCCCACGGCTGGCGCCATGCCTGCCACATCGCCGCGTAGAGCACCTCGGGGTTGGACGGATCCATCACAAGGTCGATCGACCCGGTCGAA
>JBQTJS010000055.1:0-2909 GCA_052386875.1 Gemmatimonadaceae bacterium
CCGTTAGGCAGGCCCGGCATCGAGGCCGAGCTTCCCGCAACTCTGAGCGAGAATGACGCGCGCGCTCACTGGACCAACTGGTACCTGCGGGCCCTGATCCGCGAGACGGGCGTCTTCGCCGGCAAACTCGGCGACGCTTCCTACCGCCAAGCCTGCGCAACCCTGCTCAGGCACTGGCTCGTCCGCAGCCAGCTGCGCTACCACTACCATGCGGAACTGCGCGCACATGCCCCGCTCGACTTGCTGCACCGCGTGCGTTACCTCATGTTCGCCTTTGTCCTCGCGGCGCCCATCACGCACTTCGTCCTCGAGCCGATCCCCCAACGGTACGAGCACGAGCGGCTCCTCGCCGAGTGCCTGGCGAATCTGGTCTTCTTCTGTGTCCCCGCCATTTACGCGAGCTGCTATGCGTTTGTGCGCCTCGCCGACTTCGAGAACATCGAGGTCAGGGCGCGCGCCGAGGTGCAGCGCCTGACGCGCGTGGAAGGTGAGCTGAAAGATGCTGCGGACCGTTCCAGCGTCGACTTGCTACGCGCCGCCACGATGACGTCGCACCTCATGTTCGCTGAGCTAGTCGAATGGCGCGTAGCTGCTGCGCTGCGTGAGCCCGATCTGTCGCATTAGCCGTTCGCTCGAGGTGAGGATCCGGCCTGGTCTTGCGCACGAGCCTGGTCGGGACGACGATAGAGCGGCGTCTCATCGCTAAAGAGGCTAGCCGTGGCCATCACTGAAGGCGTGCGCGAAGTGAGCCCCGAGGTTGGCGCTGCCATCAGCGCCAGACCGTACCTTCACCGCGCCGACGCGAATATCGTCGCCGAAGCGGAAGCGATACGTGACACGCTGCATCGCGCCTGGGTCGACGAGTGTGAGCGGCGCGGCCTCGACGCAAACGTGCTCAAGTCGCAAGCTTTTGAGATGCCGCAATGGGCGTCGGTCGAAGCGTGGATGCCGACAAGCGACTCGCGGGCGACGCGCCGTTTTCATGCGGTAGCGCACGTGCGTCCCACGCCTTATCACGCGCTTCCGTTCGAGTACGATCTAACCGTCAAGCGCGGCGATCGCGAGCAGTCCTTCAAGCGACTCGTGTCATTCTCGGCTGAGGATGCGCGTCGCGTGTTGGGGACACTCGCGGAAGGCGAGCCGCTGCCGCGTTTGCGCAGCCGCTGCGTGCGCGCCGCGCCGTGGATGGTGTGGCGGCCGGCGAACAAGTGCCGGCAGATCCGGCGCGACTGGACACTCACACTCGCGGCCGTAGTGATGCTGTTGTGGATAACGTTAGGCCTCGGGCTTTTCGGCGCCGGCGCGGCGCAGGTGCAGCCGTCGATCGGGGCGGTGCTGCTGCTCTATCTCGCGAGCGGCGCGCTCGTGGCACTCTTCGCGCGGGACGGACTGCTGGCTGAGGAGCCGCGGGCGAGCACGGCGGCGATTCTCTTCGTGCTGTCGTTGGGCCTCGGCATCGGCGCATACCTGGCGCCTAACGGGGGCGTGGCGATGCTGCAGGTTGCGTCCGGTGTCACAGCCTCCGTTCTGGCGTTGCAGGCGCTGGCGCGCCGGCCGCAGATCACGCGCACTGTCGTGGCTCCGGACTACGAGCCGCGCGACCTGCGGCTCATAGACTCGTGGCAGGTGCTGATCGGCGACCTGGGAGCGGATTGGAACGAAGTGCAGATGGAGTTCTTCTCGCGCGTTAGGCACGCGCAGCTCGCCAAGCTGCGGCATCGTGTCGAGAGGGTGTGGTATCATTCGCCGCGCGGCGTGGAAGAGCGCGAGCAGATCGTCCTGGAGCACGGCCGCTCGATCTTGTTCGTGCATATCTATCGCTATGGCGACGACCTATATGCCGGCTGGGACGCGCACCTCAACCGCGGCGCCTGGAGTGAATCGCGGCTGGCGTACGGTATCGACCGCGCGCTCTCGGCGCCCACGTCAGTTAACTCCATCACGCGCGGTTCGCAGCCGAACACTGAATACGATCTGGTCGACGCCAATACGCTCATCGAATGGACGCATCTGCAGATGGTGCAGGTGCTCAAGCGTTTCATCGATCTGCGCCACATCGATCAGGAGATCGATTTCAAGATTCAGCGCGGCCAGCGTCAGGGCCTTGCCGGGGGCGCGAGCAAGCCGGCCGAGAGGAAGAATCCGCTGGCTCGACTCGGCGGCGCGCTGCGGCGCATCGGCTGACGCAGCGGGCCCGAGACTCGGCACGCCGGCGTCTAGTCAGGCATGTACCTCGCGCGCTTGAGCGACGGTGTCGCGACGCTCGTGCAGGGCGCGGTGCGCCTAACGTATCCGGCGGCGCCGGCCTCCCGCGATGCGGGCTACTTGCCGTCGGACTATTGGCAGGATTCCCTCCGGGCGCTGGCGCGCGGCGCGGTCTCCACAGCGCCGCGCACACTGTCGTTGCGCATGCGGCTGAGCCGTGAGGGGGCGCTCGACGCGCGTCTTTTCGTCCTCGGCGAAGCGGAGCACGCGAGCGCGCTGCGTCGCTGGCTGGCGGGCTACACGCGGCTCGGCCGCGTCGTCGCGGACTCCGTCTTCCTGCCGCTCGTGCGCGAGGACTTCGATGCGCTCGGGGCACTCAGTGATGCGCCTAACGAGGAGATCAGTGTCGCCCGCGTCTCGGCTCCCGATTATCGGCGCCAGGATCTCTGGGTGGCCTGCGACGTGCGTCTACTCCCCATGCTCGGCGACCTGCTGCTGGAGGCGCGCCAGCTTGGCTTCCCACTCATCGCGCAGATCAATCTCGCACCCTTCGCTGCAACCGACGAACAGGTGCGCCAAGCGCGGCGTAATGCCAGGCTCCTCGGTGAAACGGGGCGCGCACCAGCGGCGCTCCTCGACCTGCAGCAGCGCGTCGCCCGCCGGCTGGCCGCGGCGGCGTACCTCATCGAGGAGTATGTGGGGAC
>JBQTJS010000056.1:0-3224 GCA_052386875.1 Gemmatimonadaceae bacterium
GCTTCGGATCGCGCGAGCATACCATCGTCAGCGTGACATAAGGTCCGCCGTCCTCGGGCCAGCACGTGATGATCGGCAGCCGCGCCAGATCGATATCTCCCCCGCGCCAGACGACCTGCTGGCAGGCCGGCGCGCCGCGCACATGCCGCGGCGGGAACTTCGCGACCTCCAGAAGCTTGGGAAGGAGCTGCAGCTTGCCGAGCAATCCGTCGGGGACCTGGAGCTGCAGCAGGTCGCTGATGCGGTCGCCGATCGCATCGAGTCGGTCGACGCCTAACGCCATCGCCATGCGCCGCATCGAGCCGAAAAGGTTGATGGCGACTGGGTACGGCGAGCGCTTCCCATCGTCCAGCAGCACGTGCT
Source organism: Gemmatimonadaceae bacterium (assembly GCA_052386875.1). Classification (GTDB taxonomy): domain Bacteria; phylum Gemmatimonadota; class Gemmatimonadetes; order Gemmatimonadales; family Gemmatimonadaceae; genus DASYRX01. The sequence goes on from JBQTJS010000056.1 coordinate 364, forward strand.
CGAACAGGAGCGCCTTGCCGCCGCCGGGCAGCTTCATTACGCGATCGGCGATCTCGCACAGCTCGAGCTTGGCCGCGACCGGCTGCTGCACCCGGTGAAGCTCACCCGCGGCATCCAGCGCGCTGAGGAAGTCCTGCAGAGAGTCGTGCGGCACTTTGTCGGCGGTTTGGGTGTGGCAAAGCTACAGCGCGGACGCGCCGCTCGCCCCCGGCTTGTCAGCCTGATGGATACCCGCGATGCCCAGCGTTAGGGATTCCCAGCGCACATACTCGAACCCCGCATGCGTTAGGCGCTCCGCCAGAGCCTCCTCGGCCGGGAAGTGCGCCACCGAGTCCGGCAGATAGCTGTACGCCGTACGGTGGCCGCTGAGCCAGCGCCCGACGAGCGGTAACACGCGTTGGAAGTAGGCGCTATACGCCCCTCGTACTAGTCCGTTGCGCGGCGTGGTGAACTCGAGGATGACGAAGCGCCCTCCAGGTTTTAGTATGCGGCGAACCTCGCCGAGCCCGGCGTCAAGATCGGCCAGGTTCCGGACACCGAAAGCGACGACGGCGCCGTCCACAGCGTTATCGGCGATGGGCAGCGCCAGCGCGTCCGATGCCATAGGAAAGACAGCCAGGCCGCGCACTTTCTTCCCGCCCCTTCGTAACATCGGCTCCGCAAAGTCGCACGCTAGTACCCGTCCGCGGAACGCGGGGTGATTGGCCAGCTGCGCCGCCACATCGAGCGTCCCCGCGCAGAGGTCGAGATAAGTCCCGCCAGGGACACGCTGCCACTGCAGCACGTCGAGCGCTCGAGATCGCCAGGCTCGATCGATGTTGAGGCTAAAGAGATGATTCAGGAGATCGTAACGCGGCGCGATCTCCGAGAAGATCCGCTGCACATACGCGCGTTTTGTCGCGCCAGCTGACCTGTCCTTACCCCCTTCCGCCGTCGCCGCTTCATGAGCTTCGAAAATATCGCGCCCACCGGAACTCATGGGCGCGGAAACTGACTGCCTCGCACGGACTCGGCAAGCTCCAGCCGCCATCCTCTGCATGCGCACTCCCTGCACCTCGCACCTCAGATCCGCCTCCCGTTGAACTTAGACACGCTATTTAGATTCCGTCCGCCGCGATGGCACCATCACTCGACCTCGCGAACCTACCCGATGCCGATCTGGTCGCCCTCGCACAGCAGGGGCGCGAGATCGCCTATCGGGAACTGCTGCGACGCTACGAGCGACCCGTCTTCTCGCTGATCTTTCGCATGGTACGAGATCGCGAAACCTCCGAAGACCTCGCTCAGGACAGCTTCATCAAAGTCCTCAACCACATCGATCGCTACAGACCCGAGTTCAAGTTCTCGAGCTGGCTGTTCAAGATCGCGAACAATGTTGCAATCGATCACCTGCGCAAGCGCCACATTCAGACGATCAGCATAGACGGATCGCCCCACGCGCGCACAGCCACTGAGATCGAAGCAACATCAATCGAGCTGGCAGCCAAACAGGAAACAGCCCTCGAGGAACTCGAGAGTCGTGAGCTTGGAAGTGCCATCGAGCGCGCTATCGCGCAGCTGCGACCCGAATACAAGGCGTGCATCATGCTGCGGCACGTTGAGGGTCGTTCGTACGAGGAGATCGCGACCACACTCGACCTCCCACTCGGTACCGTGAAGACATACATCCACCGCGCCCGGCACCAGTTGCGCGAGGCGCTCGAAGAGAGTCGCCGATGAAACGCGCCGATCCCGTCCAGTCTGAAACCCTTGTTTTTGGGGGGCCGTACAGGCCGCAGGAGGCATAAGTGGAACACCGTCATTTACTTCCTGACGAATTCGAACAGCTTGTGGACGGCGAGGAGGGCTTCGGAATCTCCCCTCTGCGCGCCCATCTACGGAGCTGCCAGGAGTGTAGCGCCGAGTTCGAGTCGCGTCGGGAGATCGCTTATGCTCTGGACCGCCTCGCGCATCACAGTCCGTCGCCGCTTTTCGCGTATCGTGTCATGGCGCAGGTGCAGGTCTTCGAGCCTTGGCACGTCTCGCTGCGTGATACTGTTCGGCGGTTTGTACCGCGGACACCGGCAGCACGTATCGCCGCAGGGACACTGGCTGCATCGGTCGCCCTCGTGCTCACAATCGGCACAGTCTGGCTCGCCTTCAACGTCGAGTCAGCGACGTTGTTCGTGCAGGTAGCACTCGCGCGCGCTCGGACCGGCGTTCTCGATGGCCTGAGCAGCGCGCTGCAGTCCGCCTTCGGCAGGGAGGCTCTGGCTGCCGTTCAGGCGACTGGCACGGCAGGCGTGTTCGTATTGGCACTTGCGCTATTGCTCGCTGTGCTGCTTGCGGCTCTCGGTTTTCGAGCTGCGGCCGTCGCGTCACGACGGCGGAGAGCGTAGCGTGCGCTGGCCACTAATGGCTCTGGTTGGCGCCATGCTGGCGGTCTTCGGGCCAGCGCCGGCTGCGCAGAGACGCAGCGTCGAAGCCGATGAGCGGCAGCGGCGCGATATCGCAGCGCTCTCGGATGTCCTGGACCGCCTGCGCAAGAGCGATCTGGCCGGCGACATCCCGTCCGCGAACGAGATCAGCCGCGGGAACCTAACGATCGAGGCAGGACGCACCGTAACGGGATCTGTTGTGGTATTCGCGGGGACGCTGCGCGTCCTCGGCCGTATCGAGGGGGACGCGATCGCGTTGCATGGCGATGTGGTTGTGGATTCGGGAGGGGAGGTCACGGGCGACGTCGTAGCATACGAAGGGAGCGTACAACGCCGCGGCACGATCGGCGGAGCCACGAAGACGCTGACCGGCCTGGGAAAGAGTGAGCGCGAGGCGCAGCCGCCTTCGCGTTCGGGCGTGGGACTTTCGCTCAGTTGGTTGGG
>JBQTJS010000057.1:0-7795 GCA_052386875.1 Gemmatimonadaceae bacterium
TCAGCCGGCCGCCTCGACATCGCTTTCATGCCGAGTGGAACCGATGGATACGACGATCTGATTCGCAGCGCGGTTACGTTCGATGTCTTCGGGACCAGGCTTCACGCCGCATCGCTCGAGGACATCATCCGGTCCAAGGAGGCAGCCGCACGCCCGCAGGATTTGCAAGATGTCATTCTGTTACGGCAGATGCTGCGAAATCGGGAGCGCTGATACACGACCCAGTATTCAGTCATATCCGTCGCTGCGATTCATTGCATTCCTATCTTCGGCGCCACCCGCGCCCTTAGGCGCGCCAAGCGCGGACCGGCGCGCAGCGGAACCAGCGCAACCTGCGCTTCTTACTCAGATCTCGAGCTGCCCGTTTCCAGAATTCCGTGAAGGCAACTTCTTCTCGAAGACTCGTGCGCCATTTCCCGGAGGTCCACGAAGAATCAGCTCAAAACCGCTCCATCGTCTTGCGCGGGACACGCGAGGCGTCGCCGACGTACGCGAAACGGATGTCGCGCATGTAACGTTGGGCAGCGTTCTGCACATCACGCGGCGTTAGGCTCCGGAGCTCCGTTGCGAAGGCCTCCGCCTTACGATAGTCACCCTGATACACATGCGCCCGCGCCAGAAAGTCGGCCTGCGCAGCTGCCGTTTCGTTCTGCAGGAAGTACTCCGTGATGAACTGCTGCAGCAGGCGACTGAGTCCCGCGCTGCTCACCTGCGCGCTGCGCAGAGCCGCGATCTCTTGTCGCATCAAGTCCAGGGCCAGCTCCGGATTCGCCGTGGTGACATAGAGTCCACCGACGGCGACAGCTCGCTCGAGGAACGGTGCATCCACCGCATACGTCAAGTTTCTGCGCGACCGGATCTCACTGAAGAGTTGACCTGTGAGCACCGCCGCTGCGACGCGCAGCGCATGGTAGTCTTTCGACCCGGCGCGCGGCCCGCGGTAGTACCCGAGGATGTAGTTAGTCGGCAGTGCGCGCGGGACCACAGTAACGCCCGACTTGTGCTGCGGCAGGCTGTCCGGGGGCGTCCACGTATAAGTGCCGGCGGGAAGCGTTCCAAGACTGCGCCTAACGAGCATCTCGATATGCTCACGCGACACGTTGCCAACGACTACGAGGAGCAGCCGGCTCTTAGCGATTTGCTCTGCATGATACCGGCGCAGCGTGGATACGCTTATTGCCCGCAGCGACGTCTCTGTTCCAGTCGGCGATTTGCCGTATGCATGCGGATCGAAGGCAAAGCTGTCGGCCAGGAATCCAACCAACGCATCAGGGTCGTCGCGTTGCTGTCTCACCGCAGAGAGGATCTGCGAGCGGACAAGCGCAACATCTGTGCTATCCAGCGCGGGATGCATCAGGCGGCTGGCAAGTATCGCCCACGTCGAGTCGAACGTTGCGCGCGTCGCTCTGATCCCGATGGACGTCCAATCCTCCTCGGCGTCCACAACTATAGACGTCCCAAGTCGGGCCATTTGGCGGCGCAGGCGATCCCTGGGATAGTCGCGTGTCCCGCGGCCGGAAGCCTCCAGCAAGAACGCCTCTATGCCGGCGGTGCGTCCGTCGGTTTGGCGGGTGCCACCTAACAAGTAAACGTTCGCGACCACGATCTCGCTCGTGGTATCCACGCGCTGAATCACCTGAATACCGCTCGCGTCGTACGCCACTGTCGCTGCATCGCCTCTTGGGGAGCTGCCAGCCCCCTCGACGACCCGTGGTTGCGCCTGCGCAAGGCCGGCGCCAAGCACTATAACGATGGCGGCGGCAGACCGTATTCTCACTGTGCGGCCTTGGGTAGGAAGTAATCGCTCGTTAGGCCAAGGGCCTGCCGATCTGCGGATTCGATGAGCACGCCGACGACCCTGGGCTTACCCACGATGTACTTCCGTGCGTAGCGCCGTAGATCCTCCAACCGCTGCGCAGCCATGTTGTCCACGTAGCCCATGTAGTACTCCAATCCCGCCACGCTCCACCAGAAGCCGATTGTGTGCGCGAACTCCGAGGCGCGATCGTGGCCGAATGCAGTGCTTACTGTACGCTCGGCTTTGGTCGCTACGAGCTGCTCCTGTGAGATGTAGCCTGGGTCGGCAAGCCGACCGATCTCCCGCTCCAGAGCCGTCCACGCCTCGGCGAGCCGTTCCGGCGTTGTCTGTCCCGAGATCGTTATCGGCCCGGCATGATTGAGTGTGTAGTAGTTAACGCCTATCGATTGCCATAGTCCTGTGTCGACCAGCCGTTGCTGCAGTGTCGCTGACGGCTGATTCAGCGCATCGCTGAACACGTCGGCCGCATATGTGGCTGCCGCGTCGAGGCCGACGCTCGGTCCCTGCCACTGGACCAGCACGGTGACTGCACTCACGGGCCGCTCGATGACTACGGCGTCACTCCGCACCAACGGCGTGATGGGTGGAACCGGCTCGCTCGCGAACGGATCGCTGCCGCGTTTCCAGTCGCCCAGGATCCGCTCGGCCAGTGCGAACACGGAAGACGCAGTGACGTCCCCCGTCACAATCAACGCTGTGTTGTTAGGCACGTAGTACAGGCGCTGAATCTCTCGCATGCGCTCGGGCGTGACACGCTGCAGTACGTTGCGTTCGCCGGTGATGTTCTTGCGACTCCACTGGCCGGGATACAGTCGGCGCCCCATCTCCTCCTGCAAATCGAAGAACGGGTTCGACTCATGCCGGTCATACTCCCCCAGCACGACATCGCGCTCGCGCTCCAGTTCTTCCCTGAGAAAACTGGGCGCTCGCAGTGCGCCGGCCATCATGCGCAGTCCGCTCTCCAGCGAGTCCGCAGGTAGTGTCATGTAATAGTTGACACGTTCTTCCTGCGTGGTGCCGTTGAACACTGCTCCAAGGTGTGCAGCTCGATCGATGAACTGGTCCGGCAGGGGCAGCTGAGAATTTGCCTTGAAGAACATGTGCTCGTACATGTGCGCCAGTCCTTCGGAGCCTGGAGGTTGCGTGAACGAGCCGTTCTTGACGTCGAACTCGATGGTCGCGAGTGGAACGCCGTGGTTCTCGACAACGATGACCTCGAGTCCGTTGGTGAGCACGCGTTGGTGAATGAACTTTTCCAGCTCGGCGCGCTGCGCCGACGACTGCGTGCCAAGGAGAATCGACAGCGCAAGCGCCATGATGCCCCCGCGCATCGCTAGCGGCGTCTTACACGGTCTTGTTTCTTTCAGTCGCAATGTCTCACTCGCACGATTTGCTTAACGAGTACGTTCGGCGCGCTGCCGGCCTGCTTAATACCGGCCATCTCTGCCGCGGTGCAGCGCTTGGCCCCTTCACCACGTTCAGGATCGGCGGCCCTGCCGACCTCCTTTACGACGCTGTTTCCGCCGATGACCTGGTCAACTCTGTCGTGCTCGCGCGCGAGGTCGGAATCCCCTTCTTCATCCTCGGGGTCGGAGCCAACATCCTCGTCAGCGACCTGGGGTTCCGCGGGCTGGTTATACGCAATCGTGCGCCGGCTGCGCGTTTCATCGAAGGCGACCGCTTGTGGGCGGAGAGCGGTGCAATCGTGCACGACCTGATCGTGGCCGCGGTGCGGCAGGGTCTCTCCGGCCTGGAGCATTACGTCGGGATCCCGAGCACGCTGGGCGGTGCTCTCTGGCAGAATCTGCATTTCTTGTCCCCTGCCCCGGCGCGAGAGCGCACGATGTTTCTCGAGGAGATCGTCGAAGGGGTCGAGTTGCTCGGTGTGCATAACGAGCGATACAGCGTCGACCGCGAGCACATGCACTTCGGTTATGACACGAGCGTGCTGCATCATAGCGGCGAGATCGCCGTCGCAGCGACATTGCAGCTCCGGCCCTGTGACCCTAACGTGATGCATCGTATCATGCAGGAGAACCTCAGCTGGCGCGGTGCGCGGCATCCGTGGTTGGAGATACATCCGAGCGTCGGATCCATCTTCAAGAAGATCGAGGGCGTGGGCGCCGGCCGTTTGATCGACCAGTGCGGCCTGAAAGGCCATCGGATCGGTGATGCACAGATTTCGCATATCCACGCTAACATTATCGTCAATCTCGGGCACGCCACCGCCGAAGATGTTCGGGCGCTCATCACCCATGCTCAGGACACCGTGCATCGCATGCTGGGCTATCAGCTCGAGACCGAGATCAGCTTTGTCGGCGAGTTCGTGTAATCCATCAAGTTCGTTCCTCGCCTAACGTCTCGCCGCGGTGATCCAGCTGATGGCCGCTGCGTTCCGCCGTCAATACCGACGCGATGATACCCCCGGCGAGGATCCCCGCCACGATCCCCAGCAGATAGAAGTTCGCGCTGGGACCTACATACTCTTTCAGCACATCGGCGAGCAGCATCTTGACGCCTACGATCAACAGGACGACCGCGAGAGAGGCGCGCAGGTGGCGGAACTTGTCCATTGCACCCGCCAGGGCGAAATACAACGAGCGTAAACCCAAGATCGCGAAGACATTGCTCGTGAAAATGATGAACGGATCGCTCGTAATGGCGAAGATCGCCGGGATCGAATCCACGGCGAATACCAGATCTGTGGTCTCCACGAAGACAAGGGCGATGGCGAGCGGTGTGAGAAAGAGCCTGCCATCGATCCGCACCAGGAAGCGCGTTCCATGATACGACGAGGTTACAGGCATGTATCGTCGAATGAGCCGCAGCACGCTGGGCTCATGGATCGCCTCTCCCTCCGTGTTGCGCGACGCGAATAGTCGAATTGCCGTGTAGATGAGGAAGACGCCGAACACATACAACACCCAGTGGTACCGAGCCACCAGCGATGCGCCGGCAACAATCATCACGCCGCGCATAACGAGCGCCCCAAGGATCCCCCAGAATAGCACGCGGTGTTGAAAGGCCTGCGGTACACGCAGAAACGTGAACAGCATCGCCATTACGAACACGTTATCTGCGCTCAAAGACAGTTCGATCAGATACCCCGTGACGAACTTGAGCACAGCGAGTCTGCCGCTGTTTCGCACGCCATCGATGGCGTCGATCGTGAGCCCAAGGCCGGCTAGGTGCTGCTCATAGGCCACGTATAAAAAACCGCTGAAGGCCAGCGCCAGCGCCACACAGGCGACGGTAAACGCAATCGCCTCCCTGATCGATACAACGTGGGCTTTGCGGTTGATGACGCCCAAGTCGAGAGCCAGCATGAACACCACGAAGGCCAGAAAGCCGGTCCATGCCCACATTGTCGCGTCAATCATCAACCAGCGAGCCAGATACGCCAGGCCACTTCATCGGTGCCAATCGTTAGGCGACTGGCGCAGCGCACCAGCGGCGTGCGCAGCAGCATCGGCTCCTCCACCAGCCACTGCAACCAACGCTCATCAGGCAAGCGCGCATGGACCAGGCCAAGATCCTGAAAGCGACGCGACGTACGGTCCAGCAACGCTGCAACACCAAATCGCTGCGCGAAGCGCTGCAGCTCACCCTTCGAAGCTGCGCGCTCCGCCAGATCCACGAAATGCGTCTTGATGCGACGTTCCGCAAAGAAGCGCAGCGCCTTGCGAGTGTCCGCGCTCTTCCTCGTGCCGAAAACCTGCACTTCCATGACTCTTTCCACTCCGAGTGGGACCCATTAGCCATACGCCGGACAATCCCGCATGCCGCTTGGCCAATCTACCAACTTTGCCACTCCAACCCTTCCAGCCAGCGTGGTGGCTCCCTGGTCCCCATCTGCAGACATTGTGGCCCAAGCTGCTGCGCCGAGCCACTCTACCTCCTGTAGCCGTCGAGGTTTGGCCCACACCGGATGCTGACGAAATCTCCGTGGTGCGCCTCACTGGCCCCTCGGCTAGCGCTCCCAGAATCTTGGTTCTGCACGGCCTCGAGGGGACAGCCCAATCTCATTACGTCGGTGGGCTCTTCGCCATGTGCCGCACCCGACGGTGGGCCGCGGACTTGCTGCTGTTCCGAACTTGTGATGGGCGGCTAAATCGTGCGCGCCGGACCTACCACTCCGGTGAGATATCCGATCCGGCTTTAGTCCTCAACCGCATCCGTCAAGACTACCCGTCTGCCCCTCTAGCGCTGGTCGGTGTTTCACTCGGCGGAAACGTGGCCCTGCGACTGCTTGCACATAGCGGTGGAGCCGCCGTGGACCAACTCGTAGCCGCTGTCGCGATCTCGACACCCTTTGACCTTGCCGGCTCCAGCAAACACCTCCAACGTGGGTTTCCCCGACTTTATCAGCGACACTTCGTCCGTAAGCTCAAGCGGAAGGCGCTGGCTAAGCTTGCTCAGCAGCCCGATCTCGCCGATGCGGCGCGGGTGCGGCAGGCGAAAACGCTGTGGGAGTTCGACGACGCATTCACAGCAATCGTTCACGGTTTCCGCAATGCCGCCGATTACTACGAGTCGTGCAGTTCGATTGGCGTGCTGAACGAGGTCCAGGTCCCCACGTTGCTCCTCAGCGCTCGAGATGACCCATTCTACCCACGTCCATTGCTGGACGATGTGGCCACGCGCGCGGCGATGAATCCCCTTCTCAGCCTTGCCTTCCACGAGTCCGGAGGGCATGTCGGTTTCGTGTCCGGGTCGCCTTTGAAGCCAACCTACTACGCAGAAGAGCTAGTTGCCGAGTTCCTTGCAAATCATTTCAACAAGCGGTGGACATCGTTGCCCAACGACGAGCGGGAGGCGCACGTTCAACGGGCCTAATAACTCCTCGAGAGTAAATGTCGGCTCGCGCCTTGTTAACCGGATGCGCATGTTGTGCCTCCTTACCATGAAACGCACCGGCGCCACGGGTTTCTCCGGCAGTAAGACGGCATGAATGGTGCGAATCTGGAGGCTACGAGGCAGCCGTGGCCGCGCACGATTGCCTTCTTGCGGAAGCACTTAGCCGGCTAGTACCTCATTGCGCGGGAGGATCGGCGCTGATGTCCGACGGCTTGATATTCGGACTCGTATTTGGGGGACTACTGGTGATACGGATAATCGCCGCCACCGTGGTCTTCGTCCTAATCCTCCCGTGCGGGGACCGCTGCCCACTTTGTAACGCTGTAACGGATCGCGTGGAAGCGCGATTGGCTCGCTACCTGTTTCCTTGGCTTGTCAAACGTTGGTGCCTTTGCTGCGGCTGGGAGGGCTTTGCCCGCGTAATGCATGCGCCTGGACAAGCCACGCCCGGCCGAAGTGTAAGCGCCGAGCCTAACGCGCACCGTACCGGCAAGGTGCGCTGAACTAGCCTGCTATTCTGACTCGAGCGCCGTCTGGCCGGGGAGTGCGTCCGAGCACAGCCGGTTGATCCGCGCCGACTACGGGCTAGGTCTTTGACCGGTTAGAGAGTTTCCTTTGGTAACCGAACTTGCGTCGAGCGTCCTTGCGGGTGAACTACTAGCGAATGCGGGTTTTCGTCTGGTTTGCTCGCCAGTTCCAGGCACGAGCATCTCGCTGGAGATCTGGAAGGCTCGCGATGCGGCGGGTTCCCCGACATCCGCGGCTCACCAGACGGCGGTGCTCGTCCGGGTCAGGCTACCCAGGCCCACCTCCATCCGGACTCCGGCGTCATTCCCGGCCGATATAGAGCAGTACCGCGCAGATCAAAACACCGTGCCGAACTCGATGAACGTGCCGTGCCGGTTCCTTTGGATGCGTCGTTCCACCGTGAGGCGGAAGGTGTAGAAAGTCGCAGGAAAGTTGACGTTTACGTATGGCAGAAGCGCTGTACCGGCTCCGTCGCCCGCCCGATCCTCGATGCGTGCTCCGAAGGTGCTGAATGAGTGTGGGATGTACTCGCCCTCGACCGACCACCGTCCGGCGAGCACGCCTCCGGTCTTTGACATCCCTCCGATGCCC
>JBQTJS010000058.1:0-3808 GCA_052386875.1 Gemmatimonadaceae bacterium
TGATCGGTCAAGCCGGTTTCAACCTTGGGCCATCCCTCGACGCGCAGCACGGGGGCCGTAACAAATGCGGCCGCAGTCCCGCGAGCGACGTCGTCACCGGGGTGCTTGAGGCCGTTCATCTGATCCAACTCCCACTTCACGTCTCCCTCGTTGTTCATCACGCGCGTCAGCGAGGCGCCCACGATTGTGGAGACGATGGGGACGATGACAGGCGCCGCTGCGGCGCGCGCCGCGACCGGCGCGCCGTTGCCGCGGCGTCCCGCGAGGCTGCTGCGCGCCTGAGCCAGCGCCGGCGCGGCAAGACCGGGCGCACCGGGTGCGCGAGATTGCACGAGTCCCTCCTTGAGGTGCAGCACGTGCATCCCCGCCGTGGCGGCGTCGCCTGACGTGCTGAAGGTGTTGACGAACTGCGTGAAGGAAAGCTCGTACGCGCCGGCGGCACCGCTCGAGGCTGTCCACGGGTCCTTGATGCGGACGCGCGTCCCTTCACTCGTCCCGTCGCCGACGAGTCCCGACACCACGACTGCGTGCGGCGAGCCGGCCGCGGCGATCCAGAGCGGCCCCATGCCCGCCAGCAGGTCGCGGAACTGCTGCACGCCTAACGCGGTGCCCGACGCGGGAACGAGATCCCACGCTTGCGCAAAGGCGGCCAGATTCGCGGAATCGATGCTGCCTGACTTGAGCAGATTGCCGGCGCGCGCGGCGAGATCGCCCAACTGGCCCGCTCGTCCGGCCAGCCACGCCGCGATGCTGGCGGCGGCGGCGATCCAGCTCGAAACTCCGTTCGTTTCCGGAATCGCCATAACGCCGGGCCACTCCACGTCGACGGCGGGCTTGCCTAACGCGGGAGCGTCAGGACCGGCTGGTTGGCCTCGCCAGAGCGCGCCGTCGAATCCGTCGTCGTAGGCGACTGCAACTCCCGCCGTGGTAGCGGGGCCTGCGCCCGTCGCAGGCGCGTCAGGTGCATCGCCCACTAGCGGCGTCGCCGCTTCGCTCCCCGGAGTCGCTTCATCGCCGGCCCACTCGAGCGCCGGCCCCACTTCGCCGTAGCCGCCGCCGTTCTTGCCGTTCCAGCGCCGATGCTCGGAGCGCGAGCCGACGATCTGCCGCGCGCGGCGGCGACTGAAGTTCGGCGACAGCTTCACGTACGGCATCGACGCAGCGTCGACACGCGATACGTCCGGGTTCGTCCGCGCGCGATCTGCGAACGTCGCGACGGCGTAGTACAGCCGCTGCTTGCCGGCGAACCTGCGCAGCACGTCGTCGGGCACCATGAACACGGCTTCACCGCGCTCGGTGCTCAGCGGCCCGATCGACCGAGAAGACCAGAACGTTTCGGGCGTGCGCTGCGTCTTGTTTGCATTGGCGGCAAGCTCGGGCGACGTCATGATCACAGTCTCGAAGAACGGTTGCGCTCCCGTCTTGACTGTGAATCCGAGCAGCGGAAACCGGTCGCTCACTTCTGTGCGAGTTGCACGGATTACGGCTCCTGGCATGCATCCCCCTCGGCGTCGAATTGTCGCGTATCCTGCTCCGGCAGCGGATCAGCCGACTCGTTAGGTCCAACGTGAGAACGCGGCAGGCGATAGAGCGGGCGTTGCGCATCGCCGGCGCGCTCGACGAGTCCCATCTGCTGCAACTCGGCGAGCGCCTCGGCTACTCGTTCGACGTCCACTCGCACCTGGTAACGCGGAATCCACCAGTCAGCGATCCCTTGCAAGCTGTCCATCGCGAGCGGGTGCTCGCGCAGGTATCCGAGAATCAGATCGCGGAGGATCGGCCGCGGATCCCGCGCCACGTCGATGGACCGCTCGTTCACGCGGGAGCCTCAAGGCAATCGGCGGGCCAAAAGGCGGGCGGCAGCCTTAAATGCCGGCCGGGCCGCACGTTAGGCAGTTGCTCCACAGGTGTTGACAGTTGCAACCGGGGGCGTTCACCCCCGGTGCCTAACGAGGAGATGCCGCGAGCGCCGCTGACTTACGCGCTGCCGCTTCAATGACTTAGCGTGTGGCGGGGGAGATCACACCCAGGGGCGGGGGGAAACTTCCGCCCCCACCCGGATCACGCGTACAGGCGCGGATTGAGCCGGTACTTTTTTAGCAGTCGACCGAGGTCGCGACGCTCCTTGCCGGACGCCACTGCGGCACGCGTGATGTTGCCGCGATGGGCACGCATCAGCCTTGTCAGATAGTCGCGCTCGAAGGCGTCCACAGCAGCGCGCTTTGCGTCGCGGTACCTGAGTAGCACGTCCGAACGGCTGACGGCCGCCGGCAATGGCGCCGCGGACGCTGTGAGATGCGCCGCCGTCGCAGGAGATGCTTCGAGGCCGAGGTCGCGCGCCGTGATCCCATCAAGTGGTGCCAATGTGAGCGCACGGTGAATCACGTTCTCCAGTTCGCGCACGTTCCCGGGCCAGCGATGCCGCAGCAGCGCGCGCTCAGCGTCGTCGGTAAGACGGATGTCGGCGCCTGGTTCCGCATACCGCTGAATGAAATGCCGCGCTAACAGGAGCACGTCCTTCTGGCGCGAGCGGAGCGGAGGGAGATCGACGGTGAGCACGTACAGCCGGAAGTACAGGTCGCTTCGGAAACGACCCTCATGAACGAGGGCGCCGAGTGACACGTTGGTCGCCGCTACGAAGCGGACATCGACAGTCTGCTCGCGGTCGGAGCCTAACGCGCGCACTGTGCGATCCTGGAGCACGCGCAACAGCGCTACCTGAGCGCGTGCCGAAAGCGTGTCAACCTCGTCCAGAAACAACGTGCCGCCGTGCGCTTGAGCGATAAGCCCTGTGCGACGCTGCCGCGCGTCAGTGAAAGCGCCGCGCTCGTGGCCGAAAAGCTCCGCTTCCAGAAGGGAATCGGGGAGGGAGCCGCAGTTCACCGGAATGAACGGGCGCGCTGCGCGGCCGCCGAGATAATGGATTGCGCGCGCTACCAGCTCTTTCCCTGTACCGGTCTCGCCCGAGACGACCACACTCGCGTTGCTGCGAGCGAGGATCGGGAGCTGATCGATGGCGTCCAGGAAAACTGGAGACTCACCCACGAAGCGATCCAACGCCTGCAACTCGCGCAGTCGCTTGATCGCAACAGCCATCGACTCGTTAGGCACTTCACGCACTCGGATAACCCTGCCGCAACTCGTCCACCCAACCGCTTGCTCCGCTGCGACTGAACATATGCCCGGCGGCTCGACCCGCAACGTCACCCTGCGCAACCGGTTGAGCCCGCCAGCGTGCCGCGCGCGGGCAGCACTTGCTGCGCTGCCCGTCGAAGCCGGAGGAGGAGGCTGAAGGGGAGTAGACGCGAAGGGGAGGGAAGCGATCCTCGATCCTCCCGATCGACGTGCAACTATCTATGGATGCACGGATCCCACACCACCGGACAAGCGGATCCGCATCCGGCGGTTCGGAAAGCTGAGGTTAGCGGGCAAGTCGCGGCACTCTAAGCTGGTCGAATTACTCTCGAGCGCGACACGGCGATCCCGAAGGATGTACGGCTCTGTGCGGTCGACCAATGCCTAACGCGTTCGCTCCCTTCTACCGCTCTCGCCGATTGGGAGTTCGTGATCGAGAATCGTCAACGGACCGTACTGGCGTCGCAACGGCGCCTGGAGCAGCTTAGTGGACGAAACGGCACTCCGCCCAGGGTCGTCCGCGGCCGGCGTTCCAGCCAGCCCGCGGTGTCGCGAGGGGTCGAACGACCGGCAATGAGTGTGGCTTGGGGGTGATCTGATGGCGAACAGCGTGTTCTCGCCCGCCGAGAAGTACGACACGGAGTTGGCGGAAGACGTCGAGCGAGCTGCCGCG
>JBQTJS010000059.1:0-2370 GCA_052386875.1 Gemmatimonadaceae bacterium
AAGCGCAGCGTCGTCGTCGCTTCGCCGTTGCGCGAGACTGTGCGCAGCTCGACGAGTCCCGGCGTCGCGGCGACTGCCTCTTCCACCGGCTCGGCGATGAAGCGGGAGACTTCGCTCGCGGCCGCGCTCTCGTACAGCGTGCGAATCGTGAGGACCGGGAGGGCGACGTCCGGGAGGAGCGAGACGGGGAGTCTACCTAACGAGACGGCGCCGAGCAGCACTATCGCCAGCGTTGCGGCGATGGTGGTGACGGGCCGTTTTACGGCGGCGCGAGTGAGTGACACGAGTCGCCGGCGCTCGGCGCGATCGGGGGCCTGACTACGGCCGGACGGGGCGCCTAACGCCGCCCGCGGGCACACTCAATGCCGTGTCCGCCTGCAGCACGCGCACCGGTGCGTCGTGCGTCAGCGTCAGGTGGCCCGAGACGATAACCTGGTCCCCTGCCTCTACCGGAATCTGGCCGCTCGCCGAGTCGGGCATGACTTCGGTCTCCACGCCGCTGGAGCGACCCGGGTTGATGTAGACCCATTGGGCGCGGCCCTCCTTCACGACGAAGACGAGCGGGCGGCCGTCGCGCTCGATGACGGCCGCGGCCGGCACCAGGCGCCGGTTCGTTAGGCGCCGCGCTTCCAGTTGCACGTCGGCGTACATCCCCGGGCGCAGCGCGCGCGTCCCGGCGACGCGCACGTATACGCGTCCGGCGCGCGTCGCCGAGTCGACCAGCGGCAACACGGCCGTCACACGGCCGCGGACCGATTCGTTAGGCGCCGCTGCGCTGGAGACGAGCGCGACGCCCCCTTCGCGGATGAGCGGGATATCGTGCTCCAGGACATTGGCCTCGATGCGCAGTTGCGTGAGCGAGACGACCGTGGTGATCGGCTCGCCGGGCTGCACGCGTTCCCCGGGGGCGACGTCGAGCCGGTCGATCATGCCGTCGAAGGGGGCCGTGATGCTGCCCCGCTCGCGGTCGAGCTTGGCCTTCTCGAGGCGTACCTGGGCCGTCGCCAGGCCGGATCTCGTTAGGGCGATGCGCCGCTGTGTGGGCGTGGGCCCCTTGCCCGTCACGATCGAGTCCGGGACGACCATATCCGCGAAGCGGACCTCGGCTTCGGCGACGGCGGCTTCCGCTTCCTGCACCGCGAGGTCGAGCGGGCGCGGGTCGAACCTAACGAGCGGCTGCCCGCGCCTCACGCGCGAGCCGGGGCGCACGAGCACTCCCTGCACAGTGCCGGCGATCTCCGTCTTTAGCTGCGCCTCGGCGTCGGAACGTACCTGGCCGGTGGTGATTACGGTAAGGATGAGGTCACCATTGCGCGCTTCGCTCACCGCCACGGGTAGGGTGAGGCTCGTCGCCGGAGGTCCGCCTTCGATCGACGCCGTGTCGCCCGCGGCCGAGTCGGCGGCGCTGGCAGCGCCCTTCGCGCAGGCGCCGAGAGCGAGTGAGCCGCCGGCGAGGAGCGGCAGAATCGTGCGTCGGATCACGGTGCAGGTGGGCAGTTGAACTCCACGTTAGTCCGGAACAAATCGCGCAAGGTTGCCGCGGGCCGTCACGCCGGTGTCATATTGGTGCGCCTGGCATCCCAGGCTGCGACACTGGTACAATAGGGCCCGGATCATGCGGGCCGAAAGAGGGTTCGCTGTCCGTCGTTAGGAAGGAGGGGCAGGTGACGACATCGGTGCGAAGCTGGACTAGGGGGGAAGGGAGCGACGGTAGCACGATGGGCCATAGTGGTCGTCGGGCCAGAGTCGTTTATGTCGTCGGTTCTGCTGTGATGGCGCGCGGAGCCGTTGCGGCGTGGCTGCGCGGTGCAGCGGATCAGGTTCAACAGTACTCGGCGCTCGCGGACGTCAACCCGGAGCTGGTCGGCGAATCGCCCGCGGTGATCGTGCTGGCACCGGACGCGACCCCGACTCGGTTTCTAGAGGCCTCGATTCGCCGCTACCGCGCGGCCGATCTTGTGACGCCGATCCTCTTGTGTATCGCGGCTCGCAGCCGGAGTGGACATCAGTTGGCGGCGCTAGTGCACGCGGGGCTCGACGCCGTCGTGCGGTTGGACGATCCGCAGGTTGCGCAGCGGATTTACAGGGACGTGCGGGCTCGATTGAACGCGGTTCTGCCGGCATCTCTCGTTAGGCACGCGTTTCCGAAGGAGGCGGCGCCGGTCAGCTATTGCGGCTGGTGCGTGCGTAATGTGTTTCGCGAGCTGGACGTTGATAGCGTGGCAGAATGGTTCGGAGCAGCGCCGTCGACGGTAAATCGGCGTTTGCATAGGGCGGGGCTGGCATCGCTTGGTAAGATCATACGGAGCGCACGGCTGTTGCACGTCATGTATCGACTGGAACGCCAGACAACGGCGGTGCGCGTGGCCA
>JBQTJS010000060.1:0-33053 GCA_052386875.1 Gemmatimonadaceae bacterium
CCGCTGATGTCGCTTTGTTGACGAGAGCTGACGGCGAGACTTGAACTCGCAACCTACTGATTACAAATCAGTTGCTCTGCCAATTGAGCTACGTCAGCAGCTCGACGTTTTTTGCGCGAGACACGAAGGATATTGGCCCAAACGGAGCAAGTCAAGCCGTTGGAACATCAGGAGTTGGGGACACTTTGCATGAAGAGCAAGAGCCACGATCTCCGCGCATTTCCATACCCGATCGGCAACGCCAATGGCCATCGCTGGCGCTGTGTGAATGCCCGCAGGCTCTCGTGGATGTCGGTCACGCGGACGATGCGAATGGCCCGCACGGTCCTCGGCCACCTGGGTTCTTTCCCTCCGTGGCACGTAGCGATCTGAACAATATGCCCCGCTCGCACGCGTGGATCGATGGAATGCCTGCCTAGAGGGTTTAGGCATAGCGTAATCGAGCCTAACTCCCACCCGGCGGGAAGGAACTGGCCTTGCGGTGTGCCGTATACTTTGCTACGCGCAGCTGTTCGGCGTCACTTAAGCGGCATCTGGCAGGCGGCCCTATGGTAGTGCAGATACAAGCAAATATCTCTTGGCAGTATTTCCGAGACCCGAAGACTGGTCTTTGGATGGGAGTGTGCCCAGCGCTCAATCTCAACGCGTCTGGCGAGACCTGGAGCGATCTGCTAGCAGAATCAGCCGAGGCTATGAGTCTGCTTTTCAATGATCTCTTCAGGGAGGGCGACTTACCTGTGTTCTTAAGTCGCAATGGCTGGAAGCCTAACAAGCCCCTACCTAAGCCGGACGGCGCGCGACCACGCTTCGACATTCCGTTTACGTTCGAAACGAAGCGTCGCTATGAGGAACTAGCCACGGCGTGAAGATCGCGCGCGAGCGGTAATTGCGCGACTGCGACGCGCCAACTTCGCGTACAAGGACAGAGGCGACCGGACAGAACTCTATCGCCAGAAAGGCACCGGGCAGCGTGTGAACGTCTCTCTAACCGACTTGCTCGACGAGGATCACGTTCGCCTCATACTCCGGCAAGCGCGATTATCGCCCAACGAGATTGACGAGTTTCTCCGCACCTGTGTGAAAACGGCCGACACGTAGCCCTGACGGCCGGTGTGCGACACCAAACCGACAGCTCAGAAATACCGCTCGAGCGCCACGCCGTGAGGCGTATCCTTTACAGCAAAGCCGCGCTCCTCGATCTCGCGCCGTATCCCGTCCGCTGCCGTAAAGTCCCTCTCCGCTCGCTTCATACGCCGCTCGGCCAGACGATCCAGCGCCCACGAGATCTCTCCCTCCAGAACATTGGCGAGAGGGGCCGGGCGCTCACCGACCACTTCCCCGTCGTGGCCGATCATCAGCCGCACTGCGTTCGGCACTAAGTCGAGGACTGTATCAATAGATGTGAAGGCCGTCCGAGCCGCTTCCAGCGCCCCCAAGTCGGTCGCCTTCGTGCGGCGGTCAAGCTCGGCATTCCCATTCTGAATGAACCTGAATAACGCAGCGACTGCCTCCGGCGCATTGAGGTCGTCATTCAATGCCCCCCGGGCGGCACCCTCGAATTCGACCGCGGCCGCTGCCAGCTCACTCGTCCCCCCTTCGGCGGTATCCAGCCTGTGTTTGAACTCCCCCACGCGACGCACGGCCTCGAGCGATGCCTCGAGCGCCGGCGCCGAGAGGTTTATCTGCTTGCGGTAATGTGTGCTAAAGACGAAATGCCGCAGCGCCGCCGCAGAGATCCCCTGATCCCGCAGATCCTGTACGTTCGCGACATTGCCGACGCGCTTGGCCATTTTGCTGCCGTCGACGAGCAGGAACTCGCCGTGGGCCCAGAATCGTGCGAACGGCTTGCCGGTAGCCGCTTCGCTCTGTGCGATCTCGTCCTCGTGATGTGGAAAGACGAGATCGATTCCCCCAGCGTGAATGTCCAACGTTTCGCCGAGGTACTTCATCGCCATCGCAGAGCATTCGAGGTGCCACCCGGGCCGACCGCGGCCGAACGGTGCATCCCACGCCGCGCCGGCGGCTTCATCCTCCGGCTTGGCCGCCTTCCATAGGGCGAAGTCCTGCGCGTTCTCCTTTGTGTAGTCGTCCTGGGCGACGCGCGCGCCGGTCTTTAGCTCGCGTCGGTCAAGCCGCGAGAGACGACCGTAAGGAGGGAAGCGATCGATCGCGAAGTACACGGAACGATCATCGGCGACATACGCGATCCCCTTTTCGAGGAGGCGCTCGACGAGGGCGATCATCTCCGGAATGTGTGTGGTCGCCTTGGGATAGTGCTCGGCTTCCTCTATACGCAGGTACTCGCGGTCCGCATGGAATATCGCGGTAACGGGCTCGGTGACCTCTGCGATTTGCTTTTTCCGCTCGTAGGCGCGCTTGATGATCTTGTCGTCGACGTCGGTGATGTTCATGACCTGAACGACCTGCCATCCGTTGAGCCGGAGCACGCGGCGCAGGAGGTCTTCAAACAAGAACGTGCGGAAGTTGCCGATATGTGCCGGGTTATAGACCGTGGGTCCGCAGGTATACATGCGCACGGTCTCCCCGTCGGCGGGGACGAAGGGCTCTACGGCGCGCGTTAGAGAGTTGTAGAGGAGCAAGGTAGCGGCAAGCTAGACCCCCTTGCCCAAAGGGTCAACCGCGGACGATAGCGGGTCGCGCCTAACGCCTTACGCCAAGTCGCGCGATGCGGGCTCGCGAAAGAGGGCGATCGGGACCTCACGCTCGCTCGGCGGCTCCCCGATCGCCAGCGGCCGTTCGCGGCGGACGCCGAGCGGCATGTGCGGCAGCGTTAGGTCATCCCATCCTCGTTCGGGGTGATCGACGGCGGGCTGGCCCACACAGCGCCGCGCAAGGGTGAGAAGAGTCCGTCCGACAGACACAGCAGTCTCCACTTCGAGGATCGCTTGCAAGCTACGGTGCGGCGCGCGCCGCACCGCACCCTTTCTATGCAGCAGCGATCAGTTCTCTTCGCGTTGCGCTCGTCGCGGCGAAGCGCGATAGTTGGACGCTGCGCGTCGCGGTCGCAACTATATGATAGGAGCTACGGATGGTGACTTTCGGGAGACGGACAGCAGCTCTCGGCATCGTTGCGGTTGCCGCAGGTCTCGCGCGCGCGGGCGCCCAGCCTAACGCGAAACCCGCGAACGACCTCCCCAATCCCTACGTTACGGTCACCGCTTGGGCGCGTATGCCCGAAGGCCGGGTATGGGGGTCTACCAGCGCCGTGGACATCGACCTGGATGGCAAGAGCGTCTGGGTGTTCGAGCGTTGCAGCCGGAACACCTGCGCAAATTCCGACCTCCCAGCGATCCTCAAGTTCGATGAGCAAGGGAACCTCGTGCACTCCTTCGGTGCCGGCGTTTTCCTTTCTCCGCACGGCATCGACGTCGACCATGAAGGGAACGTTTGGGTCGCGGACTGCTCCTGCACCGGCATGCGGCAGTCCGTGGACAGCGCGGGCGCTCCGGCGCCGCGCGGGCATCAGGTGTTCAAATTCAGCCCTGAGGGGAAGCTGCTCCTCACTCTGGGAACACCCGGAGGGAGCAAGGAGCCCGGTTATTTCCGGCAGCCTAACGACGTCCTGGTTGCACCTAACGGGAACATATTCGTTGCCGAGGGGCACTCATCCGCCGATACGGCCACGGCGCGCATCCTCAAGTTCTCGGCGGCAGGGAAGTTCATCAAAGCGTGGGGCAAAAAGGGGAGCGGACGCGGCGAGCTGGACCAGCCGCACGCCCTCGCCATGGACTCGCGCGGCCGTCTATTCGTGGGCGACCGCAGCAACAATCGCATCCAGATCTTCGATCAAGAAGGCAACTTCCTGGAGGAATGGACGCAGTTCAGCCGGCCGAGCGGCATCTACATCGATCGTCATGACACAATCTATGTCGCCGATTCGGAATCAGGCTCCGTGGCGCGGGCCCGTACCGACTGGAAGCGCGGTATCCGTGTCGGCAGCGCGCGTGACGGCGTTGTGACAGCGTTCATCCCGGATCCGGACGAGAAGGCGACGGGCACGAGCGCCGCCGAGGGCGTCGCTGTAGACGCGGCGGGGAATATTTATGGAGCGGAAGTGGGACCTCGTGCGTTGAAGAAGTACGTCAAGCGGTAGCGGGCTGAATCACAACGGCGCGGAGCAAGCCTATGACTGTCTCGTTCAAGGTTAACGGCAAAGCCACGACGGTGGACGTGCCCCGGCGACATGCCGCTGTTGTGGGTGCTGCGGGACGTGCTCGATCTCAAGGGGACGAAATACGGCTGCGGCATCGCGCAGTGCGGCGCGTGTACTGTGCATCTTCGCGGCGCAACCGCGCGGTCATGCATCGTCCCGATCGCCGAAGTAGACGGCGCCGATGTCACGACGATCGAGGGATTGTCGCCTAACGGTGCGGAGTTGCACCCGCTGCAGCGGGCCTGGGAGGAGCTGGACGTTCCGCAGTGCGGCTACTGCCAAGCCGGTCAGCTCATGTCGGCGGCAGCGCTGCTCGCGCGCACGGCGAAACCCAGCGATTCCGACATCGACGCGGCCATGAGCGGCAACATCTGTCGCTGTGCGACGTACCTGCGCATCCGCCAGGCGATCCATCACGCCGCGGCGCTGCCGGCCTCCGACGCCGCCGCCGGCCGCCCGCGCCGGCTCGGCGCGCCCGGCTTGTAAGGAGGAACAGCCATGGAAACCACACTGCGAGTCAACCGCCGCGACTTCCTGCGCGTCACAGCAGTCGCCGGTGGAGGCATGCTCCTCACGACGTACGCAGAGCCGTTAGGCGCTGTCCAGCAGTTCGCGCCGGCCGCGTCCGAGTTCGCCCCTAACGCATTTATCCGTATAACGCCGGACGGCGTGGTGACTATCGTCGCCAAGAATCCGGAGATCGGCCAGGGCGTCAAAACGATGCTCCCGATGCTCATCGCCGAGGAGCTGGACGCCGACTGGACGCGCGTCCGCGTCGAGCAGGCACCGTACGACTCTTCCAAGTTCACGGATCAGTGGGCGGGCGGGAGCACGGCGACGCCGATAAACTGGCTTCCCATGCGGCGCGTGGGCGCGGCCGCGAGAGCGATGCTGGTAGCCGCCGCGGCGAAGACCTGGGGCGTACCGGAAACGGACTGCGAGACCGCGTTAGGCATAGTGCACCACCGGCCGACCGGCCGCCGCATGGACTACGGCACGTTGGCCACAACGGCCGCCACCATGCCCGTCCCCGACCTCGAGTCCGTCAAGCTCAAGGACTCGCGGGACTTCAAGATCATCGGCACGCGCGTGCCGGGCGTCGACAACCGCGCTATCGTCACTGGGAAGCCGCTCTACGGCATCGACGTCACGCTCCCGAATATGTTGTACGCCGTCTTCGAGAAGAGTCCCGTCTTCGGGGCGAAGGTAGCGAGCGCAAATCTCGACGCAATCAAGGCGCAGCCCGGAGTGCGCCACGCTTTCGTTGTCGAGGGTGGTACGGCACTCACGGGCTTGTTAGGCGGCGTCGCCATAGTCGCCGACACCTGGTGGGCCGCGCGGAAGGCGCGGCGTCAGCTGCAGGTAGAATGGCACGCGAGTCCCACGACCGAGCAGAGCAGCGAGAGTTTCGCACAGCGAGCGGCGGAGCTGGCCAAGCAGCCGCCGCAACGATCGTTGAGGAAGGACGGCGACACGGACGGTGCACTCCAGGGAGCCGCCAAGGTCGTCGAGGCCGGCTACTACTATCCATTCCTCGCTCACGCCCCTTTGGAACCGCAGAACTGTACGGCGCACTGGACCGGCGGCAAGCTCGTTATCTGGGCGCCGACCCAAACGCCCGAGAGCGGCCGCGCGCTCGTCGCGCGCACGTTAGGCATCGGCGAAGGCGATATAAGCATCAACCTAACGCGCAGCGGCGGCGGATTCGGCCGCCGTCTCAACAACGACTATATGGTCGAGGCGGCGTGGATCGCCAAGGAGATCGGCGTACCTGTCAAGCTGCTCTGGACACGCGAAGACGATATGCAGCACGACTTCTATCGGCCGGCCGGTTGGCACTACTTGAGCGGCGGCTTGGACGCATCCGGCAAGCTGATCGCGTGGAAGAATCACTTCATCTCCTTCGGCGAAGGCGAGCGCTTCGCGCCGAGCGCCGGCATCGGGGCCAACGAATTCCCGGCGCGATTCATCGCAAACTACGCGCTGAACGCTTCTGTGATGCCGTTAGGCGTGCCCACAGGTGCGCTGCGGGCGCCCACAAGCAACGGTGTGGCGTTCGTGATTCAGTCGTTCATAGACGAGTTGGCGCTCGCCGCCGCCAAGGATCCGCTGCAGTTCCGATTGGAGCTTCTCAGCGGCACGCCTGTTGTCGATCCAGTCCCTCCCTCAGGCGGTCGCGGTGGCCCGCAACCTCCGCTCTTCGATGGCGCTCGTATGCGCGGAGTGCTTGAGCTGGTCGCCGAGAAAGCGAACTGGGGGAAGCGCCAACTGCCGCGCGGCACAGGGCTGGGTGTTGCGTTCCACTTCAGTCACCGGGGTTACTTCGCTGAAGTCGTGCAGGCGACCGTCAGCCGCGCGGGAGGCGTGAAGGTGGACAAGGTGTGGGTTGCCGGCGACGTGGGCAGCGAGATCATCAACCCGAGCAACGCGGAGAATCAGGTGCAGGGAGCAGTGCTCGACGGACTCGCCGAAGCGTTAGGCCAGGAAATCGTGATCCAACGTGGGCGCGCAGTCCAGAGCAACTTCAATAACTTCCCGCTGCTGCGCATGCGCCAGGCACCGCCCGTGGAAGTGCACTTCCGCAAGACCCTGCACGCACCGACGGGAATGGGCGAGCCGGCGCTGCCGCCGGCTATTCCCGCGTTATGCAGCGCTGTGTTCGCCGCAACCGGAAAGCGCGTACGCGCGTTGCCGCTGTCGCAGCAGGACTTGCGCTGGTCGTAGAGGTACCGCGGGACCGCAAGGTTGGGGCGCTTCGCGCTGGTCGGCTAGAGCGCGAAATGCGCCCCCACGCCGACGTACTGGATCTTCTGGCGGAAGAACTGACCGTACGGTGAGGGCCCGCGGTAACTCTCGAAAAGCACGCTCCAGGCCCGCGCGGGACGCTCACCGGTGAATGGGCGGTCGATCCCGAGGCCGGCGCGTGCGCTCACACTCGGCTTCCAATCCTGTTCTTGCGACGATTTGAGATCGACGGCGGCTAGAAAGCGCAAGAAGCCGATGGACCCGAAACGGACGAGCCGCGCCAGAGGCCGCAGCTCGGCGCCGCCGTGCGCGACCAGGTGCTGCAAGTCGTTAGGCGTCCGATTGAAGAGATACTCGCCGCCACCGTACAGTCTTACGGATCCCGCGTCGATCGAAAGTAGTGCCTCCGCGGACTCGAATGATATGTTCTCGCGCTCCACCGCGGCGCGGCGCAACAGTATCTCGTCACCGAGATGCGAGCTTTGATGATAAACCCGTAGCCGCGCCGAGAAGCCGCGCCGCCGAATCGTGAGAGGGAGGCCGACAAGGTAATCCGCATTGATGAGATCGTACGATGCGGAGCCGAGATCGAATTGCGCGAAGATGGCCCCGGCGAGGCTGAGCTGCACTCCCTCGCCGCGCTCGGTTGCTCCCCAGCGTGCGAGTCCGAACTGGTCGCTGATCCCCACGGACCCGACGTCCGTGATGGAGTCGACTGATTCCTCCTCACGGAGATATGACAGGAACGAACGCATGCCTTTGGGATCGGCTATAAGCGGGCAGAAGACGTCGCCGCTCGGGAGGCCGACGTACGCGCGGACTTCGCCGGGAGGGATCCCTGTACCGCAGCGTTCGGGGGCGCTCGTCGGTCGCTGCGCGCCCGCGGCGCCGGGGACGAGAAGCAAAGTGCCGGCGAGGACGCGACTGACAATCCCCTGAACCGAGCGGCGCGATGCGCGTGAATCGACGGCAGCGCCTAACGCCGGAATCATGGCTTGGAGCCGTTAGGCAGCCGCAGCGCCACGAGCGACGTATTCGCCCCCGCGCCCGTAGCGAAGACGACGTACTGCTGCCCCTTGTGCAGAAACGTCATCGGCATCGCTGTCGTCTTGCTCGGGATCTTCACGCGCCCGACCTCCTTGCCCGTCGCCTTATCAAGGGCGTACAGGTGCGCCGGGTTGTCCGCACCGTTGCGCCCGGTGCCGAAAATCAGGAGCGTCTTGGTCGTGATGATCTGAGCCTGGCCGCGGCCGCCGACTTCGGGCAGGTTGACGCCGGCGAAGAGCGGCGAGTTGCTAGTCACCTTCACCATTGTCCCGTTAGGCGCCCACCACGCCTTGTCGCCGCTATTCAGATCGTAGGCAGTAATGCCGCCGAACCTTTTCGGCTTCACGATCGAGACCCCGCCGATCGTGCTCATGCTGGCGCGTCCCTCGAAGCCGCCGCCGCGGCCAGCCGGATTCGGCTGATATCCAGGCGGCGCGGGGAGCGCGCCGATCAGTCCGCAGTTGTCGCGCGGCGAGCTGTAACGAAACTCCGAGCACGGATCCTTCTGCACCTGAATCGTGCTCATGCCTGTCTGCGAACCGACATACATCATTCCAGTCTCGGGATCGACGGCTGCGCCGCCATCAATGTTCACTCCACCGCTTGCCCCCGGTGCGTACCAGGAACAACGCAGGGCGCTGGGCGGCACTGTGCCGTCTGCTGGCTGCGCCGGGATGTAGTAGGGCCCCATGCGGCAATGTCGGGCCAACTTGAGCGCGGAGTCCCTTATGGCGGGCGTATAGTCGATCAGGTCGGACTCGAGCAGCCCTTGCTGCGAGTGCGCTGCGGGCCGCGAGGGAATGGGTTGCGTGGGCGACGTCACTTCGCCGGGCAC
Organism: Gemmatimonadaceae bacterium; assembly: GCA_052386875.1. Lineage (GTDB taxonomy): Bacteria > Gemmatimonadota > Gemmatimonadetes > Gemmatimonadales > Gemmatimonadaceae > DASYRX01. The sequence continues at coordinate 8,802 of JBQTJS010000060.1, forward strand.
TTCGCTCTGCAGCACCGGAGTCTCGACGATCGGCCAGATCGGAGTTCCCGTTAGGCGGTCGAAGACGTACACCCAGCCTTGTTTTGTCGTCTGAGCCACCACGCGCCTGCGCTCCCCGTTCACAGTCACATCGAGCAGATTCGGCGCCATTGGGGTGTCATAGTCCCAGATGTCATGATGCACCATCTGGAAATGCCACTTGCGCTTTCCGGTTTTCACGTCGATGGCGACGATGCTGTTGCCGAAGAGATTGTCGCCAGGGCGATGGCCCCCGTATTCGTCGAGCAGGGGCATCCCCACAGGGATGTAAACGAGCCCCAGCTCGGGATCGGCGGTGTAGGTAGCCCACGCGTCGTTCTTCCCCACCCCTTCGCTGCCGACCTTGGAGCCGTTCTTCCACGTTTCGGCGCCCAATTCGCCGGGCTGCGGCACCAGGTTGAAGAGCCAGAGTTGCTTCCCGGTGTGTATGTCGAAGCCGCGGATGTAGCCGGGTAAGTTCCGGAAGCGGATCGGATAGTAACCATGTATCGCCGAGTTCCCGACGATGATGACGTTGTTCACGATGATGGCCGGCGACGAGTTGGCGATTTGGCCTAACGAGGGATCGACACCTACAGTCCCATCGGCACCGATCCTTTTCACCGGATCCCATGTCTCGCCGGGCCGTGCCTGGCGGTACGGAGCGGCATCGCTGATGATCAGTGAGCCGGTATCGTCGACGGCGAGCGGCACGAGCGGCAGTCCGAGACCGTCCATCAAATCCACAACGCCGTTCTTGCCGAACTTTGGATCGGGGAGCCCGGTCTTAGCGTCCAGCGAAGCCATGTGATAGCCCGGCGTAACGACAACGACGCGTTCACTGGACCCGTCCGTCCAGTACGCCAGCCCTCTACCCGCGAACTGGCGCGGTGCTTTCTGCCAACGGATACCCTCATCCAGCCGCCACATCCACAATGTCTCGCCGTTCTGAGGATCGATTGCCAGCGCGACTCGGCGCGTCGTCGCGACAGTGAAGAGGCGGCCGTTTGCGTAGAGCGGAGTCGTCCTGTAGTACTCATCGCTGCCGAACGCTCCTGCATTCCACTGCCACGCGATCTCCAGCGAGTTGAAGTTCGCGGCATCGATTTGATCGAGCGGCGCATAGCGTGTGCTCCAGGCGTCGGCGGCCCAGTAACGCCATTCGCCCGGGGCGTTCCCGCGTACCAGCGCGCTCCGTTGCGCAGCGCCGGACGTGCTTGCGCGGAACAAGGCAGCTACCATCGTACAGGCTAGCAGCGCAGCGCCTAACGCGTGATGACTGCCGATCCGCTGTGGCATCGCTCCTCCTATTTGGCCTTGTCGATGCGAATTTTGCGCAGCTCCGCAAGATCCGTCGATAGGTCTCCGTCGCCGGCCGGCAAGGCGTTCAGGCGCAGCAGGAATGCGATGACGTCGGCGTACTCCTGCGGGGCGAGGCTCCCGGGCTCGTTTTTCGGCATGCGTTCCTGCACGTACTCAAAGAGATCGGACAACATCTTCCCTCCCCACCACGTCTGGAAGATGACACCCGTGTGCGACTCCGGTGTGTGACACGAGCGGCACTGCAACGCGTAGAGGTCACGTCCGCGCGCCGCCTGTGCCGTACTGTACACGCCCGCCTGGGTCGAGCGCGCCGCCGGCTTGCGTTGTGCCGAGCTTTGGGCGTCCGTAACTGCCCAGGGCATGGCGCATCCGCAGACCAAAGTTATGATTGGCAGACCGATGCGGAGCATCTCTCCCTCGTTAGGGGGCGTCCAGGCGCCGGAGCAGAAGGATACTAGCCGGAGCGGCTCGGCGTGACTGCTGGACGCCGCTCCGATGGTACGGTCCCCGGCGCCGCTCCCGCCAGGCGCGGCAGCGGCGGCGTGGACGTCGTCCGGGCATACTACCTGATCGCGGGGATCTACACGCTCTCCGCATCCCTCATCTGGGGGATCAACACAGTATTCCTGTTGCGTGTCGGCGGGCTCACGCTGTTACAGGCCTTTCTTGCCAACGCCGTATTCACAGGCAGCATGGCACTCTTCGAGGTCCCCACGGGCATCGTTGCGGATGCTCGCGGCCGGAGACTTTCGTTTTTGTGCAGCGTGGCCGTGCTGTTCGTCGGCACACTCGGCTACGTAGCAGTACCGGCGTTAGGCGGCGGACTCCTCGCGTTCAGCATAGCGTCGGTCGTCCTCGGACTCGGCTATACTTTCTACTCCGGCGCCGTTGAGGCATGGGTCGTCGATGCCCTCGCAGCCACGGGGCATAGCGATCCCGTCGACCGTGTCCTTGCCCGCGGCCAGATGGTCGCCTCGGCGGCGATGCTCGTGGGCGCCGTCGGCGGCGGCCTCCTTGCCACGATCGACCTCGCAGCACCCTACCTCGCGCGCTGCGTCCTCCTCGCCATCGCCTACGTTCTCGCGTATGTAGCGATGCATGATGTCGGCTTCGTCGTCCGCGACCTGGCGCCGCGAGAGATCCCGGCACACATGCTTCGCATCGGCCGCGAGAGCCTGCGATTCGGCTGGAACGTACCTGCGGCGCGCCTCGCGATCATCGCGGGAGCGTTGCCCGCGGTTTTTCTCGAGTGGGGTTACCATGCCTGGCAACCGTATTTTCTCGAGCTGTTGAATTCGGGTGCGGTTTGGGTGCTCGGTTGGATCGCCGCAGCGATAGCGGTGGCAAGCATGGCAGGGAATTGGACCGTAGAACGCATAACGCGGTTCTGCGGGCGCCGGACAACGCTCTTGTTAGGCGCCGCGATCGTATATTGCGCCACTGCTGTCGGCGTCGGCCTCGCTCGCTCATTTCCGGCTGCTGTCGCCCTCTATCTGATCGGCATGATGAGCGCCGGCGTCTTTCAACCTGTGCGACAAGCCTATCTGCACCAGGTAGTGCCGAGCGCCCAGCGCGCCACGGTGCTATCGTTAGCGTCGCTTGTCGCGAGCAGCGGCAGCATGATGGGTCAATCAGGCCTCGGCTGGATCGCTGCTCGCTCGTCGCTCGCGAACGGGTATGTGATCGGCGGCGCTGTGACCGGGCTGGCTATCCCTGTAGTGTTGGCCATGCGTCAGCTCGGCGGCATAGCCGACCGTATCTTCGGCAAGGCCGGACGGTATACTGCCTGCGAATCACTAGCGCTTCCTGAGGGAGTGGCGGTGAGCGCCAAGCGCGACGTCACAACACCAGCCGCCGCGGCGCCTACGGCGTAAGCGCTGCCCAGGTCGATCTCGCATGAGCGCACCCGTAATCCTCGCAGTAGACGATGAGCCCGAAGTGCTCAACGCCGTGGAGCGCGACCTCCGACTGCACTATCGACCGGACTATCGCGTGCTCAAGGCCAGCTCCGGTAACCAGGCGCTCGACGCCACGCGACTGCTCAAGCAGCGAGGTGCAGCGGTCGCGCTGTTTCTTGTCGACGAGCGCATGCCGGGGATGACGGGGAGTCAGTTCCTCATCGAGGCACTCAAGCTCTATCCAGACGCGCGACGTGTGCTGCTTACAGCGTACGCTGACACGGAAACGGCGATCACGGCGATTAACCGGATCGGTCTCGATCATTACTTGCTCAAACCGTGGGAGCCGCCTAGCGAGCGGCTTTATCCGGTGTTGGACGACTTATTGAGCGACTGGTCCGCTCGAGCGCGGCCGCCGTTTGACGGCATCCGAGTGGCGGGAACCGCGCTTTCGCCGAGCAGCTTTGCGGTGAAGGATTTCCTCTCGGCGAATCAGGTTCCGTATCAGTGGATAGATCTGGACCACGATGCGCCGGCACGCGAGTTGGTTGCCCCGCTCGCCGGCGGAACTTCGCGCCTCCCCGTCGTGCTGTTCCCGGACGGGTCCGCACTAGTGCAACCCACAATACGAGAGTTGGCGGAGCGCGTGGGCATGCAGACGAAGGCGCTCCAGCCGTTCTATGATCTCGTGATCGTGGGCGGCGGCCCTGCCGGTCTCGCTGCGGCTGTGTACGCGGCGTCCGAGGGACTGCGCACTGTGCTCGCGGAGTGCAGCGCCACAGGCGGCCAGGCCGGGACCAGCTCGCGCATCGAGAATTATCTGGGGTTTCCCAGCGGATTGAGCGGCGGGGACCTGGCGCGGCGCGCCACCGTGCAGGCGAAACGTTTTGGCGCGGAGATCCTAACGACGCAGGAAGTGAGCGAGATCCGCCGGGAAGATCCATATCGAGTCGTCAAGCTGGCTGATGGTAATGAGCTACGCTGCTACGCCGTCGTTATCGCATCCGGGATGGAGGTGCGGCAGCTGGAGGCATCCGGGATCGCGGATCTCTTGGGCGTCGGTGTTTACTACGGGGCGGCGCTCAGCGAAGCAGCGACGTACCGCAACCAGGACGTTTACGTTGTCGGCGCTGGGAATTCGGCCGGACAGGGGGCGGTCTTCTTCGCGCGCTACGCGCGCAGCGTGACCTTGGTCATCCGGGGAACATCCTTAGGCGCCGCCATGTCACGCTATCTGGTCGAGCGCATCGAGGAGACGCCTAACGTCAAGGTATTGACCAATACAATAGTCGCCGGCGTTTCCGGCAGCGGCCGGCTCGAAGTGGTTACCCTCGCCGACGCCACGACGCACGCGACGCGCGACGTTCCCGCGGCCGCGCTGTTCATATTCATCGGTGCGGCACCTCGCACCGGTGTGGTGGCGGAGGTTGTCGAGCTCGATGAACACGGTTTCATCCTTACGGGCCGGGATCTCATAGTCGACGGCAAGCGGCCGAAGGGGTGGGCACTGGAGCGTGATCCTTTCCTGTTCGAGACGAGCGTACCGGGAATTTTTGCAGCGGGCGATGCGCGGCATGGGTCGGGGAAGCGCGTCGCGTCGGCTGTCGGCGAGGGGTCGGCTACTGTGAGCATGGTGCATCAGTACCTTCAGACGGTCTAGCGCGCGGCGATGAGTCAACGGCTCACGCAGGACGAGATAATCGGCCGTTTGGCGTCACACCGATTGGTCGGTGGTGCACCCGCCAAGGAGTTGGCGTGGCTTGCCGAGCACGGCGAGTTCCGCCGTTATGCGGCCGGCGACCTGCTGCTGCGGCGCGGCGAAGTGATAGTGGAATTGATAATCGTGTTCACGGGGCGCTTCGCGATCCATGTCGATCAGGGGGCCGGCGTGCGCAAGGTCATGGAGTGGCAGGGGGGGGACCTCTCGGGGCAGCTGCCCTATTCGCGGATGAGTGCGACGCCGGGGGATGCGCCGGTCGAGGAGGATACGGAGGCGCTCTTCGTTCACCGCGATTTCTTCCCCGAGATGATACTGGAATGCCCGACTGTGACGACATTCGCGGTGCATGTGATGCTGGATCGTGCGCGTACTTTCAATGCCGCGGCGCTGCAGGACGAGAAGATGATGTCGTTAGGCAAGCTGGCCGCTGGGCTGGCGCACGAGATCAACAATCCGGCGGCCGCGGCGGTGCGCAGCGCCAAACATCTGGCGGACGGGCTTGCCCAGGCCGACGCGGCCGCACGCGCGTTGGGAGCGCTCGCGCTGAACGACGCTCAGCGCGCCACGCTGGATCGTGTGCGCGAGATCTGCATGGCGACCCCCTCGGCGGCGTCTCTGTCCCCGATCGAGCAAGCGGATCGCGAAGATGCGATTACGGATTGGCTCGCGCGGCATGGCGCCGGCGAGGATGTTAGTGCGGCCCTGGCCGCGACGCCGGTCACGCTCGAGACGCTGGACATGCTCGCCGGGGCTGTGCAGGGACCGGCACTCGACAGCGCCCTCCAATGGATCGCGAGCGGTTGCAGCGCACGCTCTCTCGCTACGGACATCGAGCGCGCCGCGTCGCGCATCCATCAGCTAGTCTCGTCTGTCAAGCGCTTCACGTACATGGATCGCGCCTTGGTACCCGAGCCTGTGAACGTGGGACAGTTGTTGGACGATACGGTGACAGTGCACCGCTCGAAGGCGCGCATGAAGTCAGCCGCTCTCACGCTGGACGTCGAGCCGAATCTGCCTAACGTGATCGGGCGGGGCGGCGAGCTGAATCAGGTGTGGTCCAACCTGGTCGACAACGCGCTCGACGCCGTGGCCGCGGGCGGGGAGGGCCGCGTTGCGGTTACAGCCAGGCGTGAGCGCGAGCATGTGGTCGTTCGTGTAGCCGACAACGGGCCGGGGATCCCCGATTCAGTGCGCGCCCGCATCTTCGATCCGTTCTTTACGACCAAGCCGCCCGGTCAAGGGACCGGCCTCGGACTCGACATCGTGCAGCGGGTTGTGCGGGGGCATCGCGGCGAGATCGACGTCGTGTCGCGACCGGGGCATACCGAGTTCCGCGTAGCGCTGCCGACTGGCGACAGTACGGCTGCGTGATGCCGGGGCAGCCCCGCGCTTGGCAGCCGATAACGACTGGCGTGCGTTAGGCGCGTGACGCCCGAGGTGCTCGCGGTTTTTGTCTTTCTGCTGATCCAGTTCGGGATCGGCGTCTGGATCTCGCGCCGCATCAAGAGCGAGGCGGATTACCTCGTCGCGGGGCGTAGCCTCGGCCCGCTGCTGGCGACTTTTTCGATCTTCGCCACCTGGTTCGGCGCGGAAACGATGGTCGGAGCGTCGGGATCTGTGTACCGCGAAGGCCTAACGCCGGCCTCGGCGGAGCCGTTCGGTTACGGCCTCTGCCTCATCGGGATGGGGCTCATATTCGCCGTTCCTCTCTGGCGTCGCCGGCTGACGACACTGGCCGATCTCTACAGGCAGCGCTTCTCCGTGTTGGTCGAGCGGGTCGCCGCGGTGATACTGATTCCCAGCTCGATACTGTGGGCGGCGGCGCAGATCCGCGCGTTCGGTCATGTGTTGGCAACCAGCGCGTCGGCGCTGGAGGTGAATAGCGCCATCACAATCGCCGCGGGCCTAACGATTGGCTACACGATGTTCGGCGGCCTGCTCGCCGACGCCGTAACCGATCTCATGCAGGGGCTCCTGCTGGCGGTCGGGTTGTGCGTCTTGCTGATCGCAACGCTGGCGACAGTGGGCGGCCTGGACCAGGCAGTCGGAGCAGTGGTCCAGTCGGGAAAGATCGGGTTGAGCGCCGGTGGTTCCGTTTCGCTGCTGGACGCGCTGGAGGCTTGGGCAGTTCCGGTGTTCGGGTCTCTCGTAACGGCGGAGATAGTGGGCCGGATTATCGCGACGCGTACGCCGCAGATCGCGCGGCGTGCATCGCTGACGGCGGGCTTCATGTATATCGCGATCGGGCTCATTCCGGTGTTTATCGGCCTGCTGGGCCACCGGCTGGTCTTGTCCGTGGACGATCCGGAGCAGTTGATGGCTGTCGTGGCGCGGAGAGTTCTCCCCACTGTCGGTTACGCGATCTTCGCCGGCGCGCTCACATCGGCTATCCTCTCGACCGTGAACAGCACGCTGCTGATAGCGTCGGGGCTGATGTCACATAACCTGCTGATTCCCACGTTAGGTGTGACACGCGAGCGGACCAAGGTGGTGCTGGCGCGCGCGGGAGTTGCGGTCTTCGGCGTGATAGCGTACGGCCTGGCGCTGCGATCCCAGGGTGTTTTTGCGCTGGTCGAGCAGGCCTCGGCGTTCGGCAGCGCCGGGGCGTTGGTGACTATCACTTTCGGGTTGTTCAGCGGCATAGGGGGCCCGTTCACTGCGCTGGCGACGCTGACGCTGGGGCTGCTCGCGTATCTCACTGCCGGCTACGGGGGCAGCTCGCATCCCTTTCTCATTTCGCTGGCCGTAGCGCTTGCCGTTTATCTCGGTGCTGCCGTACTGGAGGGGCGCTGGTGGCGGCCGGCGAGCGCGGAGCGCGCCTAACGAGGCGCGCTGCTCCTGCCTGGCGCATCGGGACGGCGCCATCTGGACACAGCGCGCGCGCGCTGCTTAGTTAGCGGCCTTTGGGCAGTGCGGCTTCGCACACCCTGGACACCGGGGGAACGTATGATGCGGCGCAGCATACTTGGTCTCGCCACAGCGCTCACGGGCCTTTTTGCCGTCCTCGCTACGCTGGATGCGGCGACGCGGGCACAGGCCACAGTTCAGGCTCCGCGCTTCGAAGTGGACCCTCTATGGCCCCGGCCGCTGCCTAACCAGTGGATCCTCGGCTCGACAGTCGGAGTCGGTGTCGATTCCAAGGATCACGTCTTCATCGTACACCGCGGCGACTCGACGCTGAACCAGCGTACCGAGGCCGGCGCAGGCGCCGATCCACCCATGGGCGACTGCTGTCGCGCCGCGCCGCCGATCCTCGAGTTCGACCCTCAGGGGAATCTCGTGAATGCGTGGGGCGGTCCCGGACAGGGCTTCGACTGGCCGCAGTCCAATCACGGCCTCGCTGTCGACGCCAAGGACAACGTGTGGATCGGCGGCTGGGGGCGCGCTGACTCGCACATCCTGAAGTTCACCCACGATGGAAAGTTCTTGCAGCAGTTTGGATCGCCTAACCAGCCGGTGAACAGCAACAGCGGTACAACGTTCGCACGCGTGGCCAAGATCGCTTTCGACGAAGCTGCGAACGAGGTTTACGTCGCTGACGGGTACGGCAACAAGCGCGTGGCCGTGATCGATATGACGAGCGGAGCGATCAAGCGCTTCTGGGGAGCGTATGGCAACGTGCCTAACGACTCGAATCTGGGGCCGTACAATCCTGACGCGCCGCTCGCGCAGCAGTTCCGCACTCCCGTGCACTGCGTCATGCCGGCGAGCGACGGCCTCGTATATGTGTGCGACAGAGTCAATAATCGCATCCAGGTTTTTCAGCGAGATGGCAAGTTCGTCAAGGAGCAACGCGTCGCACCGCGCACACGCAGCGATGGCTCAATATGGGATATCGCTTTCTCGCACGACCCGCGGCAGACGTACTTGTATGTCGCCGACGGCAAGAATGAGCGCATCTATGTCGTCGAACGCCTGACGCTGGAAGTCCTAACGAGCTTCGGAGATGGAGGGAGACAGCCGGGCCAGTTCTTCGGCGTGCATAGCATCGCTAGCGACTCCAAGGGGAACATCTATACGACGGAGACTTACGAGGGGAAGCGCGTTCAGAAGTTCGTTTATAAGGGGATGGGAGCGCTGCGCCGCGGACATCAAGGCGTCGTCTGGCCGCGATGACCTGGATCAGGACCGTCTCCGCCGATAGCGACGAGCGCGTACGCAGCGCTGTCGGCGCCCAGCGCGCCATGTATCCCGCCGAATACGCCACGCCCGTCCATCCGACGGCCGATGGCAGCACATCGCAAATCGTCGCGTCGCACAGCCTGATACCCGATGCTCTGTATCACGCTTTCGCCACATTCGGCGCCCTGATGTCGGCCGATCTGCCACTTTCGCGACGGCAGCATGAGATGATCAGCACGGTAGTCTCCGTCACGAATCGGTGTCGCTATTGAATTGACGCGCACGCAGAGTTTCTGCGTCGCGTTACACTGGATGATGCTCTCGTTGCCGCGCTGCGTGAGGATTACCGCAGCGCACCACTGGATGAGCGAGACCGCGCAATGCTGGATTACGTCGCGCAGATATCAACGGACGCGACGCGCATCGGCCGCGAGGATCACGAGCGGCTGCGCGCGTTCGGCTTCGACGACCGAGCCATCCTCCAGATTACTCTCATCGCGAGCTGGTTCAACTACATAAACCGCGTCGCCGATGCGCTCGGCGTCGGCCGGGAGTAGAATTCAGACAGCGTCACGGCCACGGATGGGAGGGTGCGATGCTAACGGATTTGGTGCGGCGACTGATCGATGCCGAGAATGCGGCCGCTCACGGCCATGCAGCAAAGGTGCTCGCTGAAGATTTCGTAGCGATTACACGCGCACGCGGCGAAGAGCAGGCTCGCGCGGCTCTGCTGCAGGAGATCGCCAACCCGCGCAATCCGAACATAACGCGGGCAATTGAAGCCGAGCCCCGCGAGCGCGTGAGCGGCGACATCGGAATGGTGCGCTCCATAGTACGCGCGGTCGACAAGACGCAGCCGGGAGCAACTCCGAACAGGTATCGAAATATCCACGTGTTCGAGCGCCGGCAGGGGGATTGGCGTTGCGTTCTCTGGCAGGTTACGGAGATCAAGCTCGGAGAACCGATCGGCTAGCGCCTAACGCGCAGGCCGCGAAGCACGGCGGCCGACCGTCCGCCGCCCCGGGAGCTTCCCTTTAAGCCGGCCCCTGCACGCGATCGAGTGCCACTTTCAACTGCGGCAGGAGAGGACGATGTTGCAACGACACGATTTGCTGCTGAAGGAGTACGAGCTTAAGGCACGCTATCTCTCCGATCAGTTCACGCGCATGTGGCAGCGCTTCCACATCTTCATCGTGGCCAACACGTCGCTGGCAGTGGCACTATTCGGCTGGTTTAGGGAGCAGGGAGTCTTTGCGCCTGAAGCGCGCGTACTGGCGCTGACGGGGCTTACGCTCAGTGTGATCTGGTATGTATTCGGCGCCGAAGACCGCTATCTCGTCGAGGTGTACAGGCGGCAGCTCAAGGCAGTGGGCAATGCGCTAGCGACGGAGCTGGGCCTCGTCGGCATGGGGGATTACGCCGTACTCGGTGATGTCGAGCACCCGCGCCCCAAGTTCGCTCTCTACCAATGGCGCATTGAGTGGTTGAGCGTAACGAAACTGGCGGCGTTGTTCCCACTGGCGGTGGTGATCTTCTGGGCTCTGGTGCTCGCGAGCATCGTTAGGCCCGCTTGAGCCGCGTGTGAACGCGAAGTCCGCGCCGGAGCCGGCGACCAAGCCAGCGCGGACGGACGGTGTCAGCCGCGACTTCCGAATCGACCGCTCACGGGTGAGCAGCCACGCCCGCCCGACAGCCACGGCGGACGCGGAATGCGCCCGCGGTCAGCGCAACACACTCGCTCGCAGATTTACCAGCAGCCGCCACGTGGCGCCCGCGTCGTCGCTCCGAAAGACGTCGTAGCCCTCCGTCGCGGCGTAGACAACACGCGCATCCGAAGGCGCGAACTCGAAGTCGTCGAATCTGCGGCTGGACGGCAGGACGAGTCGCCAGCTTGTCGCGCTGTTGTCCGAGCGGTAAACACCGGGGCTTCCGGCCAGCAGTATGATGCGGTCGTCCGCCGGCGAGACCGCGAGCGGTTCTGTTCCGGGCGCCGCGATCACGGCCCATGTAGTACCCCCGTCAGCCGAGCGATACAAGCGAAAGGGATTGCGTTCGGCTGCATAGATGATGCGGCCGTCAGCGGAGGCGGCAATCGCGGCGATATTGCGGCCGGCAAGGGCGTTAGGCAGCGACGTCCACGTCGCGCCCGCGTCGGTGCTGCGCAGGAAGCCGCGGCTCTGTGTTGGAATCTCCGGATCCAGCGAATAGCTCAACATGAACGAACTGGCACTCGTTATGCCGTAAAGAATCTGCCAGTGCGAGCCCCGCTCGCCGCCTGACGGCGTCACGGATGCCCACGTCCTTCCTTCATCGGTCGATCGCAGCAGTCCGCCGGCGAAAAACTGGCCCGCGAGGCCCGAGAAGCTTGCACGTCCGGCGTTGGTCCCGATTACGGCAGTGGCCGGATTCCGCCGGTCAAAGGCCACCGATGCCACACTCGAATTCGTTAGGCCGCAATTGGCGCGCATCCAGGTGACACCTCCGTCGCTGGAACGGTAAACGCCGGCGATCGAACTGGGGTAGTCACCCGTGGCCGGGCCCGGCGAGTCGACGGTCCCAGCCACGACGAGCGACGGGTTTGCCGGTGAGATGGCAATGTCCCAGACCTCCGGATAACCGCCGCTCGCGTGACGCATGCCGCTGCGCAAACGCTCCCAGGAACGGCCGCCATCGACGCTGCGCACGATCCCGTTGCGTTCTGTGCCGACGTACACGATGTCGGCGTTCGCCGGATGAACCACGAGAGAGCGGAAGACCTGGTCGAAGTCCGCGCCGCTAGGCGCCGGAGGTCCCGATATCGGCTGGGAGGCGTTGCCTGCGGCGTTCCCGCAGGGATCAGCGCCGCCTGGCGGCGACGTCCCGCCGTCGGAACCACAAGAGATTCCTAACGCCAAGCACAGGCTCAGTGTCACCGCGGCTTCACGCCAGGCACGTCGAGTCGCGCCGCGCCCATTCACCACGCCGGTAAGCTCCACCGGGACATCTTAATCAGCGCTCGTTAGGCCCCGCGTGCACCGGCAGCTCCACGGCCAGTACGTCAACCGGCCCCTCCGGATAAGTGGCGACGCCCCCGTCCGGCGCCGGCACGTGCAAGACGAGCGGCCTGTCGCGCACGACGCGCCGCAGGCCGGGCTGCTCGTAGAGCCGGTTCACAACCAGCCGCCGCACGATGACCATCCCCGCGGCCAGCAGCGGCACCGCAACGATCAGTCCCTGCGCGCCGAGCAAGCGGCCGGCCAGGAGTATCGCCATCATCGAGAGCACCGGCGGAATCTGCACCTGTCTGGCGACGATGAGCGGCAGCACAAGGTTCGCCTCCACCACGTGCACTATCACGCCGAGCGCGATGACCATGATCGCGTGTGTCCCGGGCCCCAGCCCTTCGAAGCCGGGACCGCCTAACACAAACAAAGCCGGAAGGATCGTGGAGACGAGCGTACCGAAGAACGGCACGATCGCGACTGCGCCGGTGAATACGCCGAAGGTAAGCGCGTAAGGAACCTGGAGGAGCGCCAGCCCGATCGCCGTGAGCACGGCAAGGATGACCATCGCCAGCAATTGTCCCACGATCCATGAACGCAGCGTAGTCCGCAGATCGCGCATCACGTCGCGCACAACATCGCGGTGCACCGGCGGAAAGAGCGCGATGAGCCATTCGCGATAGAGCTGCGGAGTGAGCGCCAGGTAGAGGCCCATCACGAAAACGGACACGATGTTGACTATAGCGTGACCTAACGAGACGACACGGGGCACAACCTGATCTCCCAACCCTTCCAGCTGCGCATACAGCGTCTTTACGATGCTGTTCTCGCCGGGATTGATCACGTCGCGCAGCGCCGGATAGCTGGCCGCGAGCCGGTCCAGCCCGCGCTCCCATGCCGCGAGATACGTCGGCAGCACGCGAAAGAGCGACTGCGTCTCCGCGACGATGGGCGGCAGCAATGTGGCTGCCAGCGCGACGACGGCGGCGAATGATCCGAAGATGGCCAGGCCCAACGCGAACGGCCGCGATACCGGAAGCCGCTTAACGAGCTCGTCGGTCGCCGAGCCGAGGTACAGCGCGAACAACGCCGCGATGAAGACGAGTAGGAAGACGTCGGCCGCGGTGCCGAAGAGCCAAAGCAACAGCACCGTGCCGGCTGTCGCCGCCAAGAGCGAGGCCAAACGCAAACGCCCGGGTGACGGCTTGCTGCCGCCGACCGCGGGCGTTGGGAGCGGCGTCGCGAGACGCGAGGGGGATGTCACCCGCGCGATTTCTCGTCAGGCGCGTCTTCAGTGATGTCCGCCTGCACGGTTTCAGGCTCATCCGCTTCGCCCGGACGCAGCCGCTTGTTAGTGTGCGGCGCTCCCGAAGGGAGCAACCCCATCTTCTGCTTCAGCGCGAGCAGCTGCATGTCAGCGCTGGCGGCACCGGCACCTTTCTCGAGCTGTTTGAAGTCGCGCGCCAGGCGATCGCCGGAGAACTCCTCGTCGATCTCGGCGGTGGCCTTGATCTGTCGTTCGCTTTGATCGATACGCTCCTCCATGCGCGCGAAGGCCTCGAAGGCCGACTTCTCGGAAATCGACGACATCGTCTCGGCGATGCGCTTCTGCGCCTGGGCGCGCCGCTGGCGCGCGAGGAGCAGGTTCTTTTTGCGCTTGGCTTCCTCGATCTTGTCGTTGAGGTCACGCAGCTGCGCGCGCAGCTTCTCGGTCTCGAGCTGGTGCGTTTGCCACGTGACTTCGAGCTGCTGCCCGTGCGCCACGTACTCGCTCTGCCTGACGAGAGCCTGTTTGGCAAGGTCGTCGCGTCCCTCGCGTACAGCCAACATGGCGCGCTGCTCCCACTCGGCAGCGGCCTTGTACTCCCCGTCAGCCTGATCACGCAGACGCCGCTCGTCGGCGATGGCCGCCGCCACCTGATGCTTGGCCTTCACCAACTGATCGCGCATGTCGATCAGAATCTGATTCAACATCTTCTCCGGATTCTCGGCGGAGGAGATGAGATCGTTGATGTTCGATCTTATGAGCGTCGCGAGGCGGTCGAAGAGGCCCATGCTACTTCTCCTCGCGGTAGGTCGCCAGCTCGCGCAGATGCGTGGCGAGGGCAAGCGTTAGGCTCTCGTAAGCCACCTGAAACTCCTCGTAATCGAGATGCCCCAGCTCCAGCGCCTCGGTCAGCACGATCGCACCGTCACTGATCCCGTAAGAGCCGTGTACCAGATCGCTGGCGTTAAGCTCGAGCAGCCGCTGATTGAGTTCCGCGCGGCGGCCGTTCGCGTTAGGCAGATCCATCACCTTCACGCGCAAAACGAGCACCGGTGGGTTGTAGTGCACAGCCACGTCAAAATCGAACGCGCCGCCCGGCTGCATCAGCCAGAGACCCTTCTCGATCTCCTGCCACTCGCCACCGCCGCCTTCAGCGGACAACCGGTCGAAGAATCGTTCTACTTCCTCGCGTGAGACCATGTAGCTCCCGGAACAGTTGGGTTGGGGACAGTACGCGGCACGCAGAAATATGGTGTCATCCGCTGTCATCGGGTCAGGTCTGCCGCCGCTTTGGCCGCGCTCCGTCGCGAGCCAAGCAAGGTGCGCAGCACGGCGCCCGTATGCGATACGGCACTCCGTGCCACAGCCTCGGGAGCCCCCGTGGCGACCACACGCCCACCCTTGGCCCCTCCCTCCGGCCCCAGGTCGATGATCCAATCCGCTGTCTTGATGACATCCAAGTTGTGCTCGATCACGAGCACTGTGTTCCCGCGATCGACGAGCCGATGCAGTACGTCGAGCAGCAGGCGCACATCCTCGAAATGCAGGCCGGTCGTGGGCTCGTCGAGGATGTAAAGTGTGCGCCCCGTATCGCGCTTGGAAAGCTCGGTGGCGAGCTTCACGCGCTGCGCTTCACCACCGGACAGCGTCGTCGCGCTCTGGCCCAGGTGGATATAGCCTAGACCGACGTCGAACAGAGTGCGCAGCTTCTGGTGGATGCGCGGCTGATTGGCAAACAGGCCTAACGCGTCTTCCACAGTGAGGTCCAGGACCTCGGCGATGTTCAACCCGCGAAAACGCACCTCCAGCGTCTCCCTGTTGTAGCGCTTCCCCTTGCATACCTCGCACGACACATACACATCCGGCAAGAAGTGCATCTCGATCTTGACCAGTCCGTCCCCCTCGCACGCCTCGCAGCGCCCCCCCTTCACGTTGAAGGAGAAGCGCCCGGCTCCATAGCCGCGGATCTTGGACTCCGGCAGCTGGGCGAATAGCTCGCGGATGGGGGTGAACAGACCGGTGTACGTCGCAGGATTGGATCGCGGTGTCCGTCCGATCGGACTCTGGTCGATGTCGATGACCTTGTCGATGTGCTCAAGGCCCACGATCCGGCTATGTGCCCCCGGGATTACGCGCGAGCGGTAGAAGTGGCGCGCCAGCGCGCGATGCAGGATGTCCTCGACCAGCGTCGACTTCCCCGAGCCTGACACTCCGGTGACGGCGAGGAACAAGCCTAACGGGAACTCCACAGTCAGGTCTTGCAGATTGTGCTCGCGCGCGCCGTGCACCCGAAGGACGCGATGCGAGGCGGGCCGCCTCCGTTCGCGCGGCAGCGGAATCTCGCGCCGGCCTGCGAGATAGTCGCCGGTGAGCGATCCGCTCGAGCGCATTATCTGTTTGACGCTGCCGGTGGCGACCACACGGCCCCCGTGCGTACCGGCCCCGGGACCGAGATCAACAACGTGATCCGCGGCTCTGATCGTCTCGTCGTCATGCTCCACGACGAGCACTGTGTTCCCCAGGTCGCGCAGCCGCTGCAAGGTGTGCAGCAGACGCGCGTTGTCGCGCTGATGCAGGCCGATGGAGGGCTCGTCGAGGATATACAGCACACCGACGAGCCGCGAGCCGATCTGGGTCGCCAAACGGATGCGTTGCGCCTCGCCGCCCGAGAGCGATTCGGCGGACCTGCCTAACGTGAGGTACTCGAGGCCCACGTCCACCAGGAAGTTGAGGCGCTCCCCCACTTCCTTGAGGATGGGACGCGCTATTTCGGCATCGAGCCCTCCCGCAGCCGGACCGGCGCCGTTGCCGCGCAACGGGAGCGAGGCGACGAAAGCCGCTGCGTCGAGGATGGGCATCTCGACCAGCTCGCCGATGTTGCGACCGGCGATCGTGACGCCGAGCGACTCCGGCTTGAGTCGCCGGCCAGCGCAGGCTGCGCATGGTTGCTCCACCATGTACTGCGCCAGCTCCAGACGCACGCTATCGGCTTCGCTCTCCTCGTAGCGCCGCTGCACGCTTGTTACGATGCCGTCCCATGCCAGCCCTTCGCGCGACGTCGCGCGAACGCCGCCGCGCGAGGGTCCGCGTCGCGAATCGGCGCCGTAGAGAAGCGCATCCTGCGCCCGCTTAGGGAGCTTCCCCCACGCCGTATTGAGTGTGAAGCCCAGGGACTTGGCCAGTCCCGGCAGGATGACGCGCTTGAGGTAGCCGTCCGGCTCGCCCCACGGAAGCACGACTCCTTCGAGGATCGAGACGCTGGGGTCGCCGAGGATGAGGTCCGGACTGACGACCCGTCTGACACCAAGGCCGCTGCACGAAGGGCAGGCGCCGAAGGGGGAGTTGAAGGAGAAATGGCGCGGTTCCAGCTCCGCGAGGCTGATGCCGCAGGCGGGGCAGCCGTAGCGCTCGGAAAACAGCTGCACGTTAGGTGCCGAGCCATCGTGCCTAACGATCTCGACGAGCCCGTCGGCAAGCTTGAGCGCGGTCTCCAACGAGTCGCTCAGCCGCGTGCGATCGTCCGAGCGCAACTGCAGGCGATCGATCACGATGGCGACGTCGTGGTTCTGGCGCCGGTTGAGCGTGGGAGGGTCCGCCAGGTCGACCTGCTTGCCATCGACCAGGGCGCGGATGAACCCCTGTTTGCGAGCCGCTTCGAACAGCTCACGGAACTCCCCTTTGCGCCCGCGCACCAGCGGCGCCAGGATCTCGATGCGCGTCCCCCCTCCCTGCGGCCACTCCAACAGCACGTCCGCGATCTGTCCCGCCGACTGGCGTTGCACCGGCCGACCACAGTTCGGGCAGTGCGGTGTTCCGCAACGGGCGTACAGCAGGCGCAGGTAGTCGTAGATCTCGGTCACGGTGCCGACCGTCGATCTGGGATTGTGGCCCGCTGACTTCTGCTCGATCGAGATCGCGGGCGACAGCCCCTCGATGGCATCGACATCGGGCTTTTCCATGAGCCCGAGGAACTGCCGTGCGTATGCCGAGAGCGACTCTACGTACCGCCTCTGACCTTCGGCGTAGATCGTATCGAAGGCGAGCGACGATTTCCCCGAGCCGGAGAGTCCAGTGATGACAGTCAGCCGGTCACGCGGGATGACGACGTCGATGTTCTTGAGGTTGTGTTCCCGCGCGCCGCGGACAATGAGCGCGTCCTGTGACATAGCCTGGTAAGGTCTCGCGGGGACGAGCCGTCTTCAAGTCTGGGCGCTTGGAGCGTCGCTTTAGCGGTTACACTTGTGACGCGACGACAGACTCACCTGTCCCCTCTCGGGTGCCGCGGGGCTCCGTCAGGCGGACCGGGCCCACAACTCCACGGGACGCCACGATGCCCCACACTGACGCCGTTGTCCTCCTCACGACTGTCGCCAGCAGCGACGAGGGCGTGCGATTCATCCGGACCTTGCTCGATCGGCGACTCATCGCATGCGGCACGATGCTTCCGGGAGCGCGTTCCTTCTATCGCTGGGAAGGGAAAGTCGCCGATGAGCAGGAGGTAGTGGTACTGCTCAAAACGCGTTCGGCGGTATATCACGCCATCGAGAAGGCGTTCGTCGAGCTGCATCCGTATAAGGTCCCCGAACTGCTGGCGCTGGAAGTGCGCGCCGGGTTCGAGAAGTATGTCGATTGGATCAGCGCCGAAACCTCACTGGCGCTCATCTGACGGCGCGCTGTGAAGCGACGCGCTGTTGTGGCGATTGCCGTAGTTACCGCGTGGCTCGCGGGGATGGCAGCCCTCGCGCGGCGCGAGCTGTCGCGCTCCGACGCTGCGCGCTTAGCTGAATCGGCGCTGCGTGTTGCCCCGGGTGCGATCTACTTCGCTGTCTATCGCGCCGGCGCCCACGTCGGTTTCGCTTCGACAACTGTGGATACAGTCCCCGGCGGATTCCACGTCGCCGACTACAGCGTGATGGACGTAGCGGCAGCCGGCGGCCGGGGCCGCGCCACGAGCGAATCTCTCGTTAGGCTCTCGCGCAGACTGACGCTGCGCAGCTTCCGCCTGCGTGAGGCCAGCGACGGCGCCGGCCCCGCGCGCAACGTCAGCGGCCGCGTTGTGAGCGATACGCTGCTCGAGATAGTCGTGCGCGCCGACGGTGTCGCGCCTGACACGTCGACGAGCGTGCTGCACGACGCTGTCGTTGCGCAGCCGTTCCTCTGGACGGCCGCGATGTTAGCCGGCCGGCCACGCATCGGCCGCAGGTCCCGCCTGGCGACGCTCGACCTTGCCACCGGTGCTCGGCGCGAAAGGCGCGTGCGGCTCGCGGCTGAGTCGCTCTTCGTCGTCCCGGACAGTGCTGTGCTCCCGACGCCGCTTGGGCCCTGGCGCGTGGCCCATAACGATTCCGTGCTCGCTTGGCGTCTGGCCGGTGTCCCCGGCACAGTTTGGGTGGACAGGCTGGGCCGCGCAGTCCGCGTCGAACGGCCGGACGGCATCACTTTGCAGCGCACGGCGTACGAGCTGGCGTTCGAGAACTGGCGCGCCGCGAGTCCACAGAGCCGGCTGGCGCAACTGCGCGAGCGGCGACCCTAACGATCATGATCGAAATTCGCGGGCTCACCAAGCGTTACGGCGGCTTCACGGCCGTCGACGGCATCGATCTCGACGTACCCGCCGGCGAGCTGTTCGGGTTTCTGGGACCCAACGGCGCGGGCAAGACCACGACGCTGCGCATGATCGCCGGCATCCTGCGGCCCACGCGCGGCGCCGTTCGCATCGGCGGAATCGACTTGGAGCGCGACCCGTTAGGCGCCAAACGTATGATCGGCTACATCCCCGATCGTCCGTTCATTTACGAGAAACTGACCGGAGCCGAATTCCTGTGCTTCGTGGCGGGCCTCTTCGGCCAGCATGGCGCGGGCGTAGAGCGGCGCGGCGCTGAGCTGCTCGCTCTGTTCGATTTGGATGCGTGGCGCGACGAGCTGGTCGAGAGCTACAGCCACGGCATGCGGCAAAAGCTCATCATCGCCAGCGCCTTCCTGCACAAGCCTGACGTCATTGTCGTCGACGAGCCGATGGTAGGGCTCGATCCCAAGGCGGCGCGCACGCTCAAGGAACTCTTTCGCGAGTACGTCCGGCGCGGTCATACGATCATGATGTCCACCCACACTTTGGAGGTGGCACAGCGGCTCTGCGACCGCGTGGCAATAATCCAGGCTGGGACTATCCGCGCGTGCGGCACGCTGGACGAGCTACGCGCGAGCGCCCTGCCGGGAGCGAACGGATCGGCGGTTTCTCTGGAGGATATATTCCTGCGCCTAACGGGAGAGCAGGCGGCACGCGATCTGGTTGCTGTGCTGGATTCATGACGCGGGGCTCACAGGGACGCTCGGCTGACAGAGACAGGACAATCGCATCCCGCGACGGCGCCCTCGTCGCGCGCCTGCGCATGCTCTCCGGACCCACTCGTGCCGTGACGGGGGTGACGCCGGCCGGCGGACGAGTGGTCCCACCCGCCGAGGGTCCGCCGGGCCTGTGGCACCTGTTGCTCCCCAAGTGGCTCACAGCCAAGTCGCGCGCGCGCTCCGGCGAGCGGGGGCGCGCGCCGCGCCTGGTGCTCCTGGGTTCGTTAGGTGCCGTCTTCTGGGTCCTCGTCTTCGGACTGCTCGCCAAAGTCCTGCGATACTTCCACGGAGTCGAAGAGATCGGAGCCCTGCTCGCCGGCAAGTTGTTAGGCGTGCTCTGCCTCAGCTTCCTTGGGCTGCTGCTCCTGTCCGCCATCATCACATCCCTCTCCAGCTTCTTTCTCGCGCGCGATCTGGACCTCCTGGTGTCGGCGCCGGTCGACTGGCTCACCGTCTACGGCGCCAAACTCGTGGAAACCACGCTGCACGCGAGCTGGATGGTCGCGCTGCTCGCGCTCCCTATCCTCACTGCATACGCCGTGGTCTACGATGGAGGGTGGCTCTTCCCGCTGATCGCGCTCGCCGGCTGCGTCCCGTTCATCGTCATCCCCTGCGCGCTCGGCAGCATGCTGACGCTGCTGCTCGTCAACGTCTTCCCGGCACGCCGCACGCGCGACCTGCTGGCTTTCATCGCCGTGCTGGCTGCTGCGGGAGTGGCGATTTTCGTCAGGCTGCTACGGCCGGAGCAGCTCGCGCGCCCGGAAGGTTTCCACTCACTCGTAGAGTTCATCGCTGTGTTGCGCGGACCGACGTCACCGCTGCTCCCTAACGAATGGTTGCAGCGCACGATTATGGGCTGGTTGATGGCGGACTTCGATCCCTTGCCGCTGTACATGCTGTGGTCCACGGCGGCCGTGCTCGTCGTCTGCGGAGCTGCCTTGCACCGCGTCTTATACGCCCGCGGTTACAGTAAAGCCCAGGAGGGGGCGCAGCGCACGGCCAAAGGGCGCCGCATGGCACGCGCCGTGCACGCGATGCTTGCCCCGTTAGGCACCACTCGGCGAGAGCTCGTGCTCAAGGAGATCCGCCTCTTCGCACGCGACTCTACACAGTGGTCCCAGCTGATCCTACTGACAGTTTTGGTAGCCGTCTACATACTCAACATCCGGCTGCTGCCGATAACCGGCGATGGGATGCCGTTCTTCATCCGCAATCTCGTCCCCTTCCTGAACCTCGCGCTCGCCGGCTTCGTACTCGCGTCGATCGCGGCGCGCTTCCTATTCCCGAGCGTCAGCCTGGAGGGGCGCACGTGGTGGTTGCTGCGATCCAGCCCGATCGCCATGCGCGACGTGCTCTGGGCCAAGTACTGGATGGGGACCATCCCGCTCCTCGTCCTCGCCGTTGTCATAGTCGCCGTGACGAACACGCTCCTGCGTGTCGATGCGTTCATGTTCGCTCTGTCCCTGGCGACAATCACATTCATGACGCTGGCGCTCGCCTCGCTCGCCATCGCGTTCGGCGTGCTGTTCCCGCGCTTCGAGACTGAGAATGCCGCTCAGATCCCCACATCCTTCGGCGGACTCGTTTACATGATGAGCGCGGTCGCCCTGATCGCCTGTATCACAGCCGCGGAAGCGCGACCCGTGTACGCCTACTTGCGCGCTCGCACGTTCGGTGAAACGGCCGGCAGCGCCGAGTTGGTAACCGGCCTGGCGATAGCCCTGGCGCTGTGCCTAACGGCAATATTCGCCCCTCTCGGCATGGCGCAACGCCGGCTCGAGGCTATTGAACGTTAGGCGCGCGCCGCAAGGCCGCCAGCCAGCCCAACGCCCCGGCCGACAGCAGCAGCGCCAGTCCCAGCCAGAGCAGCCACGCGAGGGGGCGGAACGCCAGTCTTATCGCGACTGCGTCGTCCCGCTCTACACTGAGCAGCGTCGCCGACACGTCCTGCAGCATGCCGCTGTGAACGGCGGTGCGCGCTAACGCGCTGTGCGTTGCTTCACCGCGGCCGTCCACGTACTGCCACCGCTCGGCGACAAGCAGCGTCGGCCGCGCCGAGCCCACGCTCGCCTGCAACGTCACCGCCGTCACTTCTCGGTTGCGCACGCGGTAGGCGGAGACTCCTTGATGTACCAGCGCCCCTCCCGACCCAAATGCATCGACTACGTAACCCGACTCGCCGGGCCGCAGGGTCAGCAGCATATCGCGACTCACGGCTAGCGCCGCGAAGGCGGCGCCCAGGGTCAGCACGCCGGCCATTGCCAACGCCGCAAGCCATCGCCGGATCGCGCTGCGCCGGAGCGCTACGGCGCCCATAGCGCCGGTCAGCAGCCAGACAGCTCCGACGATCCACGGCCAGTATCCTGCCGGCCGTCCCGCCTGGCGCAAGCTCCACGCGCCTAACGCGACGGCCGAAGTCTGCAGCACGTAGGCGCCGAGTATATGGTGTGTCATGCTGCCCCGCGCGGTACGCGCGCCGCGCGCGGGCGCGGGGGCCAGCGCGAGCACCGCGGGGGGGATCAGCAGCGCATAGGCGACGATCAAGAGCGGCGGCGCGAGCGCGGCGGCGAAGGACTGCAGCCTGGGAGAGAGCCCCTCACCCTCCAGCGGCAGCCAGGGCAGCCGCGCGAACGGCGGCGCGCCTAACGCGGACACCGCGCATGCGACGAGCGCAGTCCCGGCAAGGACCGCCACGACGCTCCCACGTCCGTCAGCCGGCCGCGCGCCGCCATTCAGCGTCCACGCCGCTACGCCGCTCACCGCAAGCGACATGACTATGGCTATACCTGCCGCGCCGTCCCACAGCGCCGCCAACCGATATGGGAGCGGAAGATTCGTCGTCGTGTGTTCAGCGACGTAACGCAGGGATAGATCGACAGAAACGAGCGACCACGCCAAGCCTAACGTCGCGACTGCACACAATGCGGCAACAACGCCGAGAGCCCACCTCGCAATTCTCAGCAGCTCGGGCCGTTGCGAGCGGTTGCCGAGCAAAGAGGCAGCGAACGCGAACAGGGCGGTGAAGCACGCGCCGTACAGCGCGAGCTCGCCGACGACGCTCAGGTCGCCCCTTTGCGGAATGCCGCGCCGCGCACCTGAGCCATGATACGCTCGAGGTCCTGCTCCGCGCGCGCGCGCTCCTCGTCAGGCCAGTCTCCGCTGTGCTGCTGCATCTCGCGGATGTGTTGCAGCATTTCATCGATCAACATGCGGAGCAGCTTGTTCTTCCGGCGCTCGCCGGTCGGCAACGGCCCAGTCATAATCGTGAAATTATACCGGGCGAACGTATCCTGCACTCGGCTAAGCCGACGTCCAGTACAGCGCCGTGCGCACCGCGCGCCGCCAACCCGCGTGGCCTGCGACAGCGCCCGCCGCTCCCGCTCCCGGCTCGAAGCGCGTGACTGAGCCGGAGGCCAGCAGGTCGCGCGGCGAGTCCCAGATGCCGCCAGCAACCCCCGCGAGCACGGCAGCGCCCAGTGCCGTGCTCTCCACAAGGTCGCGGCGCTCGACCGGCAGACCTAACACATCCGCCTGAAACTGCATCAACCAATTGTTGGCCGCGGCACCGCCGTCCACACGCAGGCGCTGGATAGGATGCCCTGAGTGTCGCGCCATGGAGTCCACCACGTCACGCGTGCTGTAAGCCATCGCCTCGAGGGCGGCGCGGGCGAGGTGGGCGCGCGACGTGCCGCGCGAAATACCCACGATCGTCCCGCGGGCGTGCGGATTCCAGTGCGGCGCGCCGAGGCCGACGAGCGCCGGGACGAAGTAGACGCCGTCGTTTGACGTTAGGCCGCGCGCCAGCGATTCGGTTGCGCCGGCCGAGTCGACGATGCCAAGGCCGTCACGCAGCCATTGCACTGCGGCGCCGGCGACGAATATCGCGGCCTCCAGCGCGTACGAGGCGCGACCACGCTCGTCGCAGGCGATCGTCGTTAGGATTCCATCACCGGCACGCGGGCGTTCGGCGCCCATGTTGACGAGCAGGAAGGCCCCCGTGCCGTAAGTGCACTTCCCTTCCCCGGCTTCCCAGCACCCCTGGCCGTAGAGCGCCGCTTGCTGATCGCCTGCCACGGCTTTGATCGGCAGCGGGACGCCGAAATACTCGGCGGCGGCGGTGCCGAAGTCGCCTGACGAGGAACGCACTTCGGGGAGGATGATCCGCGGAACACCGAATAAGTCGCAAAGCTCGTCGCTCCAGCCGCGGGCTTCGATATCGAACAGCATCGTGCGCGAAGCGTTCGATGGATCCGTGGCGTGCGTCTCCCCGTTCGTCAGGCGCGCGATCAGCCACGCGTCGATCGTCCCTGCCGCGAGGGCTCCGCGCGCGGCCCGGGCGCGGACATCGCCGTCGCGCAGCAGCCACTCCAGCTTGGTAGCCGAAAAGTACGCGTCGACAACGAGACCTGTGAGATCGAGGATGCGCTCCGCGTGCGGAGCCAGCTCAGCGCAGCGCGCCGCCGTGCGGCGGTCCTGCCAGACGATTGCCCTGGCGACCGGCTCCAGCGTGGCCCGGTCCCATAGCACGACAGTCTCGCGCTGGTTGGTGATACCGATTGCGGCCGCGCTCCCTCCCGC
>JBQTJS010000061.1:0-13835 GCA_052386875.1 Gemmatimonadaceae bacterium
CGCGCGCCAGTCCGGTCAGGAACGGATTGGAAGCTAACTCCCGGCCTATCGTAGTCTCGGGTCCGTGGCCGGGAAGCACGCGCGTCTCAGGCGGCAACTCCGCCAGTCGGCGCAGTGAAACGTCGAGCTGGGTGGGATCCTGCAGCGGTAGGTCAGTGCGGCCGATCGATCCGGCGAACAAGCAGTCTCCGACAAAGGCGACGCCGTGTCCGAGGAAGGCTACGTGCCCTGGAGCATGCCCCGGCACGTGTATCACGCCGAAGCGCAGCTCTCCGAGCGCTAGCGTGTCACCTTCGGCCAGCGGCAGCGCCTGGATGTGCGCAGTTTCGAACGGGAGCCCGTAGCGCGCTGCGCTCGCTGCCGCTCGCTCGTACACAACTGTGTCGGCCGGATGCATATACACCGGGATGGCCGCGCGGCGCAGCAGTCCGGCGATTCCACCAACGTGATCGAGATGGGCATGGGTGAGCCATATGCCGCTTATCGTTAGGCGGCGCTCCGCCGCCGCACTCGCGAGCGCGTCGCCGTCGTCCCCCGGGTCGATAAAGACCGCCGTACCGGTTGTGTCATCGGCCAGGAGGTAGGTGTTTTCCTGGAAGGCGCCGACGACGAACGTTTCGATGATCACGCCGGCACGGCTGCCGGCGCTGCCGCGTCGCGCTGCGCCGTGAGGTATTTCTCGGCGGCGATGGCAGCCGTCGTGGCGTCGCCAACCGCCGTCGTTATCTGGCGTGTAAGCTGCGCGCGCACGTCGCCCGCCGCGAAGAGCCCGGGAATGGACGTGGCCATGTTCGCATCGGTTGTGAGATACCCGAGCGCGTCGTGCGCCACGTGGTCCTTCACCAGACCGGTGTTCGGCGTGAAGCCGATGAAGATGAAGATCCCCGTCACAGCGAGCGTCCGAGCGGCTCGCGTATGCACGTTATGCAGCGTTAGGCTGTCGACGTTACCCTTTGCATCCGCCTGGATCCCGTCGACCACAGTATCCCAGATCACCTCGATCTTTGGGTTATCGAAGACCCGCTGCTGCAGGATCTTCGACGCACGGAACTGGTCGCGCCGATGAATGAGAAAGACCTTGTCGCCATAACGAGTGAGGAAATCCGCCTCCTCGCAAGCCGCATCGCCACCCCCTACAACGGCGATCCGCTGCCCCTTGAAGAACGCGCCATCACAGATAGCGCAGTAGGAGACCCCTCTCCCTGCGTACTCCGTCTCGCCGGGGATACCGAGCTTGACGGGGGTGCCGCCCGCCGTCAGGATCACAGTGGGCGAAGCGTAGACCGCGCCATCATCGGCAATCGTATCGAACGTGCCGTCCGCCAGTTTGTGAATAGCGGTCACGTTGGCAGTGCGGAACTCGGCACCGAATACCTTCGCATGTGCCTCGAACTTTTGCGCCAGGTCCCAGCCCTTGACCGACTCGAAGCCGGGGTAGTCTTCGATCAGCTCTGTGTTGAGCAACTCTCCGCCGGGGGCACCACGCTCCAGAATCACAGCCTTCAGCATCGACCGCCCCGCGTATAACGCGGCGGTCATGCCGGCCGGCCCTGCTCCAACAATCACCATATCGAACGGATGCCTAGTCGCCACAACTGATCCTCGAGGTTGCCTAAAAACTAGTCAAATGGGCTTGCACTCACGTCACATCTAACGAGTCCCCGGCCGGCTTCGCGGGTTCCCCCGTTCGCGCGTGCCGTCCACCATCAACCACCAGCAGCTCTCCGGTGACAAATGACGCGGCGACGAGAAAACGCACTGCTTCGACGACGTCTTTGGGAGATCCGAGGCGCATCAGCGGAGTCGCGCGCGTGAGGCGCTCGGCCGCGCTGTCGCCATACTCGTCGGGGAGGAGTACCGCGCCCGGCGCGATGGCGTTAACGCGCACGCGAGGTCCTGCCGCTTTAGCGAGCGCGCGCGTGAGGTGGATGAGCGCGGCCTTGGCCGCACCGTGCGCGAGGTACGACGGCCAGGCTTGCACGCCAGCAAGGTCGGCGATGTTAACGATCGATCCGCCGGCGCGGACGTGAGGGAACGCGCCCTGCGCGATGAGGAATGGCGCGCGCAAGTTAAGCGCGAGAACCTCATCCCACACGTCAGGCGACGTACTACCGAGCTGCGTCTTGGTGAAAGACGCCGCGGAGTTCACGACGACGTCGAGGGCGCCAAACCCTGCGACGGCCGCGGCGACTAGAGCGTCACAGTCCTTGGGGTGTCGCAGGTCACCCGGGATGGCGACAGCGCGGCTGCCAAGGCGCTCGATGGCGGCTACAGTCTCGCCGGCCGGCCCCGCCGATCGATGGTAGTGCACGGCGACGTGGAAGCCGTCTTGCGCGAGGCCCATGCTGATGGCGCGGCCCAGGCGTACGGCGCCGCCGGTGACAAGCGCGAAGCGGTCCACGTTAGGCATCAGCCGACCGTTAGGCAACGCGTGTGAGCGCGCGCCGAAGCGCCGCGCGCCGCTCCTGCGCGTCGAGCCACTCTGCGGGGATGTCCTCGGCGCCGATGCGCCGGCCGGCTTCCGGGGCCCCGTGCCAATCGGATCCGCCGCTCATCACGAGGCCCAGCTCAGAGGCGGCCGCGCGCAAGCGCAGGCGCTCATCAGCGTTGAGCGACGGGTGCGCCACTTCAACGCCATCGAGTCCGGCGCGCGTGTAGTCGCGCAGGCGCTCGAGCGAGTCTTCGCGCGCGGGGTGGGCCAGGACTGCGATCCCGCCGGCGCCGTGAATGAGGGCGATGGCGTCAGAGACCGGGAGCCGGCGCTTTTCCACGAAGCCGGGCTTTCCGGGCTGCAGATAGCGCTCGAACGCGTCGCGATGATCCTGCGCCCAGCCGTGGGCGACGAGCGCGCGGGCGACGTGGGGCCTGCCTAACGCCGCGGCACCGGCCACCAACTCCTCCACGTGCTGCAGCGCGAGACGGACTCCCACGTCGTTGAGGCGTTTGACGATCTCTTCCAGGCGCTCCCGGCGCGCGCGCGCCAGCTCCGCGAGAGAGTCGTGCAAGGTGTCCAGGCGCTCGAGGTGCAGGCCGAGCAGGTGGACTTCGCGCGCGTCAGCGTGGGCGCTGAGCTCGACGCCCGCTATTACGCGGACGGAGTGCCGGCCCGCGGCTGTGCGCGCTTCAGCTATGCCGCCGACGGAGTCGTGGTCGGTGAGCGCGAGAACGGCGACCTGGGCTTCGTGCGCAGCGGCGACGAGCGCGGTTGGCGAGAGCAGGCCGTCCGACGCAGTCGAGTGCAGATGCAGATCGATGCGACGCGCGGGCTCGCGCGCCGCGCCAATCACGGCACGTACCCGGCTTCGGGCGACGTTTCGCTCGGCTGCGATTGGTCGAACAGGCGCCGCAGATCGGCGTCGCTCAACTCAGCGAGGGACTGTTCGCGGGAGCGCGCGCCCTGCGGTGAGTAACGCGTCACGCGCACCTCGCGGCCGCTTCCGGAGCCGCGTACGAACAGCAGCGCGAACTCATCGCGGTCGTATTGTGTGACACGTCCGGAGGGGTACACACGCCAGGCATCGCCGGCGATCAGTATCGGTCGGGACGGCATATCAATCGGTTGCCAGTTCCGTGAACACGGGGCCGGAAAAGACCTCGCTCTGGGGGCCGCGCAGCGCCGCAGCCAGGGTATCTGCGTTAGGCGCTTCCGCGAACTCGAGGAACGCCCCCGGCTCGCCCGGCTGCTCGAACGCCCAGTAGCGGCAGCCGGCCATCTGAAAATACGCCTTGCGCCGCCGCGCGGTGTCGAGGAAGTCGGCCAGCTCGGCATTCGTGAGCTTGCGTTGTGTCATTGTGAGCGCGCGCGGCACGTTAGGTCACCGGGTCCGTTGCGGATTCGAGGTTCTGTTTGAGGAAAGCGAGGAACTTGTCGGCGTCGGCACCGTCGACGATGCGGTGATCGAAAGAGAGCGAAAAGTACGCGCACGTGCGGATCGCGATTGTGTCCTCGCCATCGGCGCCGGCCAGCACCTTGGCGCGTTTCTCGATGGCACCGAGCCCGAGGATCGCCGCAGTGCCCAGCGGAATAATCGGGGTTCCTGCCAGGGAGCCGAAAACGCCGGGATTCGTGATTGTGAAAGTGGCACCTTCGACTTCCTCGGGCTTGAGGCGCTTGGCGCGGGCTCGGGTGGCGAGGTCGTTCAGCGCTCTCGTTAGGCCCGCCAGCGAGAGGTTCTCCGCGTTCTTGATGACAGGAACGATGAGCCCCCAGTCCAGGGCGACGGCGATCCCGATGTTGCAGGCTTTGCGGTAGATGATGCGCTCGCCCGCCGCGACCGCGTTGACGATGGGAAACTTGGCGAGCCCTTGCACTACCCCCTGGATGATGAACGGCAGGTAGGTCAGTTTTTCGCCGGTTTGCGCCTCGAATTCTCCTTTCAGGCGCTGCCGGATCCCGGCGACTCGCGTGAGATCGATCTCGAAGAACGAAGTCACATGCGCCGCGGTCCGCCGCGCGAGCGTCATGTGTTCGGCCGTTAGGCGCCGGATCTTCGTCATCGGCTCGACGGCGTCACCCGGCCACGGCTCGGGGATCCCAGCGGTCGCGGCGACGCCGCCGGGAGCGTGCATGGACGGCCGCTGTAGGGCCGCGGCCGCCCCGGCTATGGCACCGGATTCGATATGAGTGAGGATGTCCTTCTTGGTGACACGGCCGGCCAGGCCTGTCCCCGTTAGGCCCGCGATCTCGATACCATGCTCGGCTGCGATCTTTCGCACTAACGGCGATGACTTTGTGCGCAGCCGTTCTTCCAGCGAGTCCGCCGCGGCACTCTGAGAGCGGAGGTCGGATGCCGAGCGAGTCGCGACTGCGCCCGGCATGCTCTCTGCGGCGGGCCGCGCTGGCGCCGTGGCCGCAGCCCCCGTGCTACCGTCGCCGGCCGGCACCGGCGCGGGTGGGAGGGCGGCACCGGGCGCGGTTCCTCCGCTGGCCGCTGGTGCACGGCCTTTGGCTTCCGCAGCGACGGCGGCATCGGTCTCGAGCCGGGCGACCACTGTCTGCACCGGCACAGTCTCCCCCTCCTGGACCAATATCTCCACGAGGATTCCCGCGGATGGCGCGGGGATCTCGGCGTCGACCTTGTCCGTGGAGATCTCGAACATGGGTTCGTCGCGCTTGACAGGGTCGCCCACCTTCTTGAGCCAGCGGGAGAGTGTCCCTTCGGCGATCGATTCGCCCATTTGAGGCATCGGAACGTCAATGCGTGACAAACTAGTCTCCCGGCGGTTGCCCGCAGTCGCCTAACGTTTTTGCAATCGTTTCAACACCAGAACCGGCAGTGTTACAGCTCCCAACAGCATGCCGCCTAACGCGTAATAATACCAGTCGCAGGCGGGGAGTCCTTTCGGCGGGGTGCAGCGCTGCACTCCACCGACAAATTTCGCTAAGAGCACACCGATCATCCCCCCGCTCCAGAAACCCACGAACGCGGCGAAGCAGCCCAGGCCGAGCCGCCGCGCCCCGGCATCGTCACCGGCCGGCCGGCCGTCTGCCGCCGTCACGGCACGCGGCGCCGCGCTGCGCGAGCGCGAGCGACCCGCCAGCTTCCCCGATCTCCCCTCCGGACTGCGGCCTGCGGCCCGCGGCCTAGTAGCTCATTACCCATCGTGCTGCTCTCACGATATCACCTGTCTGGGGGGAAACGTAATCCTCCAGCTGCGGCGCATACGGTAGCGGTACGTCGTGCGCCGTCACCCGCATCAGCGGCGCGTCGAGCCATTCGAAGCACGACTCAATAATGCGTGCTGTAATCTCGCCCGCGTCAGGCGCATCCAGTAATACAGCTCGAGCCGTTGCGCGAAAGCGCGGCGCTGGGAAGGGGACGCGGTGTCAGTACGCCGCCGCCAGCGCGTGCCGCGGCTCTTCCAGCCGGTGCAGCTGCACGAAGAACCGCTTTACGTTGCGGTCGAGGCGACTCTCGCCGATCTGATCCGTCGCCGCCTCGACAAACGTGTAATGGCCCCCTTCTGGGCGTGCCTCGAGCCGCAGACGCGAGCGCACCTCCGGTGTCCCCACGATACCCTCGTACAGGCGGCTACGCGTGCGCGGCGGAGAGCCGGCGTGCGTAAGGCCTAACGAGGTGAAGAACTCATCGGCGGCCGCTATGACGTCGGCGGGAGCGAGGCGCGAACGATAGAAATGCCGCATAAGTCTCAGCTAGGTGGCCCCGAATCCGGAAAGACGTCCTGCATCCAGTCGTTCGTGCGCTGCAGCCGCTGTGTGGAATCGCGGCGGAACTGGATCCCCATGGCCCAGGGACCCGCGTTCACGAAGAACAGCGTCGTGTGGTAGGTACCGACTTCCGGACCCGCAGTGAACCCGTTGTCTATGTTGTGCCGGTCCTCGTTCGTAGCGAATATGCGCCCCTCTCCTCCCTCGATCGGCTGGCCGGTCTCCTTGTCGCGCACGACTACCCTGAAGCGGATCGTCTCCAGGGCACGCGGCGGCACCGGCTCGAACGAGACACGGAAGGCGAAGCTATCGGTCCAGAGACGCAATTCCGGCTGCCCGGTGCCGTAACCACAGGAGCCGAGCGCGAGCAATAAGAGCGCCGGTGCGAACGCGCGGAACGCAATACGCGAGATGCGCGACGCGACGGGCGATGGCACGTTAGGCATAATACTCGAGCCCCAAGTGTGTGATCTGCTCCTCACCCATGAGATGCCGCAGCGTGTTCTTCAGCTTGGTCTGCTGAATGAATAGATCGTGTTCCGGCACCAATCCGGGGGCCGCCATCGGACTCTTGTAATAGAACGACAGCCACTCCTGTATCCCCTTCATGCCGGCGCGCGCGGCGAAATCACTGAACAAGGCGAGATCGAGCACAATCGGTGCTGCGAGGATCGAGTCGCGACAAAGGAAGTTCACCTTGATCTGCATGGGATAGCCCATCCAGCCGAAGATGTCGATGTTGTCCCAGCCTTCCTTATTGTCGCCGCGCGGCGGGTAGTAGTTGATGCGCACTACGTGGGAGAACTTCTCATACAGCTCGGGATACATCTCGGGCTGCAGGATAGTGTGCAGCACCGACAGCTTCGACTCCTCCTTCGTCTTAAACGACGCCGGGTCGTCCAGCACCTCGCCATCCCTATTGCCTAGAATGTTGGTGGAATACCACCCGGCCAGCCCAAGCATCCTTGCCTTGATGCCCGGAGAAATGACTGTCTTGAGCCACGTCTGACCGGTCTTGAAGTCCTTACCCGAGATCGGCACAGCGCGCGCGTTGGCGAGATTCACTATCGCCGGGATGTCGACGGTCAGGTTCGGCGCCCCGTTCGCAAACGGCACTCCTTCCATCATCGCGGCCCAGGCGTAGAGCATCGACGGCGCGATGGAATCATCGTTCTCGTCCATGGCCCGCTCGAACGCCTGCAACGTAGCGTGCGCCGGCCCCTGTTTGATGTACGCCTCCGTCGACGCGCACCAAACCATCACTACACGCTCGCAACCTTGCGTCGCGCGAAAGTTGCGGATGTCCTCGCGCAGCTGCTCGGCGAGGTCACGTTTGGTGTTCCCCGTCTTGACGTTCGACGTGTTCGTTAGGCGCGTCACATAACGCGAGTCGAACACTGCCGGCATCGGTGCGATCGCTTGCAGGCAGTCCGCCACAGGCGCCAGGTCGCGCTCCTCCAGGACACCGGATTTCCGCGCCGCCGTGAGGGCGTCGTCCGGGATCGGATCCCAGGCGCCGAACACAAGGTCCTCGAGCGGCGCCAACGGCACCAGATCGCGGATCAGCGGCGAACGCCGCTCGGTGCGCCTCCCCAAGCGGATTGTAGCCATCTGGCTGAGCGAACCGACCGGTTTGGTCAGCCCGCGCCGGATACTTTCGACTCCCGCGATGAACGTGGTCGCGACGGCGCCGAGCCCGGGTGTCAGCACACCGAGCTTCCCCGTCGCTGGGCGGATGTTCACGCGCGGGGCCCTCGCGAGCTTCTCAGGCACAGACGTTGTCTCCGAGTGACTGGCTATCGCGGCGGGACGGGACTGTAGGAACCGGGTTCCGGCAGATCGGCCGGTAGCGCCTGATCGGGTGTCGGCCGCACCACACGCTCCACGTGTGCGTGCCACTGGGCCGCCGACTGCTCCGGCGTCGTCGCGCGATAAGCGTGCACGATGCGCTGAATCGCCGTCACCCACGCCGTTAGGGACAGCACCAGGCAGATCGCGATCAATACCCAACCATTGAGCGTCAAGCCGAAGAAAGCCTGCGGCGCCGAGAGGAGAGTGATCCGCTCGGGACGCTGCAGCATGCCGACGTTCTTCAAGTCGATGCCTAACGCTTCGGCACGAGCGCGCGTATAAGAGGTCAGAAACGTGCCGATGATGCCGAGCAGGAGCACACCGACCATGGGCGTCCCTGTCCAATCCGGCAGCGCGTGGTGCACGTCGTTGCGTGCGAAGAAGACTGTCAGTCCCCCGAGCACCGCGCCGTCGGCAACGCGATCCAGGGTCGAGTCGTAAAATGCCCCGAACGTCGTTTCCCTATTCGTACGCCGCGCAACGGTCCCATCGAGGACGTCGAACAGTGCCGTCAGGCCCAGTATCCAGCCGGCGGTGCGGATGTGGCCCGTCGCGAATACTACGCCGGCTGTAATCGTGCATAGCGTGCCGATAGTCGTGATAACGTTGGGATTCGTCCGGCGACGGACCATGAAGTCCGCGACCGGATCGATCAGCCGGAGGTACCCGCGTTGGATCCACTCCCAGGCAAACCTTACGGGAGTCGGCATTTCAACGAAGTGATGCTGGCGGGGGAGGAGAGGAGCCGACGCTCACGGGCTGGATGGGCTTACTCGGGGGGTCTCGATCGTACCAAAGCGCCTGAAGCTACGTCGGTTATGGACCTCCAACAACCCTGCGTTAGGGCAGCCGCCACTCTACGCCGTCTCGCAACTCGACAGCCTCGCGAGTGAAGGTCCTTGCGCCATCCTGCGTCACAGCGCGCAGCCGGATCGAGCTGCCAGCAGCGATATTCCTCACCGCAAGCAGTTCCGTAGAGTTCGCGGCGACTTGCCCCACGAATACCTCGGGGCCGGTGGCCATCACGTATACATTAACCGACTGTGTCAGGCCGTTAGTGACCTTGACAGAGATGCTCGCCGCCGGCGCGGGATTCTGCACTTCGATCTTCCGGCCGCCGCACGCGAGGAACGCGCTCGTCAGAGTTATCAGGAGTAGGGTTCGCATTGCGTGAAGTCGTGATAGGAGTCTGTAAAGATATGAATCAGGTGCAGGCAACCAGCGCCAGCGGGGGGTGCGGGCGCACTCCCCGCCGCATGCTCGTCAGTGTAGCACGCCCAACTGGGCTCGCCAACGCAGCGCTGGCTGCCGTACCGCTATTCCTGACGTTGGGTGCCCAAGCCCCCCCCATAATGCCGGCAAACGCTGCGCCGGCCTTGCTGACGGAGCGGGTTTCGGGAGTGCTGCAACGCGCGCTGGCAGACTCGGCATTTCCCGGTGCAGTCGCGGTGATCGGTAATCGCCACGGTATACTGCTCGAGCACGCCGTTGGCCGCATCGACTGGAACGACACCACTCCACCTGAAGGACATACGCTTTGGGATATGGCGTCGCTCACGAAGGTAGTTGCGTTGACATCGTCACTTATGAGTCTCGTTCAGGAGCGTCGCGTGAAGCTGGACGCGCCGGTCCAGCGTTACATACCCGAATTCACTGGGCGCTGGAAGTCTCGCGTAACGGTAAGGCATCTCCTGACACACTCCTCCGGGCTTCCCAACTGGCGCCCGCTCTACAAGGAGGCGCCGTCGCCCGCCGCAGCCCTCGCCCTCGCGATAGCTACGCCGCTCGACACACTCCCCGGCGTGCGGATGTCGTACAGCGATCTCGGAGCGATCATCCTCGGAGAGATCGTTCACCGGGCTTCCGGAATGCCGCTCGACCGGTTCGCCGAGCTGAGGATTTTCGCGCCGCTCGGAATGAGCGACACGCGCTTTCGGCCCGATTCGAGCCTGCGATCACGTATCGCCCCGACCGAGATCGACCCATGGCGGCAGCGACATCTCCGCGGCGAAGTGCACGATGAGAATGCCTACGCTCTAGGTGGAGTTTCCGGACATGCGGGACTTTTCGGTTGCGCCCACGATCTGGCACAACTCGCTCGCGCCTACCTTAATGGAGGTTCGCTCGGTGGGAGTCGCATCTGGTCAGCAAGGACGATCGAGCTATTCACGCGGCCAGCCGATTCGAGGTTGTCGCACCGGGCACTAGGATGGGAGACCGCAAACGGGAGTAACTCGGCCGGCCGCTACATGTCAGCCAAGGCGTTCGGCCATACTGGTTTCACTGGAACCTCGATGTGGATCGATCCCGAGAACGACGTCTTTGTCATCCTTCTAACCAACAGGGTCAACCCGACGCGAGAGAACCGGCGGATTGGGGCAGTCCGCTCGGCGTTGGCGGATAGCGTAATGCTGACGATAGGCTCCGGGCCATTGGGCTCCGTGCGCGGTAAGTCCTTGCCCGACCGGAACTAAAGCCTTCTTGATGGGGATTAGTTAGGTATCTAAGTTTAAGATGTCGCGCTCTGCGCGCGACGTTCATGCAAGGAGGGTAGTCGTGAGCACAATGCAGCAGCCTGATCTCATGATCTCGGTTTCGCCGGTGGCGGCCGTTGAAGTGAAGCGTTTCATGGACGCGGAAGGAGTGACGCCGGAAGTCGGCGGGTTGCGCGTGAGCGTGCAGCCCGGCGGCTGCAGCGGTTTCAAGTACGGGCTTCTGATCGAGGACGCTCCCGCGGACGACGACTTCATCCTGGCCCAGGAGGGCTTCAAGGTGTTCGTGGATCCGTTTTCGGCGCAGTATCTGAACGGCGTGGCAATCGACTACGTGTCGTCGATGCAGGGATCGGGGTTCACATTCAAGAACCCGAATTCCACGGGCGGCTGCGGGTGCGGCAGCTCGTTCACGGCCTAACGCCTAACGCCTAGCGCTTTGTCGGCAACCAGACCGGCTTCCCTTCCACCCGAGGCCCGCGATCTAGACGAGAGTCGCGGGCTTCGTCATATGCGGCGCTCGGACCGCGAGCGCATTCCCGTCGTGGTGGAGGAGCACGATGCGCTGGCGCGCATTGTAGCGCAGCGCATCGCGCAGGTTGTGCGCGAGCGGGGGACGCAGGGGCGGCCCGCGGTCCTCGGGCTCGCGACGGGAGCGACTCCGGTGGGAGTTTACCGCGAGCTGATCCGCATGCATAACGAGGACGCACTGAGCTTCGCGCACGCGATCACGTTCAACTTGGACGAGTACTACCCAATGGTGCCGGAGAGCGTGCATTCGTACAACCGGTTCATGTGGGAGAACTTCTTCGCGCAGATCGACATCGCCAAGGAGAACGTGCACATCCCGCGCGGCGACCTGCCCCGCGACGTGGTTGCAGCCGCCGGCGCCGACTACGAGAGGGCGATAAAGGCCGCCGGGGGGATCGACTTCCAGCTGCTGGGGATCGGCCGCACGGGGCACATCGGCTTCAACGAACCGGGCTCGGGAGCGCAGAGCCGCACGCGGCTGGTCACATTGGATACGGCGACCCGGCGCGACGCCGCGGCCGATTTCTTCGGCGAGGAGAACGTTCCGCACGAAGCGCTCACAATGGGGATCGCGACGATAATGGAAGCGCGCGAGATCGCCATCCTGGCCACGGGCGAGCACAAGAGCGGGATCGTTAGGCGTGCCGTGGAGGGCGAGATCGACGTGGAAGTTGCCGCCACGTTCCTGCAGCGGCATCCACACACAACATTCTATCTCGACTCCGCCGCCGCGGCCGAGCTGACCGCCGAAGCTACGCCATGGCTGCTGGACGAGGTCGCGTGGACAGACGCGCTGGCGTTGCAAGCGATAGTCTGGCTTTCGCTCGCCACGCGCAAGGCGATACTCAAGCTGGAGCCGAAGGACTACGCCGATCACAAGCTTTCGTCGCTGCTGGCTCGCTTCGGCGCAGCCGGCGAGGCCAATGGATTCGCATTCAATGCGTTAGGCGCGAAGATACGCGGCCGCTCGAAGCTGCCCCGCGGCGCACGCGTGATCTGCTTCTCGCCGCACCCCGACGACGATGTGATCTCCATGGGCGGCATGCTGCACAAGCTCGCCGAGAATGAGAACGACGTCATCGTCGCCTACATGACGAGCGGTAACATCGCCGTCTTCGACCACGACGTGCGCCGCTATGTCGATTTCGTGGCGCGGCTCGGCGGCGGCGGTAACGGCAGCGCCCACGGCGCACCCGGTCTCCGCGAGCGAGTGCTCGAGTCTCTCGCGGGGAAACATCCGGGAGACCTCGACACACTCGAAATACAGGACATCAAACGCGTCATCCGCGAAGCCGAGGCTGTCAGCGGGATCGAGACTCTGGGCCTAACGCGCAACGCAGCGCGCTTTCTCAACCTCCCGTTCTACCAAACCGGGAAGGTGCGCAAGGATCCCGTATCCGACGCCGATGTCGTCATCGTGCGCCGCTTGCTCGAAGAGGTTCGCCCTCATGTCATTTTCGTGGCGGGCGATCTCTCAGATCCACATGGCACGCATCGCATGTGCAAGACGGCCATCGATCGCGCTCTCGACGCGTTGCGCAAGGACGGCTGGCACAACCCCGTCCCAGCGGCGCATGTGCCGGGGACTGCCACGTCGCCGTTGACTGACGAGACCAATCGCAGACTCCCGCAGGTGTGGCTCTACCGGGGCGCCTGGCAGGAATGGCCGGTCACCGAAGCCACCTGGCTGGTCCCACTCTCGCAGGAGGAGCTGCGCTTGAAGATCCTGGCGATCTTCAAGCACCAGTCGCAGAAAGATTCCGCCCCGTTCCCGGGCCACGACGATCGCGAGTTCTGGCAACGAGTCGACGCGCGCAACCGCGATACCGCCGCCCTGCTCGATCGGCTAGGGCTCGCCGAGTACTATGCAATGGAGGCGTACACCGTAGCATGACCACTCTCGTGATCGGTGTCGACGGCGGGGGAACAAGCACGCGTGCGATGGTGGCCGACGACCATGGGGCCGAATTGGCGACGGCTGATGGCGGCGCAAGCGCGGTCAGCCCGGGAAAGGCGGCGCAGTCAGCCGCTGTGATAGCTGACGTCGTGCGTAGCGCGCTGGGGAAGACCGACGTGACCCGATTTAGTGCACGCCGCCTAGTTGTTGGAGTAGCTGGGGTCGGTCGTGATCGAGAGCGTGCAGCACTAAAGTCAGCACTGGAGCCCTTGGAGCTGGCCGACGAAACGCTCGTTTGTCCGGACGCAACGATTGCGCTCGAGGACGCATTTGGCGACGGCCCGGGCATCCTAGTCGTGGCGGGGACGGGATCGATCGCTTATGGGCGTGGGCCAACCGGGACGATCGAGCGGTGTGGAGGGTGGGGGCCGTTTTGTGGCGACGAGGGAAGCGGGACGTGGATAGGGCGTCGGGCCCTGAGCATCGTCACTGCAGCGGCCGACGGACGCGAACCAGAGACTTCACTCAGCTCAGCCGTGCTCTCGGCGCTGGCACTGAAGGAACACGGGGATCTAATCGCGTGGGCCGCGCAGGCGAGCAGCGCTGAGCTGGCGGGTTTGGCCCCGGTTGTCTTCGATGCGGCAGCGGCGGGAGATCTCCGTGCTAACTCGCTCCTCTCTTTAGCCGCCGAAGAGTTAATGCTGCATGTGCGTTCCCTCGGTCGCAGCCTATTCGGAGACGAGCGCGCTTCGATTCCGCTAGCGCTATCCGGTGGTCTGCTGGGGAAGGGCTCTCTGCTGCGGAAGCGGTTGGAGCATCGCCTGAAGGTCGCCGTCCCGGGCGGTGCGGTCCGAACCGAAGAAGTAGTGCCTGTGCGAGGAGCCGTGCGGCTGGC
>JBQTJS010000062.1:0-4190 GCA_052386875.1 Gemmatimonadaceae bacterium
TCGGGTGCGCGCGCACGGATTCCGTGGCCCGAGCATGTGCCGCTTGGTGAGGCTCGCGTCATTGCGGAATGGATGCGCCGAGCGTTGCAGCGCTCGGGCGCATGTGGCCTGCGCGCGCACGTGAGCAAGGCTGTGCGCGTATGCGTCGCGGCGCGCGAGGCTGGTATAGACCTAACGGGCGCGGTGATCGTGGCGGGTGGTGAGCCGCCGACGCCGGCCAAGGTAGCGGAGATCACGCGGACGGGCGCGCGTTTCTTCTCGAACTATTATTTCACGGAGGCGGGACCGATCGGGGCGTCGTGTACGACGTCTCCGGATGCGAACGACCAGCACTTTTATGCGGATCATCTAGCGCTGATTCAGACGCCGCGCGAAGTCCCCGGTTTCGACGTGACGGTGCCGTCGTTTCACTTCACGACGCTGTTGCCGAGTGCGCCGAAGGTGTTGATCAATGTCGAATCGGATGATTTCGGTGTGGTCGAGGAGGGTGCGTGCGAGTGTCCGTTTGGGGCGCTAGGCTTCACGACGCACGTGCGGGAGATTCGCAGTTTCCGCAAGCTGACGGGCGAAGGAGTGACGTTGATCGGCAGCGACATGGAGCACATCCTCGAGCACGAGCTGCCGGCGCGGCTGGGCGGGTCGTCGCTGGACTATCAGCTCGTGGAAGAGGAAGACGAGGGCGGATTCACGCGCCTAACGTTGCGCGTGGCGCCTTCGGTGCCCTTGGTTGACGATTGTGACGCGATCCGCGTTCTGCTCGATGCATTGGCGCGGCGCGGCGGCGCGGCGGACATGGCGCGAGGCATCTGGGCGCAGGCGGCCGCCTTTCGCGTTAGGCGCGAGGTGCCGCACGTCACGGCACGCGGGAAATTCTTCCCGATCCAGCTGCGGCTCCCCCCTCCGGGTGCGGGATCGGCCAGGCGGCGGCACGACGGCGCTCGCTCGCATCCAGCCCTGGTGGAGTCCGCTCGATGAGCGCACGTCAAAGAGCCTGCTGGGCGAGCGTGGCGATCCTCGCGCTGCTCGCGTGCGCCAGTGCTCCGCCTCCGGAGCGGACGCGAATCCGCGTCGTGACGCAGCCCTATCTCACGCTGGCACCCATCCACATCGCTGTCGCTGAGAGCATCTTCACCAGGCACGGACTTGCTGTGGATTTGGTGCCGATGAACCGGCCGACGGATGCAGTCCCGCTGCTACTGCGCGGAGAGTTGGACGTGCTTACCAGCACGGTGCAGGCTGCATTCTTCAATGCAGCGGCTCGGGGCGAACCGATTCGCGCTGTAGCGGAGCGTGGTTATTACGATGCGCGGGGATGCACGTTTATGGCGCTGGTCGCCCGGCCCGGGTTGCCGCTGTCGCGGAGTGGCGGCGGCGCGGACGGGAACGGGCGCGGTGGCGCCGTGAAACGCCTATCGTACGACCGTCAGGCGCCGATGTTGTACATGACGCACAAGCTGCTGGCGCGAGCGGGATTGTCGTTGGAAAAGTTGACAGCGACCGAAGTACCGCATGCGGCGGAAGGAGCCGCGCTGCGCTCCGGCGCGCTGGACGTCGCGCTCGCCGGCGAGCCGTGGCTCTCGCGTCTCTTGACGAGCGGCAGCGCGAGGGTGTGGACGCGAGCGGAAGAAGTAGCGCCTAACGAGGTGTTCGGCTACGTATTTTTCGGCCGCAACCTCCTCGAGCGGGATCGCGAGACGGGCCGCCGGTTCATGCGCGCCTACCGCGAGGCCGTCGCGCGTTATCGCCAGGGAAAGACTGCGCGCAACGTAGCCATTCTGGCGGCGGCGACGGGGGATGACACAACGCTGATTCGCCGAGCATGCTGGCCTTCGCTGCGCGTCGACAGCCGCATCGACACCGCCGGGTTGCTCGCGTTTCAGCAGTGGGCCGAGCGGCAGGGACTCGTTGCCAATCCGGCGACGATCGATCAACTGTGGGATTCCTCTTTCGTGGCGCACGCCGACTCGGCGTTGCGCTCGGCGCGCTAGACCGGGAGCACCATGCAGCGCGAACTTCGTTCGATAGTTTGTGGTTGCGCATCTGCCGCGGCGGCACTGACATCGGTCAGCGCACTGGGCGGGGCGCAAGCTGGCGACACAATTTCCAAGTCAGCGGCTGGAAAGCCGACGTTGCTCGATGTGTCGGTGATCACGGCGACGCGCGTGAGCCAGGTGGTGCGCGAGATTCCGGCCAACGTGGCGGTACTCGGCCCGATCGAGATACAGCGGTCGGCGGCGCGCACGGTGTCGGATTTTCTGCGGATCATCCCGGGGTACACGACCAAGGACTATCAAAGCAGCGTTGTCGCGCATCCGTCGCGCCAGGCGCCGGCGCTGCGCGGACTCGGCGGTTCGTCGGCGAGCCGGACGCTGGTGCTGCTGGATGGTGTGCCAATGAACGAGCCCTTCGCGGGCTGGGTATTCTGGCCGCGCGTGCCGCTGGCGTTGGTGAAGCAGGCGGAGGTAGTGCGGGGCGGCGGTGCCGGCGTGTGGGGTGATCGCGCGTTAGGCGGCGTCATCAACCTCATCACGGAGGAGCCGCGTGAGAACTCGCTGGCGTTGACAGCGAGCGCGGGGAGCTTCGCGGCCGCGCGCACGAGTGCAGTCGCCACGGCGAGGGGAGGCAAGCTCGGTGCGCTTTTCGCTGCCGAGTACTTCGACACTGACGGTTATGTGAATGTGCCGCGCGAGATTCAGGGTGCCATCGACCGTCACGTCGATTCGCGTAATACTGCCCTCTTCGGCAAAGTGATGTTCGACCCCGCGCCCGCTGTGCGGTTCTTTGTGGGCGGGAACTACATGGACGATTACCGGCACAACGGGACGGTGCTGCGGAACAACGCCACGCTCGCGCGCGATGTGCGCGGGGGGGGACGCGTGCTGACTCCGGATGGGAGTCTGCTGACGGCCACGGCTTACGCGGGATCGACAGCGTTCGAGAACTTCTTCACCAGCGAGTCGCCCGACCGGCAGATCGAGACGCCGTCGCTGCATCAGTTCGACGTTCCGACGAACTCGTTAGGTGCGCAGCTGCAGTGGTCCAGGGAGGTGCGCGGCGCGCATCGCCTGTCGGCCGGCGCCGATCTCTCCTGGGTCGACGGTGAGGTCAACGAGGACTACAACTTCAACCAGGGATCGTTCGCGAGCCGGCGGCGCGTGTACGGAGAACAGCAGCTCACGGGCTTCTACGTGCAGGACGCCGTATCGCTAGGTGAGCGCTGGCGCGTCATCGCGAGCGCGCGGCACGACCGCTGGCGCAACAAGCGAGCGCGCCGCAGCGAACGCAGCCTCCGCACAGGTGCGACAACGTTGGATACATCGTACGCCGGCACCGCGGATTCGCGGACCAGCTACAGCCTTGGTCTGCGGCATGAACCCACAGCGCGGCTGTCGTTGCGGGGCTCATTGTACACGTCTTTCCGATCGCCGACGCTGAATGAGCTGTACAAGCCTTTCCGCGAGGCCGGCAACGTCATTACCGAATCGAATCCGTCGCTCAAGCCCGAGAGCCTAACGGGTGTAGATCTGGGCGCCGATGTGACGGCCGGTGCGTCGCTGATCCTGCGGGCCACGGCGTTCTGGAGTCGGGTGCGCGATCCCATTCTCGAGGTCACGCTGGCGCAGGCCGGCGCTACAGGCCGTGCGATCGCGCCGTGCGGCTTTGTGCCGGCCGGCGGAACCTGTCGCCGGCGCGACAACATCGATGAGTTCAGCACGAAAGGGGTGGAGGCGGAAGTCGCGGCGCGGCCGCACCGCTACTGGACGCTCGGCGCGAGCTACGTCTGGAACCCGACCGAGATCACCGAGGCGGCGTCGCAGCCGCAGCTCGTGGGCAAGGTTGCGCGCGGTACAGCGGAGAATCTCGCTACGGCGCAGCTAGGATTCGATCATCCAGCGTTCGCGGCGCTGCACCTGACAACGCGATATGTGAGTTCACGCTTCGACGACGATCTCAATGTGTTGCGGCTGGAGTCGTTCGTTGTTACCGATGTGCGTGCTGCGCGGCGCCTGACGAGTAACTCCCGCGTCTTCCTTACCGTTGAGAATGTCTTCGACCGCGAGTATGCGGCCACGCGCGCGGCCAACGGATTTGTGCGGATCGGCGGCCCGCGATTTATCGAGGGAGGGCTGCAGTATCGCTGGCGTTGATGCCGGCCGGTTGCCTATCGAGCAGGCGGCGTTGAACGGCGC
>JBQTJS010000063.1:0-14663 GCA_052386875.1 Gemmatimonadaceae bacterium
TGCTCACAACGGCGTCGAACGCGAGTCCTGCATCGGCAGACAGGTCTTCAGCCTTTGCCGAATCGCCGGTCGAGAGGATAAAGCGCGTATCGCGGCAGGTAGGGAGCTTGCGCATGGCGCGCACAACCTCGCGGCCGTTGCGACCGGGCATCCGCAGGTCGCAAACCACGACATCGAACGCCATCAATGCCGCGAGCCGCAGCGCCTCGTCGCCGTCGTGCGCTTCCATGACTGCATGGCCGCGCGAGCGGAAAGCTCGATTGAGCAATGCGCGGATGGCTGACTCGTCGTCGACGACGAGGATATCGAGCGGCTCGGCGGCCGCCGGGATCGCCGCGGGTTCCGCTTCGCCCGGCTGCGCGGCATCCGCTTGCGCAGGGGTCCGGTCGCGCGGCAGGGTGATGCGGAAGCGCGTGCCGCTGCCTAACGAGCTGACAACGTCGATCGCCCCTCCGTGCTGCGCGATGATGCCGTGCACCACGGACAACCCCAACCCCGACCCTTCTCCTTCCTCCTTCGTGGTGAAAAACGGATCGAAGATATGCGGCAAGTCGGCTGCAGCGATCCCCGGACCGTTGTCCGCCACTTCGACAAGCACCACGTCATCGCGCATTTCGGTTCCGACTCGGATCGTGGGAGGCTCGGATCCTGCGCGCGATTGCGGCGCCGGCTCATCGCTTTCGAGCAGCGACTCCAACGCCTGACGCGCGTTCACAACCAGGTTCAGGACGACTTGCTCGAGTTGCGCCGGGTCGCCCCACACGAGCGCAGCGCCGGCGGGGACTTCCAACACGCACCGGATGCCGTGCGTGTCCAACGCATAACGTTGCGTCTCGACGATGTAGCTGACAGTCGCGTTGACGTCCACGGAATGAGGATTGTGCGATTCCTGACGTCGCGCGACCGTGAGCAGGTCCTTGACTATATGCGCCGCACGCAGTGCTTCGTGCAGCATCGTCTCGAGCGCGCGCCGCTCATCATCAGCCAGCGGCCCCTTGAGCAACAGTTGCGCGAAACCGGCGATGGCGGCCAACGGGTTGTTGATCTCGTGGGCGACTCCGGCCAAAGTGCGACCGAGCGACGCCATGCGCTCGGCACGGCGCACGACCTCTTCACGGTGCACTCGCTCGGTGACGTTCTCGGCGATTGCGTCACAATACAACACGCGACCGCCTGGCTCGCCGGCGTGGAGCGCCCCTCTGCGGTCTCCTTCGCCCTCCCGTACAACGCGCGGCGAAATGCGGACCCTGATAGGCGCGTCGTCCCGCCGGCGCCACGTGAAGTCGTACCAATCGCGCATTCTGCCTAACGAGAGATCGTCAAGCCACAGGGTGCGCTCGCCAGGCTCGACGAACACGTCGTCCACTACGTTCAATGCCTGCAGGTCCTGCAACCGGTCGTAACCCAGCATCCGCACCATGGCGGGGTTGGCATCGATGAACCGGCTGTCGGCACCGCACCGGTATATGCCGTATGCCGCATGTTGCACCAACGTGCGCAGACGCTCCTCCGATC
Source organism: Gemmatimonadaceae bacterium (assembly GCA_052386875.1). GTDB lineage: Bacteria > Gemmatimonadota > Gemmatimonadetes > Gemmatimonadales > Gemmatimonadaceae > DASYRX01. The sequence goes on from JBQTJS010000063.1 coordinate 1,516, forward strand.
GGCGCACACGCTGCTCGCTGGCGCGCAATGTCTCCTCATCGTCTTCGCGCTGCTCGATGTACTCCTGCAGCAACCCGCGCAGGCTGCCGAGTGAACGCGACGCATGGTCCCGCTCGGCGGCCAATCGCCGTAGCTCGCGACGATCACGTCGATTGCGCCACACGTACAGAACAGCGGCAGACAGCGCGATGCCGGCCGCGACATACCAGCCTGTCATAGGCCTCGCATCGAGCCGCTCACGCCTACGGGCCACTCTGCCATGGCTCGCGAGTCTAGCGCCTCGCCGTATCTTTCGGCACCCCGAGGGCCATGCGGCAACAGCCAGCCCGCGGAACCGCGCCGAGCAAATGGACCTTCATACATTGCCATGACAGGACTCGGCGTGACTCCAAGCTCGGCGGAGCGCGACGCGAGTTTCGAGCGCGTGGCCCTCCCCTGGATGAGCGACGTATATCGGTTCGCCCTTTCACTCACGCGCGATGACGCGGACGCGCAGGATCTGGTACAAGAGACCTTCCTCCGCGCATTCCGATCCTGGCACACGTTCCAACGCGGAAGTGACGCCCGCCGCTGGCTCTTCACTATCTGTAGAAACGCCTTCCTGCGCTCGCGCGAACGCAGACATCACGAGGTCCAGCTAAGCGACGGGGACGCGGAAGCGTGGGCAAGCGCCATCCGACACGGCGAGATGATTCACGACGGCACCAGCCGATTGCTTGCCCGCTTGGACTTGGGCCCCGCGCTCGCAGAAGCGCTCGAGCGCCTGGCAGAGCCATTCCGATCCGCGGTGATCCTCGTCGATCTCGAGGACGAGTCGTACGAGCACGCAGCAGAAATACTCGGCGTTCCGATCGGAACTGTGCGCTCGAGGTTATTTCGGGGTCGGCGTCAACTACAAGAGCGGCTCGCTCACTACGCCAAAGATGCCGGCATAATGACCAGCAATGCCAAAGATGATCGGGGGGGGCGAGCGCGATGAGTAAAGACAACTCTCCTACTCGGGAGCCCGCAGAGCTGGACTGCAAACGAGCGATGCAGCAGCTCTGGGACTATCTCGACCGGGAGCTTAGTCCGGATCAAATGCGCGCTGTCGAGGGCCATCTTACGGCCTGCGCGGACTGCTTGCCCCACGAGCTTTGGGGAACCCGTTTTCTGAACGCGCTCCACGAGCTGCGCGAGCAACGGGTCATGCCGCCGGAACTCACGGAGCGAGTAATCCAGGAGCTGCGCGCGGCCGGATTCACGGGCGGCCTCTAGGTCTGGAAAGCCGAGCCACCACGGCCGAGCACAGCCGGCTCCTCCGCATGTGTGCCTGTTCAGACTGGTAATGGTCAAAGCTCACCCGGTTCTGCACTCGCCGGGTGCTGCCGGCTGGTCCCTATTATTACATACCCCCCTGGGGTATATTTCGGCTCTAGCGAGTTATCCCGGTGCGCCCGCCTCTTCGGCGCACCATAACACGAGCTGGGGTGTGGGATTGACCCGCTCGGACCAAGTCAGAAAGGAGCGATTGCATGGCGCAGCAGATTCAACTGGAAATCGAAGGCATGAGTTGTGACCACTGTATCTCGGCGGTGCGCGCGGCTCTGTCGGGCCTGCAGGGCGTGCAAGTAACTGACGTCCGGATAGGCGCGGCCACAGTCACGACCGATTCGGCGCAGGTCTCGATCGGCTCACTGATAGACGCGGTGCAGGATGCCGGATACGAAGCGCGCGAGCGATAGGGCCGGCGGGGCTGGCGGGGCCGCCGCTGCAGCGACGCTAGGACCCCCGGGCACGGAGGCCGCGGGGGAGGAGCGCCTAACGATTCCAGTGCAGGGGATGACGTGTGCGGCGTGTCAGGCACGCGTGCAGCGCGACCTTCAGCGGACAACGGGCGTGCACGGAGCCGTGGTGAACCTCATGACAAACACGGCAGCGGTGTCGTTCGATCCTCGGTTGGTATCGCCGAGCGCACTGGTAGAGACGATCCGGCGCACGGGTTATGGCGCTGAAGTTCCTGTCGCTGCGCGCTCCGAGGTAGATGCGCAGCGGGTGCAAGACATTGCTCAACTGCAGACTTACCGGCGCCTCAAACGCAAGGCGTTGATCAGTCTGGCGGCGGGGCTGGTGGCGATGGCGCTGGCAATGCCGCTGATGACAACGGCTGCGCACACGGGAGGCGGCGGGCACGCCGATCCCTTTATGCGCTGGACCAGCGTCACGCTGGAACCGGCACTGCGCGCGGCGGCGCCGTGGCTTTACGCATTGCCGCCGAGCGCGCTCCAGTGGAGCCTTCTGGCGCTCACCCTGTTTGTGATGTTGTGGGCGGGGCGAGCGATCTACCAGCGGGCGTGGCTCGCGCTGCGGCATCGCGGGGCGGACATGAACACGCTGGTGGCGTTAGGCACGGGGGCGGCATTCGTGGTGTCGGCCGCGGCGACCGCGGCGCCGGGGTTTTTTGCGGCGCGCGGTGTCACGCCGGACGTTTACTACGAAGCCGTCATACTCATCCTCGCGCTCGTGTTGCTCGGGAATGCGCTGGAGGCGCGGGCGAAGGGGAAGACGGCCGCTGCGATCCGCAAGCTCGTCGACTTGCAGCCCAAGCGTGCGCGCGTGGAGCGCCAGGGACGCGAGATGGATGTCGCTGTCGATGTGCTGCAGCCGGGCGATGTGGTGATCGTGCGCCCGGGCGAGCGGATATCTGTCGACGGCGAGATTGTCGACGGCGAGAGCGCCATCGACGAATCGATCGTGACGGGGGAGTCGCTGCCGGTCATGAAGGGCGCCGGCGACCGCGTGGTTGGGGGGACTGTGAACGGGACGGGAGCGTTGCGCTACCGGGCGACCTCGTTAGGCTCCGACTCAGTGCTTGCACGCATCGTCGCGCTGATGCGTGAGGCGCAAAGCTCACGCGCCCCGATCCAGAATCTGGCTGATCGGATCAGCGCTGTGTTTGTCCCTGTCGTGGTGTTGATAGCGCTGGCCACGTTCGGCGCCTGGATGATACTTCCAGCCGAAGCGAACCCTGTCCGCGCAGTAACGGCGGCGATCGCAGTCTTGGTCATCGCCTGTCCCTGTGCCATGGGCCTGGCAGTGCCGACGGCTGTAATGGTTGCAACGGGTCGTGGGGCTGAAGCCGGCGTGCTTGTGAAGGGAGGGGAGGCGCTGCAACGCGCGGCTGCCGTGGACACTGTCGTTCTCGACAAGACCGGCACGCTGACGATGGGGAAGCCGCAGGTGACGGAGGTTATTGCCGTCCAGGATGGGCCGGGGCGGCTGGGGGAGACGGAGGTGCTGGCGCTGGCCGCGTCGCTGGAACAGCGCTCGGAGCACCCGCTTGCCGCCGCGATTGTGAGAGCGGCGGTCGAGCGGGGAACGAACCTAACGAGTCCGGATGCATTCAGATCCGTCACTGGGGGCGGTGTGATCGGGGATGTTGCCGGCCGGCGCGTCGTCGTCGGGAGCGACGTCTTGCTGCGTGAAGCGGCAGGGGCGGACAGCACTCCGCTCGAGGCACGCGCCGAGTCGCTGGCGGCCGCCGGGCGTTCCCTGGTGCACGTCGCTGTCGACGGGCGGCTCGCAGGGCTGATCGCCGTGAGCGATCCCGTGCGACCCGGTGCGCGTGCAGCCATTGAGCGGATTCGCGCGTTAGGCATACATCCGCTCATCGTGACGGGCGATCACGCGCGCGTCGCCCGTGCTGTGGGTGATGCGACAGGGATCGAACAGGTGATAGCGGGTGTGCTCCCCGAGGGGAAAGTCGCTGCCGTCAGACGACTGCGCGGCGAGGGCCGAGTCGTGGCGATGGTAGGCGACGGCATCAACGACGCGCCGGCGCTGGCGCACGCGGATGTGGGCGTCGCGATCGGATCCGGCACGGACATCGCCATCGATGCCAGCGATGTGACACTGATGCGCGCGGAGCTGGGGGGCGTTGCCGGCGCAATCGTGCTGGCGCGGCAGGCCATGCGGACGATGAAGCAGAATCTGTTCTGGGCGTTCGCGTACAACACTATCGGCATCCCGGTAGCTGCCGGCGTCCTCTTTCCGTTCTTCGGCATCTTGCTCAGCCCGATCCTGGCGAGCGCCGCCATGGCACTCAGCTCGCTGAGCGTCGTTTCCAACTCGTTGCGGTTGCGACGAGCGAAGGTGACCTAACGATGGACAATCATGACGCGAGTTCCGCAGAACCAACCGCCCGCTGCGGCTGCGCTGGAACGGCGGCACACGACGGCCCAGCGCGACGCAAGGCCGTGGGCGTCGATCCCGCCATCAAGTCGCGCAACCTCACGCGTTTGCGCCGGATAGAGGGGCAGGTGCGTGGCCTCCAGCGGATGGTGGATGCTGAGCGCTACTGCGCCGATATCCTGACTCAGATCTCATCGGTCCACGAGGCGCTGCGGTCGGTTGGCCGTGAGCTGCTGCGCAATCATCTGGAACACTGCGCGGCGGCCGCTATCCGCGGATCGGAAGCCGAAGCCAACGCGATGTATGACGAGCTCGTCGATCTCTTCTACCGCTCGGCTCGTTAGGTCAATATGGGGGGCCTGAGGCTGGCATAGGGTTTGAATCCTGCACCGGAGGGTGCTGCAGTGGCTTGGCCCATACAGCCGAGCGACTAGCCGTCCTCGTCCATCTCTCCGGAGTGAATATGCGTGTTACAAGGATTCTCCCAGCGGCCGCTGCGCTGTTTTTCGTGACCAGCCTTGCTGCCCCGGCCGCGGCGCATGATGTCGGCGGCTCGAACACAGCCACTGTAGCCGCGTTGCCGCTGGCGGTCTCCGCCGTGCAGCAAGTTCAGGATCCACCCAAGGTCGATGTCAACATCACCCAGGAGGACCGCGGCACGGTCTGGTATACAGACCCGGTCTGGATCGCTCTGGGCGCGATTGCTTTGCTCGTATTGATCGTGCTGGTGGTGATGGCGGCGCGTAGCGGCAACGGCCGCGACAGCACGACAGTCGTTAGGTAGCGGCGGCCGACCGGCGTAGCGGACCCGACGAGGCGCGCGGGCATTTACCTCGCGCGCCTCAGCGCTTCTATTCGGGCGCGGTCGGGCTCAAGTCCAGCTTCCAACAGATCGGGATCTCCGGATCCAGCGAGCTACGCACAGAACAGTATTTGTCCACGGCCAACGCAATGGCCCGCTCCGCATGCGTGCGCTCGATCCCGGCGCCGCTGATCCTGTAATAAAGCTCGGCGCCGATCAGGCGCGCCGGGACAGCATCCGCACGCGCGCCGCGCACTTCCATCGTCAGCGACTCCACCGGCGTGCGCCGTTTGGCGAGGATCTCGATCACGTCGATCGCGGCACAAGTGCCTAACGCGACGAGCAGGGCGTCCACCGGCCCCGGGCCGCTCGTCCCCGCTGAATCGAAGCTCACCTGCGTGTGTCCGGCGCGGCCCCCCTCAAAACGATGCTCACCCTTCCACTCGACAGTCACATGATTCACTCGGCCGGCCGGCGCCCCGCCGCGTGTGGGAAAGTTCACCGTAGTCATGCGGCGAAACGTAGCAGCGACTAGCATTGGCCGCATGACCGATGCGCGCGCGTTCCTGGAGCCCTACAGCCGGCACATCGTCATCTGCACCGGAGAGTTCTGCTCACCGAGCCGCGCGGGACATGCTCTGTACAGTCTGCTGCCGCAACTGCTGGAACGCGAAGACCTGCTGTTCGGCGCCCAGCGCGTCAAACGGAGCGAAACCCCGTGCCTAGGTGTGTGTGCCGGCGGACCGGTGGTCGTTGTGTACCCCGAAGGGGTTTGGTACGCGCCGGTCACGCCGCAGCTGCTGGAGCGCATCGTCGTAGAGCACCTGAAGCAGGGCCGCGTCGTGGAGGACGCCGTCTTCTACAGGCTCGAGCCTAACGAATAGCGAGCGCTTCCAGCCGCGCGATGCGCTGTTCCGTGCTCGGGTGCGTGGAGAATAACGCCGTGACGCCGCGCAGTGCCGAGAGCGGATTCACGATCGCCAATGGGGCCATCGCAGGATCCACATGCATGGGCACCTGCTTGGCTGCCGCGTCGAGCTTGCGCAGCGCGTTCGCCAAGCCGACCGGGCGACCGGCGATCTCCGCTCCGACGGCGTCTGCCTTGAACTCACGTTGGCGCGATATGGCGAGCTGAATGATCGTGGCCGCGAGCGGGGCAATGATCAGGAGCAGGAGACCGGCAAAGGGATGGCTGTCACCGTCATCGCTGCTGCCGCCGCCGAAGAAGAATCCCAGGTGCGCGATGCTGCTGATGGCACCGGCCATCGTCGCTGTCAGCGTCTGCAGGAGCATGTCGCGGTTCTTGATGTGCGCCAGCTCGTGCGCGATCACTCCCTCGATCTCGTCGCGCGACATGAGACTTACGAGGCCTTGCGTAACGCAGACGACGGCATGCTCCGGATTACGACCGGTGGCAAAGGCGTTAGGCTGGTCGTGCGGCGCGATGGCCACTGTTGGCATGGGGAGACCGGCCCGCTGGCGCAAGCGATCTACCATTGCGTACAGCTCCGGCGCCTGATTCGCGTCGACGACCTGCGCTCTGTATGCCTTGAGCACCATCTTGGACGACATGAAATACATCGCGAAGTTCATCACGCCGGCGAACGCGAGCGCGAGGAACATTCCGTTCTGGCCGCCCAAAGCGCCGCCGACCACTATAAACAGGGCGGTCATGCCGGCCATCAGGGCAAAGACTTTCATGTTGTTCATTGAGACAACCTCCAACCTGTAAATCTAGGCGCTCTCGGCGGCGCAATGTAGCCTTGCGGGAACGGCGTTGCTCCTAACCGATCGCGGCCCTATGTTGCCGAGCCGCCGGGCACTATCTCCTTCGCGCGCGTCAGGCACGCGCATTCTTTTGATACTCGATCCCTTCAAGCCTCGACGCCTTTTCATGGGTGCCGCGAAACGGTATCTGGTCGAGGCGTTCGACAAACCGCCGGACGCGGTGCCCGACGAACCTCCGCGACTCACCCCTCGCGCCATCGAGAGGACCCGTATGTTCCGGACCAGAGACCGTATCCTCGGCAACCTCGACGACATGTATCGCGAGGCATTCGAGCGCGCCAAAGCCAGCGGTGACGACGCGCAGATGGCGACGCTCGATTTCGCCTACCGGCGCGAACAGCTGTACTTCGAGATCTTGCTCGACATCCGCGATGCGATGGAGCAGCGCTGAACAAGGTGACCCCGCCGGCGTTCACCCCGTTCTGAGCGCGGCCGCCTAACGCGAATGCGGATCCATGGCAACGTCGCTCTGCTGGCGCTCATCGGCTGCGGCATGAACGGCGAGCGTCCCCCGGCGCAGGGAGGCGGGTATGTGGGTACCGGCGCTATAACGCTGGCGGTCGTCAACGGGCGGATCTGGGCCGGGAACGCCGCGCGGCCGTGGGCAGACGCGCTCGCCGTCGCGGGCGAGCGTATCGCCCTGGTCGGTTCCTCGGCTGAAGTGCGCAAGATCGCAGGCACAGCCGAGGTGATCGATGCGGCCGGGCAGTTCATCGTCCCGGGATTCATCGACAGCCACGTGCACTTCGTTGACGGCGGCTTCCGCCTGTCGTCAGTGCAACTGAAAGAGGCCGACACGCCGGAGGAGTTCGTTAGGCGCATCCGCGCATTTGCCGCGGATGTCCCCGCCGGAACCTGGATAAGGGGAGGGGACTGGGACAACGAGCGTTGGGGAGGAGAGCTGCCGACGCGCGACTGGATCGATTCCGTCACCCCGGATCATCCGGTCTGGATCAACCGCTACGACGGCCACATGGCGCTGGCCAACACGCGTGCGCTCACGGCGGCGGGTGTCGACGCGGGTACGGGCGACGTCGCGGGTGGGACCATCGTGCGCGACAGGACGGGGGCACCGACCGGGATCCTCAAGGACAACGCGATGCGATTGCTCGAGGGGGCGCTGCGCGGTGCAGCGCCGCCGCCGGAGGTGGAAGACCGCGCCCTCGATGCGGCGATGCGCTACGTCGCCGAGCAGGGTGTAACGAGCGTGCACAACATGGGGTCGTGGGATGACCTGGCTGTATTTCAGCGAGCGCATGCGGCGGGCCGGCTCAAGACGCGCATCTACGCCGCAGTGCCGCTTGCCACGTGGGAACGTCTGCGCGATACGGTACGGGCGCGGGGCCGCGGGGACGCCTGGCTGAAGATCGGCGCGCTGAAGGGCTTCACCGACGGCTCGTTAGGCTCGCGCACAGCGGCGATGCTGGAGCCCTTCAACGACGCTCCCGGCAACCGGGGCCTCTTCGTGAACACGCCGGAGGATCTCTATGCCTGGACCAAGGGGGCGGACGCTGCCGGGCTGCACGTGCTGATTCACGCCATCGGCGACCGGGCCATAGGCACCCTGCTCGACATCTTCGAGCGCGTCGGCCGGGAACACGGGCCACGCGACCGGCGCTTCCGGATCGAGCATGTGCAGCATATCGCCGCCAGGGACATTCCCCGGCTTGGCGCGTTAGGTGTCATCGGGAGCATGCAGCCGTATCACGCGATCGACGACGGTCGCTTCGCCGATGCGCCGTTAGGCCGCGACCGCGCCGGCCGTACATACGCCTTCCGTTCGCTGCTCGACGCGCGGGCCGAGCTTGCCTTCGGCAGCGACTGGTTTGTCGCACCCCCGTCGGCCGTGCAAGGGATCTATGCGGCAGTGACCCGTCGCACGCTGGACGACAAGAATCCGGACGGCTGGGTTCCGCATCAGAAGATCAGCGTCGAGGAAGCGCTGCGCGCGTATACAATCAACGCCGCTCGCGCCGAGTTCGCGGAAAAAGAGAAGGGATCGTTGGAGGCAGGTAAGCTCGCGGACTTCGCGATGCTGGACCGCGACCTGACGCGCAGGTCGGGCCCAGATCTGCGGGCTGCTCGCGTCATGCTCACTGTCGTGGGCGGCTCGATTGTCTATCGGCGTGCTCCGTAAATCCTCGTTACATTGACATTGCCTGGCCGCGTGACACTAGGCCGCGCCGGCGCGCGCATCCCGCGCTCATACACACCGATCACCTGGACAATGCTGCATGGCCCATAGCCAGCTGCCCATCCTGGAGCGGCGACGATTCGGCGAGACTTTGCGCCGCGACGCCTGGTGGCTGCCTAACGTTCCTGTCGTCATCATCCTCACGGGGTTCGTTGTCTACGCCACCTGGGCCGCATTCCAGAACGCGCATTATACTCACGGCCCGTACCTCTCGCCGTTTTATTCACCGGAGCTGTGGGGGAGCTCGCCGCATGCGTGGCTGGGGCCCAAGCCCGGCGGGTGGCCGGCGTGGCTGCCGTTTTCACCGGCGCTGATCATCCTGCCGTTTCCCGCGCTCTTCCGCTTCACGTGTTACTACTATCGCGGATCGTATTACAAGGCGTTCTGGGCGGATCCCCCCGGCTGCGCCGTCGGCGAGCCGCGCAAGTCATACATCGGCGAGCGCGCGTTTCCGCTGGTGCTGCAGAATGCGCACCGCTACATGCTCTACTTCGCGGTGGTCTTCCTGCTCATACTCGGCTACGACGCCTACAAGGCCTTTTGGTTCAGCGATGCTGCGATCGGGGAAGGTCGCTTCGGGATCGGCGTGGGTTCGCTCGTTATGGTCGGCAATGTGGTGCTGCTGGCGCTATACACAGTGGGTTGCCATTCGGCGCGCCACTTGTTAGGCGGCATGCTCGACAGGTTGTCGCGATCTCCCGTGCGAAAGGTCGCGTATGACTGCTCCAGCTGTCTCAACCGGGCGCACATGCAATGGGCCTGGTCGAGCCTCTTTGGTGTCGCTTTCACGGACTTGTACATAAGGCTCTGCGCGATGGGAATCTGGACGGACTGGCGCATCCTCTGATGGCGGGCACGCCGCCGTTCGAGCATGTGGAGCACGACGTCCTCGTGGTGGGTGCGGGGGGGGCCGGGTTGCGCGCCGCGATCGCGGCGGCTGCGGAAGGTGTGCGCGTGGGCCTGGTCTGCAAGTCCTTGTTAGGCAAGGCACATACAGTGATGGCCGAAGGGGGGGTAGCCGCGGCGATGGCCAACGTCGACGATCGCGACAACTGGCGCGTGCACTTCGCCGACACCATGCGCGGCGGACAGTACCTCAACAACGCGCGCATGGCCGAGTTGCACGCGCGCGAGGCGCCGGCGCGCGTGCGTGAGCTGGAAGCGTGGGGGGCGCTCTTCGACAGGACGCAGGACGGCCGCATCCTGCAGCGGAACTTCGGCGGCCACAAATACGCGCGTCTGGCGCACGTAGGCGATCGCACGGGCCTGGAGATGATCCGGACGCTGCAGGATCACGGCGTGCACCAGGGGATCGACGTGCACATGGAGGTGACGATCGTCGCGCTGTTCAAGGACGGGGCGCGCGTTTCCGGTGCGTTAGGCTACGAGCTGGAGGGCGGCAGCTTCCGCGTCTTCTCCGCCAAAGCGATCGTGCTGGCGACCGGCGGGATTGGGCGCGCCTACCGCATAACGAGCAATTCCTGGGAATACACGGGCGACGGCCATGCTCTGGCCTACTTTGCGGGTGCGGATCTGACGGACATGGAATTCGTCCAGTTCCATCCGACCGGGATGGTGTGGCCCCCGAGCGTGCGCGGCATCCTCGTGACTGAAGGGGTGCGCGGCGAAGGGGGTGTGCTGCGCAACAGTCGCGGCGAGCGCTTCATGTTCAAGGACATACCCGAGAACTACCGGGCGCAGACGGCGGACAGTCCGGAGGAGGGGTGGCGCTATACGCAGGGTGACAAGAGTGCGCGGCGGCCTCCCGAGCTGCTCACGCGCGATCATGTCGCGCGCTGCATCATGCGCGAGGTGCGGGAAGGTCGCGGCAGCCCGCACGGCGGAGTGTATCTCGACATCGCGTGGATCAGGGAGAAGCTGCCTGACGCGGAGGCTCACATCAAGAAGAAGCTGCCGAGCATGTATCATCAGTTCAAGCAGCTCGCCGATATCGATATCACGACTACTCCCATGGAAGTGGGTCCCACGACGCATTACATCATGGGCGGCGTGCGGGTAGACGGAGACACTCAGATGTCCTCTGTCCCGGGCCTCTTCGCCTCCGGCGAATGCGCGGCCGGCCTGCACGGCGCCAATCGCCTGGGCGGCAACTCTCTCTCGGACTTGTTGGTGTTCGGCAAGAGGTCCGGCGAATATGCGGCCAAGTTCGCGCAGACACACGGTGCGGCGCGCATCGATAGCGCCGACGTCGAGGCTGCCGCGCGCGACGCGCTGGCGCCGTTCGAGCGATCCGGCCCGGTTGAGTCGCCTTACGCGATCCAGCACGAGTTGGAGGATACGATGCAGGATTACGTCGGCATCGTTAGGCGCGAGGACGACCTGCATCGCGCTCTCGCATGTCTCGCCGAGCTTAAGACTCGGGCCGCACGCGTTGCCGTCAGCGGCAATCGTGCATACAACCCCGGCTGGCACACTGCGCTGGATCTGCGCAACCTGCTGCTCGTTTCCGAAGCCGTGACACGCGCCGCTCTGGAACGCAAGGAAAGTAGGGGCGGACATTTCCGCGATGACTATCCCAACAAGTCGCCCGATTACGCATCCTGCAACCTGATTATCCGCTGCAATCCGCGCGGCGAAATGGAGCTGGAGCGAGTAACGCTCCCCGCGCTGCCGCGAGAGCTGCAGCAGGTCATCGAGGAGCAAAAATAGATGGCGCCCACGACGTTCAAGATCTGGCGCGGGGAACGCGGTAGCGGCGAGTTCCGCGAGTTCACGACTGACGTATCTGAAGGGATGGTGGTGCTCGATGCCATCCATCAGATCCAGGCCGAGCAGGCGGGCGACCTGGCGGTCCGTTGGAACTGCAAGGCAGGGAAATGCGGCTCATGCTCGGCAGAGATCAATGGCCAGCCGAAACTCTTGTGCATGACGCGGATGAGCGACTATGCGGCGGGGGAACCGATCACAGTGGAGCCGATGCGCGCCTTTCCGCATGTGCGCGACCTGGTAGCGGACGTTTCCTGGAACTTCGCGATCAAGAAGAAAATCAGGAAGTTCACGCCGCGGCCACCGGACGCGCCGGATGGGACCTGGCGGATGCAGCAAAGCGACATCGATCGCGTGCAGGAGTTCAGGAAGTGCATCGAGTGTTGGTTGTGCCAGGATGTGTGTCACGTTTTGCGCGACCATCACAAGCACGATGTGTTTATCGGACCTCGCTTTCTGGTGCACGTCGCTGCGCTGGAGATGCACCCGCTGGACACGGAGAACCGCCTGCGGGACTTGAAGGAGCAGCAGGCGATCGGCTACTGCAACATCACGAAGTGCTGCACGAAGGTTTGTCCGGAGTCGATCACCATAACTGACAACGCGATCATACCGCTGAAGGAGCGTGTGGTCGACGAGATGTACGATCCGCTAGGCAAGCTCGTAAGGCTTGTTAGGCGCAAGCAGCGCTAGTGGCGCTAGGAGCGCTAGGGGCGAGGAAAGGCTCTAAGCGCACGGCGAGGCAAGGCTCGCTGCGCAGCGCGAATCGGCCACGTATTGGCAGCGCTCTAGACTCTAAGCACGCGGCCAGGCAGGCTCGCTGCTAGAGCCCAACGAGTCGCCGGCTGTGCCGTACGGCCGAATGGTGCCTAACGAAAGACAAGCACGGCGCCGACGACCAGGAACGCCAACGCTGCGAACAGCGCTCGCCGCCGCCGTTCGGCGAGCAGTCGTGTCCGCGCGAACTGCTCGCGAGCCGAAAGCGGCCGGTCCGATACCAGCGCAAGCGCGCGAACGCGCTGTTCATCGCTAATCCAGTACATGTTGCTCTCGATCCGTCTCATTGCTGAAATGAGGCATACTTCGTGCCTTGCGACCTAACGACGGGTCCGCTAGACGGTGCCGGAGGTGACACGTAGGGCCGGGAACACGGCCATATGCACCATCGCACCGCGCCGGCCATGTCGAGGTACGCACCGTGGTGGCTGTCCCGACGGCCCGCAGGGCCGGCGCCGGCTCCCTGGGGGGGACGCTTATCAGGTGCCGGGGAGCGGTGAGGGGAACGAGTGCGCCTTGACGGTCCGGGGAGCGGTGAGGGCAACGAGGGCGCCTTGACGGTCCTGACGGTGCCCCTATAATTGGACGCCTCACGAACGCCGGTAAGGCGGAGTACAGTGCGGCTGAGAGGACATGGGGTGAGATGATATCCTGCGGCTCCTCGTTAGGCACGCCTCGCGCGTGCCCCAG
>JBQTJS010000064.1:0-6094 GCA_052386875.1 Gemmatimonadaceae bacterium
GCCTGCCAGCAGGTCGTCTGGCGCGGGGGAGATATCGATCTGGCGCGGCTGCCGATCATCACGTGCTGGCCCGAGGACGGCGGACCTTATGTCACGCTGACGATGGTATGCTCGCGCGATCCGAAGCGCGGCATCCGCAATGTCGGCATGTATCGCGTACAGGTGTTAGGCAAGGATTCCGTAGCGATGCACTGGCAGCGCCACAAAGTCGGGGCAGCGCACTGGCGCGACATGGCCGAGCGCGGCGAGCGCATGCCGGTGAACATCGTAGTCGGTGCCGATCCGGCCTCGGTGTACTCCGCATCGGCGCCGCTGCCGCCTAACGTGGACGAATTCCTCTTCGCCGGCTTTCTGCGCAAGTCGCCGGTACGTCTCGCCAAGGCTGTCACCAACGACCTGGATGTCCCGGCCAACGCCGAGCTGGTGATCGAAGGTGTAATCGACCCGCGCGAGCCGCTGGTCACCGAGGGGCCGTTCGGCGACCACACCGGCTTCTACTCGGAAGCCGACCTGTATCCTCGCGTGCAGGTTACGGCTGTGACTATGCGCTCGGATCCTGTGTACGCGACGACGATCGTCGGGCGGCCGCCTATGGAGGATTTCTACCTCGGCAATGCCACCGAGCGGATCTTCCTTCCTCTGCTCAAGCTCACTGTCCCCGAGATCGTCGACTACCACATGCCGCCGGCGGGGATATTTCACAACCTTGTCTTCGTGGCCATCGACAAGCAGTACCCCGGCCATGCATACAAGGTGATGAACGCGCTGTGGGGTGCCGGCCTCATGTCGCTGGCCAAGGTCCTCATCGTCCTGGACAAGGACGTAAACGTGCGCGATCCGGAGGAAGCCTGGTGGATCGCGCTGAACCACATCGATCCCGAGCGCGACGCCCGCTTCAGCATGGGGCCGATCGACGTGCTCGATCACTCGAGCCGCGGTTTCACGTACGGCTCGAAGCTCGGGCTCGACGCCACGCGCAAGTGGCCCGAAGAGGGCTTCACACGCAACTGGCCCAAGCGGATCGAGATGGCGCCCGATGTGAGGCGGCGCATCGATGCGCTGTGGCCCTCGTTAGGTCTCTCGCGGCCTGCCACGTGACCGGCGCTCAGCTGGCGGCCCTGGCTGCGCCGCAGATCTGGGGCGACGTCCCGTATCCGCCCGTGCGCCTTTACGCGACTCTGGCGTTCATGTTCATCGTCGTGGGTGTGGCGATCGCAGTCACGCGCCGCTGGTTCCGCGCGTCGGTGCTGGCCGATGTCGCCGGCACGTTAGGCATCTTTCTGCTTGTCATCGGCACGATCGTCTATGTTTCGGCATTCCGCGGGTTGCGCACAGCCGAGGTTGTCGTCGCCTGGGTCTTTTCCGGCATCGCGATAGTGTGGTTCGTGCGCCGCCTCGATGGCCTCATGCGCCGCCCCTTGGTGCAGCTTGAGCGCGTCGGTGACGCGATCGGCCGCGGGGACTGGACGTCCGCCATCGGCCAACACGGCGACGGCGATGCATCCAGAATCGGCAGTGCGCTGAGCCAGATCGCGGGGCTCATCGGCGAGACTCACCGCACCACGGAGCGGGTGCTGGCCGCGTCGACAGAGGCGACACGTATCGGACTGTCCGTGAGCGACAGCGCATTGCAGACAAACGCGGCGCTGGAAACCGTGCGGCGCGGCTCGGCCGACACAGTGGCGGCGACAACGCAGATCATCGGTGTCGCCGGCCAGCTCGTAGAATCGGCGCGCGGCGTGCACACCGCCGCTTCCGAGACGCTGGCGATCTCGCGCGGGGTGGAAGAGCGGGCGCGCTCGGGAGTGCAGACTGCAGGAGCTGCGTCCGCAACTGTGAGCGCGCTGGCAGTTGTGGCGCGGTCTCTTGAGCAGCGCACGGCCGAGCTGCGCATCGCGACCGACACGATCGCGGAGATCGCCGTCGCGGTCAGCTCCATCAGCGACCAGACCAAGCTGCTCGCGCTGAACGCATCCATCGAAGCGGCGCGTGCGGGAGAGCATGGGGCGGGGTTCGCTGTGGTGGCTGACGAGGTTGGGAAGCTGGCCGGCGAGAGTGCTGTGTCGCTGGACCGCATCGAGGATCTCGTTAGGCAGATGACTACGCGCGCCGCGGCGGCCCAGGAGAGTGCCCAGGAAGTGGAGCGCGCTTCGGTTGACAGCGAGCAGCTCATGCACGAAACAATGCAAGCGCTTCACGCGATCGAGAGCGAAGTACGCCGCACCCATGAGCTGGCAACGGAGGTTGTAGCGGCTGCCGATCGTCAGCGTGTGCTCGCCCAGGACCTCGATGGCGTCGCAGGTTCCGTTACACGCGCGGCCGGCGAGTCGGCACGCTCGACGACAGACGCTGCCGCCGTGAGCGCTCGGCAGCTCGCGCTCACCAAAGAACTCGAGGCGACCGCAGCGACGCTGCAGGAGACTGCGCGCTCGCTGGCGCAAGTTGTCGGGCGCATCGGCGGATCGCAGGATCTCGCGCAATGAGAGGGACAGACGAGCGAGAGAGCGAGGGAGAAGGGGGCGGCGAGGGCCAGACACTCGCGGGGGCGTCGCGCCTAACGCACTACGTGAATCTCGTCAAGCTGCCGCATACTGTTTTTGCGCTCCCGTTCGCGCTCGTCGGCGCGACGCTGGCGTCGTATTCGCGGCCCGTCACATTGGCGACGTTAGGATGGGTTGTGCTGGCGTTCACGGCGGCACGCTTCGCCGCGATGGGTTTCAATCGCATTGTCGATCGCCGCTTCGACGCCGCCAACCCCCGCACGGCATCGCGCGAGCTGCCGCGCGGCGCGCTCGCTCTCACTGAGGCACTCGGCGCTGTGGCGCTCGCGTCGGTTGTCTTCATCGTGGCGGCATGGCAGCTCAATCCGTTGTGCGGTTGGCTGGCGCCGCTCGCGTTATCGTGGATCTGTGCGTACAGCTACACCAAGCGCTTCACGCGCTGGTCGCATCTCGTGCTGGGCCTGGCGCTGGGGATTGCGCCGGTGGGCGGCTACCTGGCCGTAACAGGAGCCTGGAGCGATCCGTGGTGGCAGCTCGGCGCTCTGACTGTCGCGGTGATGACGTGGGTCGCAGGCTTCGATATTCTGTACGCGCTGCAGGACGTAGTCTTCGACAGGGCACAGGGCTTGCACTCGCTCCCCGCCGCGTTAGGTGAGACGCGCGCGATCGCCGTCGCGCGGGCGCTGCATGTCGTCACTGTATTGGCCCTCGTCGCCGCCGGACTGCGCGGCTCCGTGGGAGTTGTCTACGGCGCGGGCGTCGCCGTTGTCACGCTCCTGCTGGCATACGAACATCGGCTCGTTAGGCCGAGCGACCTGTCGCGGCTGGATGCCGCCTTCTTCACGATGAACGGCGTGATCAGTGTGACGTTTTTTGTGTTCGTCTTGATCGACAGGCTGACATACGGTGGAGCGCGTGCCGGATAGGGCGGCCCTTCCTCTGGTAGTCGCCATAACCGGCGCGTCCGGGGCGCCGTATGCCGTGCGTCTCATGGAGGCACTCGTTAGGGCTCGGCGCCAGGTCTGGCTCGTCGTTTCCGCGCACGGTGAGCGGCTGCTCGAGGCTGAAGCGGGCATCGCCAACGTCGCTGCGCTCAGGGAGCATGTAAGCCGCGTAGTCGGCGGCGGGAAAGCCGCGGGCGGAGGCAGCGCCGGGTGCCCGGCGTGGGACGCCGTGGTGCGAGTCTTCGACGACGGCGACCGGGGGGCCGCACCGGCATCCGGTTCCGCGCGCACCGCCGGGATGATCATCTGCCCCTGCTCGATGGGCACCGTCGCGGCGATCGCGCATGGAACGTCGCGCTCGCTGATCGAGCGAGCGGCCGACGTTACCCTCAAGGAGCGGCGGCCGCTTATCGTCGTGCCGCGCGAGACGCCCTTGAGTGAGATCCATCTGGAGAACCTGTTGCGTCTGACGCGCGCCGGCGCCACGGTGCTGCCGGCGGCGCCCGGTTTCTACAACCGTCCCGAAGGAGTGGCTGCGCTGGTCGATTTCGTGGTGGCGCGCGTGCTGGATCACGCCGCTGTGGAGCACGACCTCGGGCGGCGTTGGGACCCGTCCGCTCCGCCTAACGAGCGGTAGTCACGGTGGCGGCCGGCATGCCGCGGCGCATCGGCCTCATCAGCGACACACACGGGCTGCTGCGCCCCGAGGTCCACGGCGCGCTCGCCGGCGTCGAGCTGATTCTGCACGCGGGCGACATAGGAGGCGAAACGATCCTCCTGGAGCTGGGGCTCATCGCACCGGTGCGCGCTGTGCGCGGCAATTGCGATCCGCCGGATGCGCCCGGCCTGGCGGCGGGTGTGAACCTAACGAGCGACGGCGTCAGTATTCAGGTGACGCACGGCCACGAGCTTGGTGTACCGACGCCTGCCAAGCTCCTTGCCCGCTACGATGCCGACGTCGTCGTGTACGGGCATACACATCGCCCGCTCATCGAGCGCCATGGCTCGCGTATCGTCGTTAATCCGGGGGCGGCCGGCCCGCGCCGTTTCGATCTCATGTCTAGCGTTGCGATCCTCACGATCGACGCGGGGCGTGCCGAAGCTAGGATCGTGGGCCTTACGGCCGCTCCCTGAGCTCGCGTGCGCAAGCAGTACTACTTTCGACAGTCGAGTCGCGGCCTGTTGGCCTGGGACGTCCATGGCCTGGTGCAGCGTTCGAGCAAGCTGCCGCGCAAGGTCATTCCGCTGAGCGCGATCCGAGAACTCGACGACGCCTGGTTCGGTACGGATGAGGCGCCGACGTGGCGCGCGATGCTCGATCACCTGAAGTTGATAGAGGCAGCGGACCTGTCGTTTCCGATAATCCTGTCGTCCAGCGGAGCCGTTATGGACGGCATGCATCGTGTGGCCAAGGCACTGCTGCAAGGCCGACGGGAGATCGAAGTTGTCCAGTTCGACGTGGATCCGGAGCCGGATCACGTGGGTGTGAGACCCGAGGATTTGCCCTACTGACGCTGGTCGCCTAACGCGCAAGGCGGTGCCCTGTACTATTGCCGCCAAACTCACTCGCTCACCCTCGCACGAGCTGCAGGCGCTGCAGCAGCTGACGCACGCGCGGCTCCGCCAGTAGAGGTTTCAGCGCCGGATCGACCGCCAGGTTGTTCAGCCATCCATCTCGCGTTAGGTAGGCTCCCTCGAGCCGCTCTGCTCCTTTTGTGCGATCGCCAAGCGCGGCATGAACCCACGCGACGTGTACAGGCGAAAAGCGTCCCGCAAAGCGCCTCGCGACATCATCGAGGATGTGCCGCGCCTCTTCGTTGCGACCGAGCGCGGCATATATCCGGGCGAGCCCCAAGTGCATCATTGCATTCGTCGTGTCGCTGCGTACGGCCGCGCGCGCAGCCGCCAGCGCCGCGGCGCTGTTGCCCAGGTACTGCTGAGTCTGACCCAGCCAGAAGAGCATGAGCGGATACGAAGGATGCATCTCTCTCGTCCGCTCGAGCTGGCCTAACGCTTCAGTCAGTTGCCCGGCGAACAAGTAGCGCGTGCCGAGGATGGTGCTGATGATGGGCGAAAGGGGATCCAGTCTGAGCGCGGTGCGCATCTCCCCGATTGCCTCGTCGTGCCGCCCTAAATCGGAGAGGAGGAGCGAATACCAGTGATGCGCCGTCGCGTACGAGGCGTTCAGCGCGATCGCCCGGCGCAACTCATGCTCGGCACCGCTCCAGTCGCGCTCGTGCCAGAACAGCGCGAATCCAAGCGCCGCGTGCGCTTCGGCGAGCGTACTGTCGAGCGTACGAGCCTGCTCCGCCGCTGCTCGCGCTCTGGGCAATGCTTCTTGTGGCGCCATGAAGCTGTAGGTGCCCAGGACGTTGTACGCATCGGCAAGCGCCGCATGTGCCAGAGCGAACGTCGAGTCCTTTGCGATGGATTGCGTGAAGAAATCTACCGACCTCCGCAGGCCTTCTTCCGTGCGCCGATTCCAGAAAAACCGCCCCTTGAGGTAGAGATCGTATGCCTCCAGGAGGGGCTTACGGGTAGAAGTGTCGCGCAGGTCCGCGGGGAGTCTGAGGCGGAGCTGCTCGACGATCGCGAGAGCGATCTCGTCCTGCACAGCGAAGATGTCGCGCAACTGGCGCTCGTAATTCT
>JBQTJS010000065.1:0-2346 GCA_052386875.1 Gemmatimonadaceae bacterium
TAGCGCCGCGCGCGAGACTCGCCTAACGAGCGACCCCGGGGCAGCGCCGGCCCGCGGTGGTTCTTTCGTTTGGCCCTGGGAGGGGGTGCAGTGGAACGCGGCTTTCGTCGGATTCTGCGTCTACAGCGTCGCGATAATCACGTACATCGCCCCGGTCGGTCAGGCGGGAATGATCCTCGCGCTCGCCGGCCTCTTCGTGGGCCGCCAACGTATCCGTTTCCCGCTGCCGCTCTTCTTCTTTGGCTGCCTCTTCCTGGTCGCGCTGGCAACGATGCCTGCGTCCAGGTACCCCAACGTCGTCCAGGATGAGATCCTTAACCTCGGACGCATCGGGTTGATATTCTTCGTCGGACTCAACGTGCTGGCGGAACGCACGCGCCTGCGCTTCTACCTCTTCCTGTACCTCGCTGCTTTCGCCCTGTATCCGGTGCGTGGAGCGTTCTTCAATCAGTTCATTTACGACGCCGCGCTGCTCGGCCGCATCGGCTGGAACAACGCATTCGAGAACCCCAACGACCTCGCGGCCTACCTGTTCGTCCCGTTAGGCGTCACCGCAGGGTATCTGTACACCGAGCGTCACCGCTACTTGCGCTGGGCTGCATTCGCGGGCGTCGCCTTGCTGCCGGTCGTCATCTTCATGACCCAATCGCGCGGGGCGATTCTCGCCCTCGCCAGCTTCGGGCTGCTCGTGCTCGCGCGACAACGGAAACGCCTCAAGCTGCTCGCGGTCGTCGCCGTCTGCGCGGCCCTGATCGCCACGCTGGCGCCATCGAGCGTTTGGACGCGTCTGAAAAACCTGCAAACGGCGACGACGTCGGGGGAGCTGCGTGACGCTGAAGACCGCGGATCGGCCGAGCAGCGCTTCGAGATCTGGAAGGTCGCAGCCGAGATCTCCAAGGATTACCCGCTCACCGGCGTCGGTCTGGGAGCCTATCCCTACGAACACTGGCGCTATGCACGGAATACGGCGCAAGCGTTCAAACCCACCGCGCGCGGTCAGCGCGATGCGCACAGCACGTATCTGACCATCCTCGCCGAGACCGGAGTATTCGGGCTGCTTGCCTTCCTCGCCATTGTTTTGAGCGTTTACACGTTCGCTCAGGGGGCGCGCCGTGCCGTCCGCGGCGTGGACCCTGCGCGGGAGCGCCAGATCTTCTTCGTGCAGATGGCAGTCGTGGCACTGGCAGTCGCAGGGATCTTCGGCTCTTGGGGGAGCGCGGCGCTGACCTATCTCGCTCTCGCCGTGCTCTACGGGATGAGCCAGGTCGCTCTGGACGCTGCCCTGACGCGGAGCGGGTCGCCCGCACCGCTTCGTGGATCGCCGGCGCCGACCCGTGCCTCACGTGGCGTGCGACGCCTGGCCGCGCCGTAGCACGCCGCCACGCGTCAAGATCGCCAGCGCAAGCGCGTAGCCTAACACCCCTAAGAGGACCGACAGCCACAGGAAACTCGGCCTAACGAGCAGTATGAGGGCCGCCATGGCGAGCGCCGCCACACCGGGCTGCCAGAGACGCGACACAGCTATGGCGGCGAAACCGGCCTCCCGCGCGCTGCGCACCGCGAGGGCGAGTCTGATCACCTCCGTCGCCACTGTCGCCCAGGCGGCGCCGGCGAGGCCGAACAGGGGGACGGCCGCCAGCACCAGGACGGCGTTGCATAAGGCGGTGACAGCGTTGACGCGAACGAGAGAGCGCTCCTCTCCGTTCGCGATCAGCGCCACGACGGGGATCTCGCGCAGCGCGGCTAGGGGGAGCGACAGCGCCAGGATGCGCAATGCAGCTATGCCACCGTCATAACTCGATCCGAATACGGTGCCGAGGATCTGCTGTGCTATCAGCGAGGCACCGACGCCGGCCGGCAAAGCCACGGCGAACGCTTGCAGCATCGCACGCTGAAACAGCGCCGTGCGCTCGGTGCCTGCGTTGTCTAGACGCGCAAGCGCAGGCATGACTGTGTGCGCGAAGGCGACTATGAGGTTGGCGCCGAAGGCGATCAGCGTATAGGCGGCGCTATAGAATCCGGCGTCGGCGCTGCCGCGCACGAATCGGATCACCAGCAGGTCGAAGTTGAAGAGCACGAGCCCGAGCAGCGTGAATGCGACGAGGTGGCGCGAGCGCGCGAAGGTGTCGCGTGCGGCGCCCCAGTCGAGCCTAACGGGGATGCGCCAGCCCATGCGCCGCAGTCCGGCGATGAGCAGCAGAGTTAGCAGCGCCTGGCCCGCGAAAACGGCGACAGGCACGTAGTACACCTGCGACGCATCGCGCAGCAGCAGCACGATGAGCGCCAGCGCAAGCAGCTCGCCGGCCAGACGCGCCGCGGCCACCCAGCCGGTGCGTTCGAGGCCGA
>JBQTJS010000066.1:0-2212 GCA_052386875.1 Gemmatimonadaceae bacterium
GACCCGCTGCAGGACATCCGTGCCCTGCAGCGCGTGGTGTTCGTGATGCAGGCGGGCAAAGTGTATCGCAACGTGGCGCCGCGCTTCGAGCCCACGCAGCCGCAGCTGTTCGCTGCCGGCGGCAACCTGAGCAACGCCTGGGCCGACTACGACAGAGATGGCGACCTCGATCTCTACGTCGCCTTCAACGGAGCGGCGAACCGCCTATACCGTAACGATGCAGGCTCTTTCAGCGATGTGGCGGCATCCCTGGGCGTCGCGGACGCGCGGGCCACGCGTTCGGCGGCCTGGGGGGATTATGACGCGGACGGTGATGCGGATCTCGCGTTAGGCTTCGCGCCGGGACCCGGCTCTGTATTGAAGCTCTATCGCAACGATGCGGCCGTGGGCTTCGCCGATGTGACAGCAGCCGCAAACCTGGCGCGGCCCGATTCGGCAGCCGTGCGCCAGCTTGTTTGGGTCGACTACGACGCCGATGGGGACCTCGATCTCTTCGTCGCCTTGCGCGATCGCGCCAATGCGCTGTACAGGAACGACGCAGGCCGTTTTACCGACGTCGCGGCGGAGGTGGGACTCGCCGACACACGCAGGAGTGTCGGTGCCGTCTGGTTCGACTACGATGACGACGGCGACATCGACGTGTACGTGGCCAACCAGGACGGTGACGCCAATGCGCTTATGCGCAACGATGGCGGCCGTTTCAGAGACGTCGCACCGGCGGCTGGGCTCGCGTGGGGCGGCCGCTTACCTAACGAGCCGACGAACGGCACCGTGCGCCCCTGCGCCGCTGACGTCAACAATGACGGGCGGCTGGATGTCTTCGCCGCCAACTACGGCCGCAACGGACTCTTTCTGAATCGCGGCGACGGCACGTTCGCGGACGCGTCGGCCGCATGGGGGATCGCCATCGATGCGCGTTATGACGCCTGCGCCTTTTCCGACTTTGACAATGACGGGCGCATCGATCTGTACGTGAACGGCACCGTGACGGGAGGGGTCAGCTATCGCGACTACCTGTTCCGCAACGAGGGGGATCGCTTCTCCGATGTAACGCCGGCGAACCTTCTGGCACTTCAGGCCGACCACGGCGCTCAGTGGGCAGACTTCGACGGCGACGGCGACGAGGACCTCGCCCTCACCGGAGCGCGCGGCGACGGCATGCACTTGCTCTTGCGTAACAGCCTACCTCCTCTCGAAGCGAGCCGGTCTCTCGCAGTGCGCGTTGTCGATGCAGACGGCCGCAGCCTCTTCGCCGGCGCCGTCGTGCGCCTTTACGTCGCGGGGACTCGCCGGCTCCTGGGAACTCGTCTGGTGGACGCGGGCTCAGGCTATAACTCGCAAGGGGAGCAGCCTGTGCATTTCGGACTGGCGTTGCCGCTGGGCGCAGCTGTCGACATCGAGGTCGCCTTTCCGGCAGCCGGCGAGCGCCTAACGGTTTGGACACGCGGCGTGAGGCCGCAGCAGCGACCCGGGCGCGCCGCCACTGTCACTGTGTCAGTGCCGCGACGACTAAAGCTTAGCCGCTAAAGTGAATCTCGTCAGGAGACAGTCTTGTCCTTCTTCGCCGGGCTCTTGACGTATTTATCCAACCAAGCCGACCAGCGCGCCCACAAGTCGAGCAGCGTCTCCTTGGTCGCCGGCCCGTGATCCTCGAAAGGATACAGATACATCGAGGTCGTCTTGCCCAACCCGTTGAGCGCGTGAAAGAGCCGTGGAGAGTTGCTCAGCTCCGTGCCGACGTTCTGATCCCCCATGCCGTGATAGAGCAACAGCGCACCCGTTAGGTTGTTGGCGTGCAGCAGCGGTGACATCGCGAGATACGTGTCCTTCGCGTCCCAGAACGACCGCCGCTCGCTCTGAAAATCCAGCGGCGTCAGCGTGCGGTTGTAGTTCCCGTCACCCGCGATCCCTGCCTTGAAGAAAGGCGTATGAACCATCGCGTTGACGGTGGAGAAGGCACCGTAGCTGTGGCCGCCGATCCCGATGCGTGTGCGATCCACCAGGCCGCGCCGATCCACTTCATCGATCACAGCCGAGAGGTTGTTGCGCAGATCGTTCTCGTAGTTGTTGTTCCACTGTCCCTGCGGACCTACTATCGGCGCGTCGGGCTCCACCACGGCGTAGCCCAGGCGCACCAGGAACTGCATCGACCGCGCAGTGAAGTTGGGAAATTGATTCTTGTTGTACGTGCGCGCCCCGCGGTCGTATTCCT
>JBQTJS010000067.1:0-7455 GCA_052386875.1 Gemmatimonadaceae bacterium
TACAGCGCCAGCATAAGCGGCATGGCTTCCGGCGAGACGATCGTGGGCCTCGACTTCCGCGCGGCAAACGGCAAGCTGTACGGCATCGGCTCGAGCGGCCGACTCTACGTCTTCGATCAGCGCGGTCCAGCCGGGACGTCTGTCAGCGCCACAGCGATCGCCGAACTCAATGGTCGCACGTCGCTCGGCTTCGATTTCAATCCGGCCGTCGACCGCATTCGTGTGCACGGCGATGGTGGTTTGAATCTGCGCGTGCACCCTGATCTTGGTATCGTTGTCGCGGTCGATCTCCCGCTGCGCTACCTGTCCGGCGACGTTTCCGCCGGTACCACGGCCGAGATCGTCGCGACGGCGTACACCAACGCGGACTTCAACGGCGGCACGCCGCCGAGCGGCACAACGCTCTTCGCGCTGGACGCGCGGGGCGACGCGCTGGTGACGTTCGCGTCACCTAACGACGGCCAGATGCGGACCGTCGGAGAGCTCGGTGTGAAGTTCACGTCGCAAAGCTCCATGGATATCGCGGGTAGCGGCAACAGCGCGATCGCCGCGCTCACCAGCGAAGCCAACGCGAACGCGACGACGTTCTATCGCGTCGACCTGACGAATGGACGTGCGCAGGCGGTGGGCCGTATCGGGGGGGACGCGACGATCCGCGCGATCGCCGCGCGACGGTAGGGGGGTCACAGCGCACGTTCACAGCGGCGTCCGGCCGACGGCCGGGCGCCGCGCTCTTTCTGTGTTACCCGGCGCATGTGTCGCGTTGATCGATTGAGAGCGCCGGTCAACTTCGTCTGCAGCGAGAGAACCAGTTACCCGGCGCATGTGTCGCGTTAATCGATTGAGAGCGCCGGTCAACTCCAAGCGCCAGTACAGCTATTCACGCTCACAGCACTGCTCCTGCAAGCAGCACAACGACAATCCCAGACGCGAGCGCCAGCTTCGCCGCTGTCGCGACGACCCGGCCGAGCAACGCCCCGGTTGCGACGCGAGTCGCGCTCCCGCTGCTCGCTTCGCGACGGCTGTACTCAGCCACCAGCGCACCGGCGAAGGACCCGACGAACGCGCCGATTATGGATCCAAGCACGGGGACGGGGACACCGATAAACGCTCCCACGAGACCGCCGATGATGGCTCCCCAAGCGGCGCGGCGCGAGCCGCCGTATTTGGCCGTGTACTTCGTGGTGACTGTGAACTCGAGGACCTCGCCTAACAAGGCGAAGGCGATACCGGCGCCGATGGCCCACCAGCCGATTGGGTTGCTTGGCCCGATAATGTCGTAGACAACGGCGGCCCCCAGCATGAGCCACGTCCCGGGAAGGCCGAGCGGGACGAGCAATAAGCAACCAAGGAGGACGAGCGCGAGGAGGATAATGCTCATGTCATGCCGCTCGTCACGCGGCGCGTGCGACGGCCGCGTGAGCCAGCAGATCGTGCACGCGTTGCAGTTCCGCATCGGTTAGCGGCGGCAGCGGTTGGCGGACAGCGCCGCCAAGCAAGCCCACCGCATCCATCGCTGCTTTGACCCCTGCGACGCCCATCTTGCCTACGATCTCCAGCGCGAGAGGCGTTAGGCGCGCTTGCAATTCGGCGGCATCGCCGGCATCGCCGGCCGCCACGGCGTCGCGTACGGCCAGCGTCAGCTCGCCGGCGAAGAGGGCGACTGCCAGAATTCCGCCGCGCACGCCTAGCGAGAGCGCCTCGCGCCATGTGCCGCCGTGGCCGGTGAGGACGCTGAACGTGGCATTCTGAGTCTCCAGGTACAGCGCCAGAGTGTCCATGTTTCCGGCACTGTCCTTCATGCCGACGATGTTGTCGTGCACGGCCAAGTGCCGCACCACGTCCGGCTCCAGACGGAAGTGCATGTACTTGGGGATGTTGTAGAGGAGCAGCGGGATCGGGCTTGCGTCAGCGACGCGCTCGTAATGCGCCTCGAGCGCGGCCTGCTTCATTTGATCGCCGTAATAGTGCGGCGCCACGACGAGGACGGCGTCCGCGCCTAACGCGGCAGCTCGGCGGCTGCGATCAATCGTTATGTGGGTCGCCTCGGCGCCCGTGCCCGCGATCAGCAGCTTGTCGGCCGGAGTGACATCGCGTGCCGCCTCGATGAGCCGCGCGCGCTCCATCTCGTCGAGCAGCGCCGCTTCCCCGGTGGAGCCGTTGACGACGACGCCGTCGAGTCCGGCGGCGAAATGTGCAGCGAGATTGTGATTGAATGCGGCGATGTCGAGGTCGCCGCGCGCGGCAAACGGCGTCGCTACTGGCCCGAAGACTCCGCTGAACTTGCGTATGGCCACAGGGCGTTCTCCTGTTGCTCGATGTCAGAGGAGGCGCCCTTCGCGCTCTTCCCACCACTCCCACCCTTCTTCCCGGGCGAGACGCCTTCCGAGCCCGACTGACGCGACGACTTCCCAGGACCCGTCCCCGCGCGACCTCTCACGTTCAAGAGATTCATGCGCAGGTCGAAGTCAGCTGGGCGCGTGGCCGCCGCACGGGCGACATCAAATGTAACAAGCCCTGCGTTGACAAGGTCGGCCAGATGCTGATCGAAAGACTGCGAGTGGTACTGCTCCCTTCCCTCCTCGATGAACTCCCTGATCTCGGCGATGCGTTTCCCTTCCGTGATGATGTCGCGGATCGTCGGTGTGGCCAGCATAACCTCGGCCGCGACGATACGCCCGGAGCCGTCGGCTCGCGGCAGGAGGCGTTGCGACACAACCGCATGCAACGATTCGGCGAGTCGCATGCGCACTACGTTCTGTTCCTCCGGCGGGAACATGGAGACCATACGCATGATCGTGGACTGCGCATCTGGGGTGTGCACGGTTGCCATCAGCAGGTGGCCGGTTTCGGCGGCCTTGCACGCTGTGTCGATCGATTCTGGGTCGCGCAACTCTCCGAGCACGATGACGTCGGGGTCTTGGCGCAGCGCGGCGCGCAGGCCCTCCCTGAACGACTCGGTGTCGACGCCGATCTCGCGTTGCGTGATGGACGACTGCACGTCGCGATGGAGGAACTCAATGGGCTGTTCCAACGTCACGATATGCTTATGCAGGTTCAGGTTGATGTGATTGATCATCGCCGCCAGTGTGCTCGACTTCCCCGAGCCTGTAACTCCGGTCACGAGGACCATGCCGCGCTCGCCTAACGCCACGTCCTCGAGCACGCGCGGGAGCAGCAGCTCGGAGATTGTGGGGACCTGGAACGGAATGACCCGCATCACAATCATGAAGCTGGAGCGCTGCCGCAGGATGTTGACGCGGAAACGGCCGACTCCTTGCGCGCCCCAGGAGCAATCGTAGTCGCGCAACGTGTGGATGTTCTGCCGCGTCTCCTCGTCGGCGATCAGGCGCAGGGCGATCGCCTGGGTCTGCTCCGGCGTTAGGGCCTGCTTGGTGATCGCGACGAGCTTGCCGTCGATGCGCGCACGGAAGACGTCTCCCGCCTTGATATGCAGATCCGACGCGCCGCGATCGATCGCCGCCTTGATGATTTTTTCCATGTCTGGAAGGACGACCGGCGCCCGCGCACGTAACTCCCGGAGCTTATCTAAGTCCCATCCGTTCCTTGACTTCCGCCATAGTCGAGCGCGCCTTGGTTTGGGCGCGGGCGGCGCCGTCGTCGAGCACCTCTTGCACACGCCGCGGTTCGGCGATTAGCGCCGCGGCGCGCTCTCGCATAGGGGTCAGCTCCTGCTGCATGCTTTCGAAGAGCACGCGCTTGCAGTCTATACAGCCCCAACCGGCTGTGCGGCACATGACAGCGACGTGGTCCACCGTGGCCGCCGGCGAGAATGCCTTGTGCAGCGAGTAGATGTTGCAGATCTCGGGCGTCCCCGGATCCGTGCGCCTAACGCGAGCAGGATCCGTCATTGCCGGTCTGAGTTTCTCCCAGATCGTCTCGGGCGGTTCCAGCAGACCCACTGTGTTGCCTAACGACTTGGACATCTTCGTCTGTCCGTCCAGGCCCAGGATCCGGCGGGTGGGCGTCAGGCGCGGCTGGGGTTCCGGGAAGAAGTCGGCGCCGAACCGCGCATTCCAGCGCCGCGCTATCTCGCGCGACAGCTCCAAATGCTGCAGCTGATCCTCCCCCACGGGAACTGTATCCGCCTTGTACAGCAGGATGTCGGCCGTCTGCAACACCGGATACGTCAGCAGGCCCGCGTTCACACTCTTCTGGCGCTCGGCCTTGTCCTTGAACTGCGTCTGGCGCTCCAGCTCACCTAGCGGCGCCACAGAGTTGAAGATCCACGCCAGCTCGGTATGTTCCGGCACCCGTGACTGCACGAATAGTATCGCACGCTCGGCGTCGATCCCTGCCGCCAGCAGCGACAGCGCCATCTCCTGCGTGCGGCGGCGCAGCTCGGCGGGCTCATACGGGATGGTGATCGCGTGATAGTCGACGATACAAAAAAGCGATTCCATCTCGTGCTGCAACGCTACCCAATTCTTCACCGCACCCAGATAGTTGCCGATGTGCAGCTCGCCGGACGGCTGAATGCCGCTGAAGATTCGAGGCATGGCGGCAACATATCGGAGGCGCGCCGAGCGATCAACGCACAGCGTGGATAACGATCGCTTGTTGCGTGCGTGCCGCGATGCCGCGCGTGAGGCCGCGGCTTTCGTGGATACCCAGTCGGCGCAGTTGCGCCAGTTGGATTGGCGATCCAAAGCGCGAGCGGACTTCGTTAGCAGCGTGGACACAGGCGCTGAGACGCGCATCCGCGAGCTGCTTGGCGCGCAGTATCGTGAGGCTGTGATCGTCGGAGAGGAGCTGTCGCCTGACGAGGCTATCGGGGATGGACTCCTGTTCGTTGTGGATCCACTCGACGGCACGACCAACTTCCTGCATGGCTACCCGCAATACGCCGTATCCATCGCCGCCCTGGTGGACGGGAACCTCGAGGCGGCGGTGGTGCATGACGTGCCGCGCGGTGTGCAGTTCATTGCAACGCGCGCCGGCGGAGCCTATCGCGACGGGACACGCATTCAGGTCTCGTCGATCGGCATGCCGGCGAGAGCGCTGATTGGTACCGGCTTTCCATTCCGCGATCCGCAGCAACTAGAGCCGTATATCGACGGATTTGCAAAGGTCGCTCGTCAGGCGGCCGGGCTGCGACGTGCCGGCGCCGCGGCGCTCGACCTGGCGGACGTGGCGTGCGGCCGCTTCGACGCATTCTGGGAGCTGTCGCTATCATCCTGGGATATCGCGGCCGGTTTGCTGCTCATCCGCGAGGCCGGAGGTGTCGTCACGGACATACACGGTGCCGAGAAGCGGGTGGCGCATGGAAGTGTGGTGGCGGGAAACCCCGTTATGCAGAGGTGGTTGCTCGAGACGTTGCAGGGCGCTGCGCCGGGCGCTGGGAGCTACGGAGCTGCAAATCGAGAGAGCCCCAACCCGGCGCCGGGCCCGTCAGACCTTGGACCGTGACCTTCGATCTTGGATCAGATGCTAGTCGAGTGCGTTCCCAATTTCTCCGAAGGGCGTGACGCCGGCATTGTCCACGCGATCCGCGATTCCATCGCCTCGGTTGACGAGGTGGTCGTGCTCGACGTGTCGATGGATGCGTCGCACAATCGTTCCGTAATCACTTTTGTCGCGCCGGCCGCCCGCGCTGTCGACGCGGCGCTGGCGGGGATGCGCGTTGCCTCTGAGCGCATCGACATGACGGTTCATCGGGGAGCGCATCCACGCCTCGGCGCGACCGATGTTGTGCCGTTCGTGCCGCTCGAAGGGAGCACCATGGAGGACTGCATCGCGCTGGCGCGCGCGTTAGGCGAGCGCGCCGGGCGTGAGCTGGGCATTCCGGTTTATCTGTACGAGCGCGCCGCCATGCGCGCCGATCGCGCGAACCTGGCCGACGTCCGGCGCGGCGAGTTCGAGGGGTTGCGCGATACGATCGCGAGCGATCCGGATCGCCTCCCCGACTTCGGCGAGCCGCGTGTGCACCCTACGGCGGGAGCGACCGCGGTGGGGGCGCGCCCGTTCCTCGTCGCTTACAACGTGTACTTGGGACCGGCGTCAAACCTCAACGTCGCGAAGGAGGTAGCGAAGGCCGTACGCGCTTCGTCAGGCGGATTGCCGGGTGTGAAGGCGTTAGGTCTCGAGGTGGACGGCCAGGCGCAGGTCTCCATGAACCTTGTGGATCTCGAGCAGACGGCTCTGCATGAGGCGTTCGACGCCGTCCGTGCCGCGGCGGCGGCGCGCGGTGTCGCCGTAACCTGGAGCGAGATCGTTGGACTGGTGCCGGAGCAGGCGCTCATGCGGGCCGGCGCGCACCACATTCAGCTGCGCGGCGACATAGGCTCGATCGTCCTGGAGCGTCGTGTCCGCGATGCTACGGCCGGCCGCGGGCCCACGCTGGCTGCGTTCACCGCAGCGGTAGCGGCGCCGACGCCGGCGCCGGGGGGCGGTTCCGTCGCAGCGTGTGCCGGCGCCTTGGGCGCCGCGCTCGTTCAGATGGTCGCTGGACTCACTGTCGGCCGCAAGAAATACGCGGAAGTAGACAGCGAGATGCAGCAGGTACGCGAAAAGGCAGCCACGTTAGGCAGGGTGCTCGCGCTATTGGTCCAACGCGATGCAGCGGCGTACGGAGCCGTGACGGACGCCTACAGGCTTCCCAAGGACAGCGAGACCGAGGCGGTCTCCCGCGCGGCGGCGATCAAGACAGCGCTCCTCGCTGCCGCGGACGTACCGCTGGAAACAGCGCGGGCGTGCGTGGACGTCGCCGAGCTGGCGCTGGTGGTCGCCGAACGCGGCAATCGCAACGCTGTGTCCGACGCGGGAGTTGCCGCCTTGTTGGCGCAAGCCGCGTGCACGGGAGCAGCGTACAATGTGGCAATCAACGTGGCGGCGCTCACGGACCGCAGCGCGGGGCAGGGTCTCGTCGACGAGGCGGGTGCGCTCGTAGAGCGCGTCAGCGCCGCCACAAGCCGTGTGGCGAGCATCGTGGCTGCAGCCTCTGCATAACGAGTATCTCACGAGCCTAACGCGTGATTCAAGCTCCGTATCCGCGCGCCATCGCGGTGGCGAGCAGTACCATGACTACCACAAGCGCCGCTTCGAAAGTGGAGATCCTGGCGAGGCCTGCAGCAGCACTCGTATCGGGCATCCCGCCGCGGGAAACCTGGCGGCGCCAACCAGCGAGCGTGCGAGCGGCCCGGAACTCCAGGACGATGACAAGGAGGAATACGGCCATCTTCGTCCAAAAGATGTGGTTGTGCAGGTAATACGTCGTGGACTTCTCCATGCTTGCGAACACGCGCGTGAGGCCGGTCGCGACCCAGAGCAAAGCCGCCACACCCCACCATATATCCACGGCGAAGACACGCTGCAGGTCCGCACGTTCCAGCGTGCCTCGCAGCAAACGAGCGCGCGTCCATACGGCGCCGAGCCCGATCCCCAGGGCAACGAGATGCACTGCGGCGAACAGCCATCGTATCAGCATAGATCGTT
>JBQTJS010000068.1:0-33014 GCA_052386875.1 Gemmatimonadaceae bacterium
TATCGCCGCCGCGACAGCGGCGGCCGGCGCACTAGTTGTGATGTCGGCGTGCGCCACGATCGTGCACGGATCCAAACAGGCAGTCACTATCACGAGCACGCCGCCGAGCGCGGCAGTGACGGTGGACGGTGTCGCCAGCGGCACTACGCCGGTGACGTTGCGGCTCGCCAGGAAAACCGCGCATGTCGTTAGGCTGCAGCTCGCCGGCTACGCGCCGCACGAGGCGACTCTCGAGCGCGGGACGAGCGGCTGGGTGTGGGGAAATCTCGTATTCGGCGGCCTGATCGGCGTGATCATCGACGCGAGCAACGGCGCCATGTACAAGCTGTCGCCGGCCGAGCTGTCGGCTACGTTGACACGCGTAACCAGCTCCACAGATGCAAGCACGTTCCACGTAGCGGTCGTTATGCGCGCGGAGCCCGACTGGCAGAAGATCGGGCAGCTGACCAAGACGCAGTAGCGCGCGGCGGGACGCGCGCGCCGCCGTTAGGCCGGCGCTGACGACGAACTGGCCCTAAGAAAGCCAAAAGGCACCGTCCCCCGGCGGTGCCTTCTGGTTCCCTGCAACTGCAAACGTGCGATCTATGTAAAAAGACGGTCCAGCCGCGCCGACAATGCATCGAGGGCGCGATCAATGTCCGCCGTGAAGCCGTCCCAGGCCTCCTTCGTGTCGACCTGCGCGCCGCGGACTCGCGCTCGCAGATCGCGGCTTACCAGCTCGATATCCGCGATCTCCTTCTCCAGCGAGTCGCGCGCCGTCCGCGCGGAGCCGGCCACGCGTCCCTTGAGATCGGCGAGCCGCTGGTCGATGTCATCCAGGCGGCGCTCTGTCGCATTGCGATAACGTGCTTGCTCCCCCGTCACATCCACGCGCACCTGTATCGAGTCGCCCGTGCGCGACTCCCCGACCTGGCACGCCAGGACCGCGACAGCGGCGGCAATGACCAGCGCAAAAGGCCGCATTCTGCCTAACGCTCCTTCAGCCATTCGTTTATCTCGCGCTCCGCGTCGTCCTTCCCTTTCCCATAACGCTCCTGGATCTTGCCGGCCAGGATCTTGGCATCGCCGGCTGCCATGTCGAGGTCGTCACCGGTGAGCTTTCCCCAGCGCCGTTGCGCCTCGCCGCGCAGTTGAGTCCACTTTCCTTTCAGCTCGTCGTTATGCATATCGCCTCCATAACGTCGGCGGGCGACGCCAGCACCGTATGATCCCGCGTCGCCCGCCTATGTGCCCTCCCGCAGACGTGTGAAAGGCAGGTCTCGTGCCACCGGGGTCGCCTGCGTCCTCGCCGGCGCGCGTGGCGCCTGGGCCTGCGTGCGTGACAACCTGTCGCACGGCAGGTGACAACCCTTGCGAGCCGTAGACGCTTGACGGCTGGCGCTATCTGCGCCACGCTCAGGCCGCGATACCACGGAGGCGTGCGCGTGCAACTCGGTATGATCGGACTCGGCCGCATGGGAGCGAACATGGCGCTTCGGCTGATGCGGAGCGGGCATGAGGTGGTGGTTCATGACCGCGAGCCGCGGAAGGTGCAGGCCAGCGCGGCGGATGGAGCGATTGCGGCCGCATCGCTGGCTGACCTGGTCAGTCTGCTGCGTGCTCCGCGCGCGGTTTGGCTGATGCTTCCATCGGGTGAGCCGACGCAGGCGACAATCGACACGCTCACGCGGCACCTGACGAGTGGCGACTGCATCGTGGACGGCGGGAACAGCAACTATCAGGACTCCGCGCGGCGCGCGGTCGAGCTGGAAGCGCTCGGTGTGCAGTTTGTCGATGCCGGGACGAGCGGCGGTATCTGGGGGCTCGCCGAGGGCTACTGTCTGATGCTTGGCGGCGCGGCTGACGCTGTGAGTCGCCTAACGCCGCTGTTCCAGGCGCTGGCGCCTGAATCCGAGCGCGGTTGGGCGCACGTCGGGCCGAGCGGAGCCGGTCACTTCGTCAAGATGGTGCACAACGGAATAGAGTACGGGATGATGCAGGCTTACGCTGAGGGTTTCGCCATCCTGCGCAAGAAATCTGCGTTGACGCTGGATCTGGCTCAGATCGCCGAGCTGTGGCGGCATGGCTCGGTTGTGCGATCGTGGCTGCTGGATCTGACCGCGCGCGCGCTCGCGGACGATGCCGCGTTGTCCGGGATCGCACCATATGTGAGCGATTCAGGAGAGGGTCGTTGGACTGTCGCCGAGGCGATCGCTCTGGACGTGCCGGCGCCGGTGATCACGCAGGCGCTTATCGCGCGGCTACGTTCGCGGGACAGCGAGTCGTACGGCGACCGGCTGCTGGCGGCGCTGCGGCAGCAGTTCGGCGGCCATGCCGTGAAGCGAGACGCCTAACGATGCCGCTGTCGGACAGCGACGCCGCGACGTTCGTAATCTTCGGCGCTACGGGTGACCTCGCCAAGCGCAAGATCCTTCCGGCGCTCTGGAAGCTGTGGGCCGACGGCGCCATCCCCGCGAGCACGGCCGTGCTCGGCGTGGGCCGCGATCAAGCTCTCACGGATGCGGCGTTCCGCACGCAGGCGCGTGAGGCAGTGATCCAGGCGGGCGGCGGAGCCGGCGTCGCGGCGCACTGGGCGAAGTCGTGCATCTTCTATCAGCCGGCAGCGAGCGGCGGCGACTATCCCGCGTTAGGCCTGCGCATCGCGGCCCTGGAGCGCGAGCGCGGAATCCCCGGGAACAGAGTGCTGTATCTCTCGCTCCCCCCCTCGGTGTTCGCCGGCACAGTCCAAGCGTTAGGCGAGCACGGTCTCGCGCGCAGCAACGGTTGGACGCGCCTCATCGTGGAGAAGCCCTTCGGCCGCGATCTCGCGTCGGCCCGCACGCTCAACACGTTGTTGCATCGTCACTTCGACGAGTCGCAAGTGTACCGGATCGATCACTACCTCGGCAAAGAGACGGTTCAGAACCTCCTCGTCTTCCGCTTCGCCAACGCCATCTTCGAACCGCTGTGGAATCGGCAACAGGTCGAGCGCGTCGATATCCTCGTCGCCGAATCCATCGGTGTGGGAACGCGGGCGGGCTATTACGAGCAGGCCGGGGCGTTGCGCGACATGGTTCAGAATCACGTCACGCAGCTGTTCGCGCTCATCGCGATGGAGGTACCCGGCGCGACGGACGCGGCATCGATCCGCACGGAGAAAGTGAAGGCGCTCGTGGCTGCGCGCGACATCGGTCCGGCGGACGCTGTCTTCGGCCAGTACACGGCGGGGATGATCGACGGCGAGCGCGTGCGGGGATATCGCGAAGAGGCAGACGTGGCGCGCGATTCGCAGACTGAAACGTTCACAGCAATGCGTCTGGAAGTGGATAACTGGCGCTGGCAGGGGGTGCCGTTTCTTTTGCGCTCCGGGAAACGGCTGGCCGAGCGCAAGACGGAGATCGCGATCCGTTTCAGGCGGCCGCCGGTGCGCCTGTTCACGACCCTGGGCGCGGGACCGGCATGCAACCTGCTGCGCCTGAGATTGCAGCCTAACGAGGGCTTCGCGCTGCACATCGATGTGAAGTCGCCGGGAGATGAATTGACCACAGCCAATCAGGCGCTGCATTTCGAGTACGGCGAGGCATTCGGAGCGCTCCCCGAAGCGTACGAGACGCTGATCCAGAATATCTTCGAGGGAGACCAGACGCTGTTCGTCCACGCTGACGAGGTTGAAACGGCGTGGGCTATGTATGAGCCGCTGCTCGAGGCGCGCGAGCGGAAGGTGCATCCATACAGGGCCGGGACGTGGGGGCCCGACCAGGCGCGGCAGCTCGTGCCGTGAGCACGGCCGCACTGCGCGTGGAGCGGGACCCTGCGGCCGTGGCCCACGCGGCCGCGCACGAGTTTTGGGATCGCGCAGATGCGGCGACCGCGGAGCGCGGGCTATTCCGGGTTGCGCTGGCGGGAGGTCACACACCGGCAGGGATGTACCATGAAATCGTTAGGCAGCGGCCGGCGGGTGCGGCCTGGTCGGCCGTCGAGTTCTTCTTCGGAGACGAACGCGGAGTTCCCCCGGAGCATCCCGACAGCAACTATCGCATGGCCAAGGCCGCCCTCTTCGATCATGCACCGGCGCCCGCCGCCAATATTCATAGGATGATGGGCGAGCAGCGGCCGCTCACTGCCGCCGCCGCGGACTACGAGCGTGTTCTGGCCGGCCGGGCGCTCGACCTGGTGTTGTTAGGCATCGGCAGCGACGGCCACACTGCTTCGCTCTTCCCGGCATCGCCGGCTCTCGCCGAACGCGAGCGCTGGGTTGTGGCGACGCTGGCGCCGACAGGTGTCGCCGTGCGCGAGCGCCTGACGATCACACTCCCCTGCATCGCGCGCGCGCGCGAAGTCTGGTTTCTTGTAACCGGCGCGAGCAAGGCCGCGATCGTCGCGCGCGCCATTCTCGGGGCGAGCGCGGATCCGCCGCTTCCGGCGTCCCTCGTGCAAGCACCACGTTTGACGTGGATACTCGACGCAAGCGCGGCAGCGCAGATCGCGCGTGCCGGCGACGAAGCGCTGTAGACGTCACTCATACGTCCCCCTACATTCGCGGCCATGCTACGAGTCGCGCTTCTCAAAGCCGCAGATAGTCCCTGGCTGAAATCGCAAATGACGCGGCGCAAGTTCGCCAATCGCGCCGTACGCAAGTTCATGCCGGGAGAAAGACTGGATGACGCGCTCGATGCCGCGGCGGCTTTTCAGAAACGTGGGATCGCGAGTGTCATTACACAGCTTGGCGAGAACGTGACTGAACGCGCCCAGGCCGAAGCCGTGTGCCGGCACTACCTGCACGTTCTCGACGAGATCCGGGCGCGCGGATTGGACAGTGAACCGTCCGTCAAGCTGACGCAGCTGGGGCTGGACATTTCGAAGGAGCAGTGCGCACAGTTGTTGGACGCAATTGCGGCACGCGCGCACTCGTTAGGCGGCTACCTCTGGGTCGATATGGAGGGCTCGGCTTACACGGATGTCACACTCGAGCTGTACCGCGGTATTCGCAGCCGCTATCCGCGCACGGGGCTCGCGCTCCAGGCATACCTGCATCGCTCGCCCGCGGATCTCGAGGCACTCCTGGCCATCGACGCCACAGTGCGCCTCGTCAAGGGGGCGTACCGCGAGAGCGCGAGCGCGGCCCTGCAGTCGCGCGCAGACGTCAGCGACGCCTATTACAGACTTGCCACGAGGATGCTGCAGGCGGCCGCCGCAAGAAAATCGGCCGCCGCGAAGAACGGCCGCATGATCTTCGGGACGCATGACATGCACCTCGTGAACCGCATCACGCAACATGCGGCGACCAACGGCATCGCCCGCGACGCTTACGAGGTGCACATGCTGTACGGCATCCGCACGACCGACCAGCTGCGCCTCGTCAGCGAAGGCCACGTCGTGCGC
Source organism: Gemmatimonadaceae bacterium (assembly GCA_052386875.1). Classification (GTDB taxonomy): domain Bacteria; phylum Gemmatimonadota; class Gemmatimonadetes; order Gemmatimonadales; family Gemmatimonadaceae; genus DASYRX01. The sequence continues at coordinate 5,362 of JBQTJS010000068.1, forward strand.
GCGCTCATCTCCTACGGCACCGCGTGGTTCCAATGGTATATGCGGCGACTCGCTGAAAAGCCGTCCAATCTCTGGTTCGTCGCGAGATCCCTGCTGCAGATCTAGGCCGAGGGCGCTCGTTGACGCGCGGCGAGCACTGCGGTAGCGTGAATAGCAATGGGACACATGCTGCGCATGGCGCGGGCCCTGCACTGAATCGCGCGTGATGAAACGATCCGGAGTGACACGTCTCTTAGCCGGCGCCGTCCTGCTGCTGTATGGCGGCGTATTCGGCGCAGGGAGTGTGTTGGACGGACACGCGGCCGCCCGAGCAAACGCGTCCATCGCGCATGTGGAAGCGGGGGCGGGCGCAGACTGCGCCGCGCACGACGAGGCGACGTGCCAGATTTGTCGCGTGGCGACGACGGGGGCGTGCAGCGCGCCGCTCCACTTCGCGACGCCGACAGCCGCTCGCTCTCTCCTGAGCGGCGCGGAGACCGGAGCGCGGATAGCGTCGGTCGCGGCCGGCGCCCTCCACTCACGCGCACCGCCGCGCGCCTAACGCACAGTCGCTCGGCGTTAGGTTCACAGCCAGTCCCCGGTCTTCCACGCCGCGCGCCGCTCCCGGCCAGAACCAGGCCGCGCGCAGCCCACCAATAAACGTTAGGCAAACACCGGTCACAGCCGGTCTCATTGGATACATATGATCATTCAGTTGCTGCGCCGCGGCCTGGCGCTCAGCGCTCTCGCCGGCACACTCCCCGCGACGCTCCATGCCCAGGACACACGGTCCGGCACAATAGTGGGGACAGTGGTCGATTCGGCGACAGGCTTGCCCGTCGTCGCGGCACGGGCGCGCATCGTCGAGCTGCACCGCGAAGAGGTCACGCACGAAGACGGCTCATTCGAGCACCGCAACCTCCGTCCGAATACGTACACTCTCCAGGTGCAGCGACTCGGCTATCGCCTGGTCGCCCGCCGCTTCACAATCCAGGGGGGCGATACAGTCACATTGCGCATCGCTATGGCAGCCGCGGCGGTCACGCTTGCTCCCTCCGTCGTGACCGGGACGCTGTCCGAGCGCACCGGTGAACAGGTCCTCAGTCCCACCACCTCGCTTTCGGGAGCGGCGCTCGACCGCAACCTGGCAGGAACAGTTGCGGCTACGCTTGCGGCGCAACCAGGCGTGAGCCTAACGGGGATCGGGCCATCTACGGCGCGCCCGGTCGTCCGCGGCCTCGGCGGCGACCGTATCCTTATCCTGGAGGACGGGCAGCGTCCGGGCGATCTCTCGGCGATCTCGGGGGACCACGCCGTTGCAATCGACGTGCAGACGGCTCGGCAGATCGACGTAGTGCGCGGTCCCATGTCGTTGCTTTACGGAAGCTCGGCCATGGGCGGAGTGGTGAACGTCGTGCGCGAAGAGATCCCAGCATCGCGGCCGGAGCACATGCACGCAACGCTCACCGCGCACGCGGCGAGCAACAGCAGAGCCGCTGCGCTGAGCGGCGACGCCACGTTGCCGGTCGGGCGCTTCGCGCTGCGTGCCGAAGGGAGCCTGCGAGACGCGGGGGATGTGCGCACCCCGTTAGGCAGGCTTACCAATACACAGGCGACGACCGCGAGCGCCGCCGTCGGAGCGGCGCGCGTCGGTGAATGGGGCCACGCCGGTGTCTCCTACCGTTTCTTCGGCAACGACTACGGCATTCCGGGGGGTTTCGTCGGCGGGCACGACGAAGGGGTGAACATCGCGATGCGCCGGCACACGCTGCGCTCGGAGTCGGAATTCCATCTCTCGCGCGGGCCGTTCGCCACAATGAAGCTCTCCGCTGTTTTCACGGACTACGGGCACAAGGAGCTGGAGCACGAGGAAGAGGGGCATGTGGGTGAGGGTGAGGGTGAGATCGGCACGGAGTTCGACCAGACGCAATTCGCCGCGGACTTTCTGGCGCGGCATGATGGGCTCGGGGTCCTGACGCAGGGGGCCATCGGCGCGCGGCTCCAGGTACGCGACATCACGACAGGCGGCTCGCTGCGCACGCCGTCGACAGATGACTACACTGTTGCGGCCTTCGTCGTCGAGGAGCTGCGGAGAGGAGCGTTGCGGTTCCAGACGGGAGTGCGCTTCGATGTGGCCAAATTCACGCCGCGCGAGCGGACCTTCATCGACGTGGGCGGCGAGCGCGTCCCGGTGCGGCCGCGGACGTTCGGCTCTTTGTCTGGCTCGTTAGGCGTGCTTTACGAGCCGCTGCAGGGCTTCCGCGTCGGCGCCTCGCTGAGCCGTGCATATCGCACGCCGGACTTCAACGAGCTGTATTCCAATGGCGCCCACCTCGCGGCCAACACGTTCGAGGTTGGCGACCCCGGGCTCGCTGACGAACACGGACTCGGCTTCGATGTCTTCGCGCGTCTGAATCGCAGCGATATCAGCGCCGAGATCGCCTTCTTCGGAAACCGCCTAACGAACTACATATTCCCATCCAGTCGTGGGCGCATCGAGCTGGGACGTGAGGGGGGGACCGCTCTGCTGCAGTTCTCCAATGAGGATGCCGACTTCCGCGGTGCAGAAGGGCGCTTGGAATGGAGTGTGACCCCCAGCGTCGTGTTGCATGCGACAGCGTCTTACGTGCGCGCGCGATTCACGTCAGCGCGCGATTCCATTCCGATCTTCGGCGACGCCGATACCACACTCATACCGCCGAGCGAGTTTCCGCCGCTAATACCCCCGCTGCACGGCGAGCTCGGTCTCCGCTACGAGCGTCCCAACTGGTTCGCCGGCGCTGCCGTGCGTGGGGCGGATCGGCAAGCTCGCCTGGGTGATTTCGAGGAACTGACGGCGGGCTACGTTGTCGCCGACCTGAACGCCGGGTTCCGCTTCGTCCGCGGGAGCCGTCTGCATTCCCTCACTCTGCGCGTCGATAACTCGCTGGATCGAGAATACCGCAACCATCTGTCGCGCATCAAAGCGATCATGCCCGAGCCGGGGCGCAACGTGGCACTTGTGTATCGGCTCGTCTTTTAGCGTTAGGCGGTGCCATACCAAATCGGACGCGCGCTATCGCCGTGCCGCTACCGCCGTCTAACACAGTGACCGCGGTGTGGTTTATCGCGCCCGGATACGGTAGAGCTTCTCGCCTGACGCTGATGTCGAGCTGCGGATCGCCCAAGGCCGCGGCAGCACGTCGCTTGGCCAGCAAGCAGAGCTTTCGGTGGCACCCTCACGGGGACCGGTCTCGCGGCTGCGGGAGCGCGGCCGCTGGTAATGGGCCGGACCACTGCCCGGCCGCGAGTCAGCTTGCTCACACAGGGGCAGCACGACGACTTCGGACCCCGTAAAGCCTCACGGTAAGGTCCAGTAGCGTCCTCCATTATGGGAGGCTCCCTCTCCGGCGCGCTGCCAACCGGAGCGCGGTGTCGGAGTGACTTCGGGTAACTGCGGGGCGTCTTGCCAATGTGACCGACCATGCCCCGCGGTCAGCCACGGGCCCGCGCACGCCCACCAGTTCTCCCGCAACCAGGCTAACCGCGATCGGCAATACCGGGCGCGGCGTCCTGAGCGGGACTTTTGCAGCGTCCATGGAGCGCGTCGCCCGTTTGACGGCCGATACGCTGCCGGCATCGTCCGCCCTGATTGTGCTCCTGGGGGGAGACCGCAGATCCTTCGGCGCAGGACAGAACGGCAAGCCCTGGTTCGCGCATGATCCAGGCGCCCTGGTGCGCTTCGGTCTCTTCCAGCGCTGCATCACTGAGGGGGGCGTTCTGACGATCACGGACTGCCGCACTGCGTCCGAAGATGTGCGACTCGCGGCCGCGGAGCTTGGGCTGGCAAGCCTCGCTATCGTCTCGTTAGGCCCCGACCGAACGGCACCCATTGCGATGCTCTGCGCGTTCCGTGACGTCGAGTCGGCTTGGAGCGACAGTGAGCGGCGGCTGCTTGACGAGCTGGGTGCAGTAGCATCGAATGAACTCGAGCTGCGCCACCTCCTCGCCGAGCGGGAATTACGCGAGCGGCAGTTCCGGCACGATGCGCTGCACGACGCCCTCACGGGCCTCCCCAATCGTGCGTTCTTCATGAAGCGACTCGGCGAGGCCACCAACCGAGCCAGGCGTTCTGACGAATCGCTCTATGCCGTTGTCTTTCTCGACCTGGACGACTTCAAGCTCATCAACGATTCGATGGGCCATCACGTCGGCGACGAAGTGATCGTGGCTGTGGCGCGGCGGCTGGAAGACGGAGTGCGCGGCGGCGATATCGTCGCCCGGTTAGGCGGCGACGAGTTCGCGATCCTTCTCGAGCGCGTAGCCGACGCGCGCGACGCGGCGCTAGTAGCCGAGCGTGTGCACGAGGCACTCGCCGCGCCATTCAACATCGGCGGATACGAACACCGGATCACCGCGAGCATCGGCGTGGCACTCAGCTCCTCTGCGAACGAGCGTCCCGAGTATCTGCTGCGCAGCGCGGACATGGCCATGTACCGGGCCAAGAACGCCGGGCGCAATCGCTTCGAGATGTTCGATCGTGCAATGCACGCCGAGGCGTTGACGCGGCTGCAGCTGGAGAACGAACTGCGCCACGCCGTCGATCGGAACGAGTTCGTCATGTATTACCAGCCGATCGTCTCGTTGAGCACCGGACGCATCGAATCCGTGGAGGCCCTCATAAGGTGGCGGCACACCGAGCGCGGTATCGTGGCGCCTAGTGACTTCATCGCCGTGGCCGAGGAGACCGGTCTCATCATCCCGATGGGCCGTTGGGCATTGCACGAAGCATGTCGCCAGGTCTATGCGTGGCAGCAGGAATTCGTAGCCTGCAACGGTGATCGCCCGTTAGGCCTCGCTGTCAACCTGTCCGTGCGTCAGTTCGGGCAGGCCGAGCTGGTGCGTGGCGTCACGGCTGCGCTGCGAGAAACGCGGCTGCCGGCCTCGGCGCTGCACCTGGAGATTACCGAGACCGCCCTTATTTCCGCCGCTCATCCGGCGCTGGCAACGATCCACGAGTTGCGCGCGTTAGGTGTCGGCATTCACCTGGACGACTTCGGTACGGGCTACTCGTCGCTCAGCTATCTGCACCGCATTCCGCTCGATGCGATAAAAATCGATCGCGCTTTTGTCAGCGCGCTCGAGAGCGACAAGCTCCCACGTGAACTGGTGCGCGCCATCCTCGGCCTGGTGCGCGCCATCGGTGTGGAGGCCGTCGCCGAGGGCGTAACTTCGCGGGCCCAAGTAGACGTGCTACGCGAGCTGGGGTGCGAATACGCGCAGGGGTATTTCTACTCGCGTCCGCTGCCGGCTGAGGAAATGCGCGCCTTACTCGGCGACGCGCTCATACTCCCGTTCGCAGACTTCGGCGGCCCAGCACGGTAGCGGCCCGAGTACCGGCCCCTAGATCGCCGGTCTGCGCCCGCGCACGGCCCGATAGATCACCAGCAGTATGATGGAACCGAGGATCGACATGATCCACCCGGCAGCCTCGCCCGCGGCGTAGAAGCCGAGCGCACGGCCGACGAATGTCCCCAGGATCGCGCCGCCGATACCCAGCAGGATCGTGACTATTATGCCACCCGGGTCGCGCCCGGGCATGACGAGCTTGGCAAGCGCGCCAACGATAAGACCGACGACAATTGCGCGTAGCATGTGAGTCGAGCCGGTTAGGGTTAGGGTGATATCTCTGGTTAGGCACGTCCGCGGGATCCATGCCCGCGGTCTCAATCTCATCCAAACTTTCTGTCCCCGCCATGGCTGTACGGCATGCCAGATGAGCCGGAACAGTAGAGCACGCCGAGTTCGCTGCGTGATCCAAGGCACCCCAGGCGTCAATTACGTACTCAATACTGATGTCGCTGTCCGGAGCGGCCGGTAAGTTGCTATCGAGAGGCATGCTGCTATCGATGGGAGGAGTATTCATGAGTACGCTTCGAGCATTTGTGCGCGCCGCATGTGTCGGCGCCGTTATAGCGTGCGGCGCCAGTGAGCCCTCCGCAGCCGACCTGGGGACGCTTGTCGTGCGGCTTACGGACGCTCCATTCCCATTCGACTCTGTGGAGAGCGTCAACGTTTTTATCGTTAGGGTGGATGCGCGCCTTCAGGAAAGCGACAGTGCCGCCGCCGACGCGGCGTTAGCCGCAGGCGACGCGGCGCGCTCCGGCTGGCATACAGTGGCCGAACCTAACGCGAAGATCGATCTGCTGACTCTGCGTGGCGGCAAGTTTGCGACACTAGGGACGGTGCGGCTCGCGGCTGGAACGTATCGCGCCCTGCGCCTGATTGTCGATCCAGCGAAGTCCGACGTGAAGCTCAAGAACGCAACTGTGCTGACCGGCGCTTCTACGCCCGGGATAAAGTTCCCGAGCGCGGCGCAGTCGGGGATCAAGGTGCAGCTGGGCGAGGGAGTCAAGGTCTCGGCGAACGACACGACGACAGTGCTGATGGACTTCGACGTGGAGAAGAGCTTCGTGCTGCGCGGCAACTCGATCATGCAGAACGGCCTGCTCTTCAAGCCGGTGATCCACGCAACCACGCAGCCGTAGGCGCCTAACGCTGTCGACGCCAATAACGCGCCAGCCCCAGCCAGCAGTCGCGGATCTGCTCCAAATGAATCCGTGCCGCCGCTTCGCTAGTGGCTGCCGCGCGTAACGCGGCCAGGCGTTCCTCGGCAAAGCGCGCGGCTCGTTCTTCGTCCGGCCCCGGCTCAGCGAGCGAGCGCCGCACTTGCGACGCCCACTCGGCGAGCACGGCGTCATGCGCGTCGAGATGCGCCAGCGAGTCGTGGAAGAGGCCGAAGTGCGAGAGCACAAGTGCGCTCGGGCGCCAGGCGCGCAGTTTCTCGGACGACGCGCGCCAGGCCTCGAGGTCGATATCCGGCGGCGGTGTCGTGGGGATGATGGCCGTGCCGCCCGGGAATCGCTCCCCTGCAGCGTCGCCGACGTACGCGAAGCCTGTGCTGACGTCCAGGTACGCAGCGTGGTGGATCGCATGGCCCGGTGTATAGGCGACATCGATAGCGCGTCCCCCCAGCGTTAGGCGCTCGCCGTCGCGCACTACCCGGACGCGATCGGCGGGGCAGGGCCGCACCTCGCCCCAGAGTCGCGCCATCCGGTCGCCATAGAGTCGCGTGGCGCTGGCGAGCAGGCGGGTGGGGTCGCCGAGATGCGGCGCGCCGATCTGGTGCACGTAGATAGTCAGCGAATGATCTCGCGCAGCCAGTTTTCCTGCCGCCCCAGCATGATCCAGATGGATGTGCGTGAGCAACGCATACCGTAGCGCGTGCGGGCTGCTGCCGGCGACCAGCTGCACGGCGTCAAGGAGTGTGCCTAACGAGACAGTCGGACCGGGATCCACAACGGCGAGGCCGTCGGCCGTCTCGAGCAGTAGCGCTGCGAGGCGCTCCCGGCGCCCCAAGTACTCGAGGTCCACGAGCGCCGCGCCGGACACGCCGTTTATCGGAACGAGCATGCTGGAAAGTCGCGCGCCGGCAAAGGTTGCACCACCGCGCCGGCCGGCGTCACACCGCCGAACATACTCGTTATGCGCGTCTCCGCGGATGCGCTCTTCGGTAACGGTCGCGGCCTCGTCAGTGACGCCGTAAGTGCCGTGACCGCAATTACTTATGGCGAGTCTTACGGGTATCCAATGGCGCACTATACTCCGCGCACGACGGCGCCGATGCCGGCGATCTCCGTCGCCGAGACTCCTCCAGCGCAGCCGGAACGATCGCTTTTGGGGAGCCGAGCGGCGGCGGTGGCGGCGGCGCTCCTCGGCAGCGTCATCCTTACGGGTTGGCTGCTCGATGCGCCGGCACTTCGCGCGTTAGGCTCAGGTAACCATGCAGCGACTAATCCGCTCGTGGCGCTCTTGCTCACGCTCGGAGGCGCCGCGTTGTGGTTCGCGACGCAGCCTGGCAACGACGCTCACCGGTTCGCGCGCCTTCTCTCACTCTCTGTCGGCAGCGTCGCCGCGTTCGCCCTCGTCGATGCCGTCAGCGGTTTCGAACTGGGCCTCGACAGGGTCCTTTTCGAGGAGGCCATGCGATCGACGCCGGACGGGCGTCACAATCGGATGTCGCCGGCCAGCGCTTTCGCGCTCGCTCTGTACGCGTCGGCGCTGCTCGCGCTGTTGCGTCGCAGGAACTCCGTGGTTAAGTGGGCGCAGGGAGCGTTGCTGCTCAACCTACTGCTCGCGCTGACAGTGTTCCTGGCGTTCCTGTACCGCGCCGGCTGGTTCGAGTCGATCGGCGCGGCCACGCGCATGGCCCGGCCGAGCGCGCTAGGCATTGCGCTGCTCTCGTTAGGTGCGCTCGCACTGCGGCCGCAAGCCGGCGCCACGCTCATCCTCATAAGCGACGGCCCGGGGGGTGCGCTCGCGCGGCGTCTCCTGCCGGCCGCGCTCGCTCTGCCGATCCTACTCGGCTTCATCCTACTGGAGGGGCGCCGCTCGGAACTGGTGGGCGCCGAGCTGGCCATCATGCTGTTTGTTGTCGCCAGCATCGTCTCATTCAGCGCACTCGTCGCATGGATTGCAACGCAGCTGCACGAGAGCCATGTCGAACGCGCGCGTGCCGAGGAAGCACTGCGCGACAGCGAAGTCCGCTTCCGGCTGCTGGCCGAGAATGCGAGCGACGTAGTGAGTCTGCACGACTTGGGGGGGCGCGTGCTTTATGCGAGCCCGAGCTGCGAGCGCGTGTTCGGTTTCACGCCTGAGGACCTGGCTCGCATGCGGCCGTTCGCGATCGTGCATCCGGAGGACCGGGCGCGTGCTACGGAGCATCATGAGATGCTGTTGCGCGGCGATCCGGTAACTGCGCTCACGTGCCGCATGTTGCACAGCTCGGGACGGCACGTGTGGGTGGAGACCTCATGGCGCACGATTCTCAATCGGTCCGGCAAAGTCGTTAGGCTCCAGGCCGCGTCGCGTGACGTGACCGACCGGCGTGAGTCCGAGCGGAAGCTGGAAGAAGCGCACGCCACGCTGCGCGCCCAACAAGAGCGCCTCATCGATGCCAACATGCGGCTGGAAGCTCTGGCGTCTCTCGATTCGCTCACCGGTCTCAAGAACCGGCGCGCGTTCGAGGAACGGCTGCTTGAAGAGATCGCGCGAGCGCGGCGCACCGGTCAAAGCTTCGCTCTACTGCTCCTGGACATCGACCACTTCAAGAACTTCAACGACTCCTTCGGTCACCCCCGTGGCGACGACGTGCTCAAAGCGGTAGCGCGTCTCCTTTCGCGCGGGGTGCGCGACTCGGACTTCATCGCAAGGCACGGCGGCGAGGAGTTCGCGATCATCCTCCCCGATACCGATCGTGACGGGGCGAAGCTGATGGGCGAGCGTCTCCGCGCTGCGATCGAAGAACATGCCTGGGATGTGCGGCCGATCACTGCGAGCGTGGGTGCCGCATCGTGGGTGGAAAGCGCAACCGCGGAGACGTTGATCGATCAGGCGGACCGCGCGTTGTATCGATCGAAGCAGGGAGGCCGCAATATCGTGACCCTGGCGGACGCAGCTTAGCTGGCGATTCCCGCGAGCCGGAAGGGGCGAGGAGCGCAGCAAGCGTAAACAGCTCGACACATGTCCGGCGCTGCTATGCCCGCGCGACGACACCGGCAAACAGCTGTGCAAAGAGAGCGCCCACGATAGCCATGGACACTCCCCAGACCATCAGCCGGCGGAAGAGCCGGCGCGATTCGGAGTGGTCCGACACCGCTGCGACACAGAGCGCGCCTAACGTGGAAAGCGGCGACACGTCGACCAACGACGCTCCCAGATTGATACTCAGTGCCACTGCGAGGGGGTCGCCACCGCCGACCTTGACGACGAGATCGCCGGCGGTGGGGAGGAAGGCCGGGAGCACCACGCCGGACGTGCTGCTGTAAGTCGAGATAAGTCCGGTGATGAACGCGATCATGCCGTTGAGCGAAGCCGGCGACGCGAGCCGCGCCAGCAGTGACGTAAAGAGGTCCATACCTCCCGTGCGCTCGAGGAGCGCGATCAGCACTGTGACGCCGCAAACCATCAGAATCACGCCCAGGGGGATCAGACGCAGCGCCGACCGTTCGTCGGAAACACGCAGCACGATCAGCAGGCTTGCCGCCGCGAAAGCCGCGAGGCCGATGTGCAGTTTGAAGGCAATTACGCCGACGACCCAGGCGGCGAGCAGCGCCATCGTTAGGTACATCCGGCCGGTTAGCTGCGGGTCCTCCGCCGCCTCACGCGGGTCCGGAGGAGTCGCCTCGCGGCGCGGGCGACGCGCCAGAACCGCGTACGCGATCGCGGCGACGACGAGATGAGTCACCATATTCCAGAGCCACACTCTTCCCTCGTGCCCGACCAGCCCGGCCTCGGCCATCTTGGTGTTGGCGATCACTCCCACGGCGCTGACAGGCGACAGGTTCCCCGCATTGGCTCCGTTGGCGACCATCAGCGCGATAAGAAAGGGGGAGAAGCCGGCCTGACGTCCGAGGGCCATCGCTAGCGGGGCCAGGAGCGCTACAGTGGAGATGGCTCCCGGCCCGGCGCTGGACAGCGCAAAGGCGACGACGAAAAACACCAGCGGCAGCAGCCGCCGGTTGCCGCTGGTGCGCCTAACGAGGCGTGTGGCCAAAGCGTGCAGCGTCCCGTTGGCCTCCGCCAGCGCGAAGAGGAGCGTAACCCCCGCCAGCGTCAGAAAGAGCGATGCCGGGAAGCCGCTGATCACCACCTCGGGTGCGAGATGCGCGCCGTAGACGCCGATTAGCCAGGCAAACGCGAGCGCCAGGAGCCCGACATTGATCTGTGTAGTGATGGAAAGGACGATCGCGATCAACAGCGCGATCAGGGACAGCAGGGGCGTGCTCACGGGCGCGGCAAGAGGTGGCGCTGCACCTTGCCTAACGCGTTGCGCGGCAAGGCAGCGATGCGCACGAACGCGCGCGGACGCTTGAACGACGCCAATAAGAGGGAACACGTCTCCTGGAGCCGCGCCTCGTCATACGGGTCGTCGCTGACAACGTACGCAACCGGAACCTCGCCGCGCGCAGCGTCGGCCATGCCGAGCACCGCCGCCTCCTTCACCCCGGGGACCTCCAGCAGCACTTCCTCGATCTCGCGCGGATAAATGTTGAAGCCCGCCGAGATTATGAGATCGCCGCCGCGGCCGCGCAGCGTGTAGTAGCCGTCGGCCGAGCGCTCGGCGAAGTCGCCGGTCTTGAACCATCCGTCGACGAACGACGCTTCGGTCGCCTCGGGGTCATGCCAGTACTCCGAGAACACGTTAGGTCCGCGCACCTGCAGCTCTCCCACGGAGCCTTCAGCCGCGGCTTCGCCGGCGTCGCTGACGATGCGCACTGTGACGCCGGGGAAGGGGAGTCCTACGCTGCCGGGACGCCGTTCGCCCACGAGCGGATTGCCGATGTTCATGAGCGTTTCACTCATGCCGTAGCGCTCGAGTATCGTGCGGCCGAAGCGAACCTGAAACGCTTCTAGCACCCGCGCCGGGAGCGGCGCCGAGCCGCATACGAAAAGACGCATCGCGGCTCCGATGCGCGAGCACTCGTCAGGCGGCCACTCGAGCATGCGGAAGTACATCGTCGGGACGCCGAAGAACAGCGTCGGCCGGAATTGCGCGAACCAGTCGCGCGCCAGCGCGGCGTCGAAGCGCTCCACCAGGCGCGTGCGGCAGCCGCTGACCAGCCAGGAACAGACGCCGTTCCCCAGGCCGTGAACGTGAAAAAGCGGGAGAGCTGCGAGATAGCGATCGTGCGCAGTGATCTGCCAGCACGCGACGAGGTTCACGGCATTGACTGCGAGGTTGCGGTGCGAGAGCACTGCCCCCTTGGAGCGCCCCGTGGTCCCCGACGTGTAGACGATGGCTGCAGGCCACCCGGCGTCGCGCCTAACGAAGTCGAGTCGCTCCACTCGCTGCGCGGCCGCGCCGGACAGCGCGCCGGCCTCCCAGCACGGCGTCCCGCCGGGAAGGTGTGATGCCAGCGGCGCTGTTGTAATGATGCCGCGCGGCGCTGCGTCGGCGATGATGTGGCCCAGCTCGCGCTCGCGGTACAGCACGTTGACCGGGACGACGACAGCGCCGAGCTTGAGACAGGCGAGAAAGGCGTCGATGAAAGGCACGCAGTTAGGCAGAAACAGCGCGACTCTGTCGCCGGGCTCGACGCCCCTGGCCCGCAGCTCGGCGGCCAGCCGGTTACTGCGCTCGTCGAGGTCCCCGAAGGTGAAGGTGCGCAAGCGGCCGTCGGCGTCGGCGTCGAGCGCCGCCCGGTCTGCACTCCCCTGCAACGACAGGGCGAAGAGGTCAGGAAGAAACACGATGCATCACTTGCATGGGACCAGCCACAAGCGGACGGTCGCGCGGGGCGTCTCAGCCCGAGCGTCGGCGACGAACGCCGTGGCGTAGCCGCTCACCGTGTCCGCCGCTGCGAGGGGCCGGGGGCTGGGGCTGGGGCGCCGCGCGAACGTCACCTGTACCCCTGCCGGCCACCACGCCGGAAAGAGGAGCAGAGTTGTGTCGTTAGGTACCGCGTCGGACGCCCAATCACGGCCGCCGGGCGCCTTGGCGGCGTCGGACGGCAGGCGCGCGGCTTCGTGGCCCGCGGCGACGAGGTCCAGTGCCGGCCTCCAGGCGCCGAAAGCGAAGCCATAACACTGTGCGATGCTGGAATCAGCTGCCTGTGACCTAACGAGCCCGAGCGGCAGTACGGCAAAGGCGGCGAGCCAGGCGACGCGCGACCGGAGCATAAGCGCTACTCGCGCGCGGGCAACTCATGCGCGGAGCCGCGCGTGGCCGTGACGAGCGCGAAAAGCGCAGCTGCTGCGATCCGATGAGGCGACATCGCGTATCTAACCGAGAGTGTTTGCGAGGAAGTGGCGGACCGCCTCCACGGCATCCTCGGGCGATTGGACCACGCGCACGCGCGTGCCGGAGTCGCCAAGCTCCAGAAAGAATGCACGCGCGGCAGGCCCGGGCGCCATGAGGACGACAGGTCGCCGGTTCTTGAGTGCCAGGGCGACCTCCGACGCTGTTCCCGGCCCTTCCACGCCGCACGCGACTACCACGTCGCTGGACAGTACGTTGACGTTGTTACGGGCGTAGCCAAGATCGCTGCGAATGACGACGTCGACGTGGTCCGATGGGACGTCATCCGCGCCGGGAAGGACGCCGATCGTTAGGCTGCCTGCAACACGCTTGGCGCCGCGACACGCAGCGTCCATGACGCCGCACGCCCTTCCACCCGTCAGCACTACCCACCCGGCGGCCGCAAGCAGCTCCCCGAGCGCTTCCGCCGCATGCGCGCGCTCCAGCGAGGCCTCGGCGGCTCCCATAACGCCGATCACCGGCCTGCGCGCACGCGAGGCGCTCGTCACAGCCATCGCCGGACTCTGCTCTTGTACGCGAGGTAGTCAGCCCCGAATCGCGCCGCGAGCAGGACTTCCTCGCGATCGATGAAGCGGCGGCGCATGAGCCAAACAAAGGCGGGGATGACCAGGAACGGCGTCAGAGTACCAAGTATGTCGGCGGCCCCCAGGAGAATGAGGAGCATGCCCGCATAGATCGGATTGCGCGATACTCGGTACGGGCCCCACGTGATCAGAGTCTCGGATTGCGTGAACGGTACGATGCTCGTATCGGCTCGTCGGAAGAGCAAGATGCACCATGTGATGAATGCGAGACCGGCAACAATAAAGGCGCCGCCGATCCAGCGAAGGGCCGGCGAGCCCAGGTCGATGAGCGGAACAAATCGGTGCAGCAGCCACATCGCGGCGAACGCGATGAGCAACCAGACCGGCGGCAGGACGCGCGGCCGTCCCTCGCGGGATGCGTCGGCGTCGTCGTGCGCGGCGGCGGTGACCTCGTTATGCGATTTGTCCATGAGCTGGCAGTGTGCGAGCAAGATCGCCGAGTGGCGCGAGTCGCTTCAGCGTATGCGTTCCCTCGCCCGGAGACACGCCTGGGGGGAAGGGGAAGGGGAAGGGGAACGCGTCATCTTACTTCACGATGTGTCCAGGCTCGGCGGCCCGGAAGAGACGCCGGCACTCGAGTATTCCTGCGCACTGGCCGCACTGGCGGCACTGGCCGCATTGACCGCGCTGGGCGCGCTGGCCGCGCTGGCGCACTGGCTGCACTGGCCGTGCTGCCGTGCTGGCCCTAATGGCGCGCTGGCCCACGCTGGCGGCGCTGGCGGCCGTCGCAGTGCGTAGAGCCGCGGGAAGGTGGAGGTGACCGGGACTGCCAATCTAGCGGCCCTCGGGGGGGCCGGGCATTTTATGCGCAGCGCGATCCAAGCTGCTGCCTAACGGGAGATACGTATGACGCTGTATCCGCTGCGACACTTTTTCCTCACCTCCGCGCTGCTCGCGCCCTTTGCCGCCGCCTCTGCCCTGGTACAGCAGCGCGGGCGCGCGACTCCGGCGGCGGGCGCGGCGCAACATCCGGTCGCCTCCGAGGCATTGCGCGGGATGCGTTACCGCCATATCGGGCCTGTCGGCAACCGCGTCACTGCGGTGGTGGGGATACCCGGCGACTTCAACACCTACTACGTCGGCGCCGCCTCCGGGGGGATCTGGAAGACAACGGATGCGGGGACGAACTGGGCCTCCATCTTCGACGGCTTCCCGGTGCAATCGATAGGCGCGCTGGCGATCGCGCCGGCGGATGCGAACGTTGTCTGGGCAGGCACAGGTGAGGCATTCATCCGCTCGCATATCTCGTTAGGCGACGGCATTTACAGGTCTACCGACGCCGGGCGCTCGTGGATGAAAATGGGACTCGACTCCACGGGGCGCATCGGCCGCGTGCTGATCCACCCGCAGGATCCCGACGTCGTATACGTCTGCGCGTTAGGCCATGCCTACGGTCCGCAGCCGGACCGCGGAGTGTTCCGCACGCTGGACGGCGGCCGCTCGTGGGCCAAAATACTCTTCGTCAACGACTCCACGGGCTGCGGCGATCTCGCCATGGACCCGCAGAACCCGCGTGTCCTGTACGCCGGGATGTGGCAGATCGAGATTCATACGTGGGGGCGCGAGAGCGGCGGCTTGGGTAGCGGCCTTTACGTAACACGTGACGGCGGCGCGACCTGGACGCGCCTAACGGGCCGCGGACTTCCCGCGAAACCGGTCGGCAAGATCGCGCTCGCCGTTGCACGCACCAATCCGAATCGCATCTTCGCTCTCATCGAGACCGGCGACGGCGCACCCTGGAACGGCCGCGAGACAGAGCGCGGCAAACTGTGGCGCTCTGACGACGGCGGCCACAACTGGCGCCTCATCTCGTACGACCGCAACCTGGGCGGGCGCACGCACTATTACTTCCGCTTCGCCATCTCACCGTCGAACGAAAACGAGGCGTACTTCCTGACGGCTGGTTATGCAGTGTCGACTGACGGCGGCGAGAACGCGGCGATGCAGGGCGGCCAAGCGTCGCCGGGCGGCGACAACCATGACATGTGGATCGACCCGACCAACGCGAATCGCATGGCAGTGGCGAACGACGGCGGCGTGTCGATCAGCGTCAATCGCGGGCGTACCTGGGAGCGCATTCAGCTGCCGATTGCCCAGATGTACCACGTCGAGGTGGACAACGCGATTCCCTACAACGTGATGGGCAATCGCCAGGACGGCCCGTCAACGCGCGGACCGAGCAACAGCAAATACGGAGGTTTCGGCGGCGGGAGCATCCCGCGCGGCGATTGGCACCCCGTGGGCGGCGGCGAAAGCGGCTGGGCGACGCCCGATCCGCAGGACCCCAACATCATATGGTCCAGCGCGTCAGGATCGGGAAGCGTCGGCGGGATTGTCGTTAGGTTCGACGCGCGCACGCGCCACAGCCGCAACGTCGAGGTCTGGCCGGTTGCCGTGAACGGCTCCCCCGCCGGCGACATCAAGTACCGCTTCATCTGGACATTCCCCGTGCACATCTCGCCGCATGACCGCAACAAGCTCTACGTCGGCTCGCAGCACGTGCATCAGACGACCGATGCCGGGCAGAGTTGGCAGGAGATCAGTCCGGACCTAACGCGAAACGACAAGTCGCGCCAGGGGTTCTCCGGCGGCCTGACAGGCGACAACATCGGTGTGGAGTACTTCGGCACGCTTTTCGCCATCCGCGAGTCGCGTCTCAAATTGGGCCTGATCTGGACGGGCTCCAATGACGGCAGGGTGCACGTGACGCAGGACGGCGGCAAGTCGTGGGACGACGTCACGTCCAACATCGGCGGCATGCCCACGTTAGGCACGATCTCCAATATCGAACCGTCGCGCTACGACGCCAACACGGCGTACCTCACCGTGGACGGCCACCAGATCAACGATCGGCGCACCTGGGTGTACAGGACCACGGATCTGGGGAAGACCTGGCGCAAGATCAGCAACGGCATCCCGCAAGGGCCCTTGAGTTACGCGCACGTCGTTATCGAAGATCCCGTTAGGCGCGGCCTCCTCTACCTCGGCACAGAGAACGCGCTGTACTTCTCCCTGGACTCCGGCGAGAACTGGCAGCCGCTGCAGCTCAATCTCCCCGCCGCGCCTGTGTACTGGCTCACAGTGCAGGAGCATTTCAACGACCTCGTCGTGTCCACCTACGGCCGTGGATTCTGGATCCTGGACGATCTCAGCGCGCTGCAACAGCTCACCGGCGATATCGCCGAGAAGACCGTACACCTCTTCACCCCGCGCCCCGCCTACCGCTTTCAATTCAAATCCACACCCATGGCTCCCTCGCACGACATGACAGTGGGGGAGAATCCGCCGTACGGCGCGTCCATCAACTACTGGCTCAAGGGGCCGCCGAGCGGAGACGTTACGCTGAGTATCCTGGATGCGGCTGGACGCACTGTGCGCACGATGCCAGGAACTCGCAACGCCGGATTGAACCGCGTGTATTGGGATCTGCGCGGCGAGCCGAGCCGGGAGGTGCGCCTGCGGACCAGCCCGATGTATGCGCCGGAGATCTCGCTGGGTCCCCAGGGATGGCGGCCGCCGCCTAACGCGCCGCGCGTGGCCATCCTGATGCCGCCGGGGACGTATAGCGTGCGCCTAACGGCTGGCGGCGAAACACAGACGCAGCAGCTCGTCGTGCGCAAGGATCCCAATAGCGGCGGCAGCGAAGAGGAGATCCGCGAGCAGGTGGCCGCGCTCTTCGCCGTGCACGACAACGTGAATGCCGTGGCCGACATGATCAACGAGATAGAGCTACTGCGCGGCCAGCTCGTCGCGCTGCGGCAGACACTCGCCGACGATCCGGCCACGGCCGACGTACGCGGCGCCGCCGATTTGCTGGAACAGAAATTCATCGCTGTCGAGGAGCACTTGATCCAGTTGCGCGTTACGGGGCGTGGACAGGACGGCGTACGTTTCCCGCAAAAGCTCTCTTCGCAGATCCCCTATCTGTTCAATGGGATGGCGAGCGGCGACTTCCGTCCAACGGCGCAGCACGGCACCGTGCAGAAGATGTTCGCGGAGGAGACGCGCGCCCACCGCTCGCGGCTGGATGCGTTGCTGGCGAACGATCTGGAGCAGTTCAACCGGCGACTGAATCAACGTGGCCTGCAGGGTATCATCCGCCGTGGAACAGCGGTGAGCTGACGCGCCGGCATGGCTGGCATTCTGGTCGAGGCGGCAGTCGACTCGCTCGCTGCCGCCGAGCGCGCCGTCTCCGAGGTCGTGCGCTGCTCGGGGGTGACGCAAGTGCACGCGCGGGCGACACAGCCGGGCGTCGTTGCGGCGATCAGCGCGCTGCTCGGACCGTACGGTGAAGCCTGAGGAAATTGGGCGTCGCTACGATGCGATCGCCGCTTGGTGGGACAGCCAGGTGCCGTCGATGCGCGCCGGGCTTCCGTACGTGCAGAAGGCGATCGCCCTTTGCAGCGCCAAGGGCGCCGCGCTGGACGTGGGTTGCGGCGCGGGCGGCCGGATAATCACCGCGCTTTCGGATGCAGGCTTCGCTGTCGTGGGGCTCGACGTCTCGCAGTCGCTGCTGGCGCTGGCAAAGGGACGACATCCGGAGGTGTCATTCGTGCACGGCGATATTTGCCGGTGGGAACCTCCCGAGCAGTTCGCTCTGATCGTCGCCTGGGACAGCACCTTTCATCTGCCGCTCGAGTCGCAGCGGCCGGTCGCCGAGAAGCTGTGCCGTGCGCTGAAGCCCGGTGGAGCCTTGCTCTTCACTGCCGGCGGGACCGGCGGCGAGGTGAGGGGCGCAATGGCCGGCGAATCGTTCTATTACAGCTCGCTCTCGGACAGCGAGTACGTTAGCATCGTTAGGGACAGCGGCTGCACGTGCGTACTCTTGGAGCGCGATCAGTATCCTGAAGAGCACATCGTCGTGATCGGCGTCAATCACGCGTCATAATACAGGAAGAACTCGTACGGCACCGGCCGCAGGTTGACCGGAGCCAGTTCGCGCTCACGCTTGTAAGTGACCCACGTCTCGATCAGGTCCGGCGTGAAAACGCCGCCTTCCAGCAGAAACGCGTTGTCAGCCTGGAGCGCGTCGAGCACCTCGCCTAACGAGCCGGGCGTACTCCGCACCTTCGCCGCTTCCTTGGGCGGCAGCTCGTAAAGGTCCTTGTCGATCGGATCGCCGGGACTGCGCTTCTTCTTGATCCCGTCCAGTCCCGCCATGAGCTGTGCGGCGAAGCAGAGATAGGGATTGGCCGAAGGGTCCGGGCAGCGGAACTCGATGCGTTTCGACTTGGCGCTCTTGGAGTACACGGGAATGCGCACGGCCGCAGAGCGGTTACGCTGCGAGTACACGAGGTTCACGGGCGCCTCGTAGCCGGGGACGAGCCGGCGATACGAATTCGTAGTCGGCGCGCACAGCGCCAGCAGCGCGCTCGCGTGGTACAGCAATCCTCCGATATAGTAGCGCGCGAGCTGGCTGATCTGACCATACCCCTTCGCGTCGTAGAACAGGTTCTTGTTCCCCTTCCACAAGCTCTGATGGCAGTGCATCCCCGAGCCGTTGTCGCCGAACATCGGTTTGGGCATGAACGT
Source organism: Gemmatimonadaceae bacterium (assembly GCA_052386875.1). Taxonomy (GTDB): domain Bacteria; phylum Gemmatimonadota; class Gemmatimonadetes; order Gemmatimonadales; family Gemmatimonadaceae; genus DASYRX01. The sequence goes on from JBQTJS010000068.1 coordinate 24,316, forward strand.
GGCCGTCTTGCCGTGCCGCCGCGCCACATTGCGGATGATGTACTTGTACCACATGAGCCGGTCGGCCATACTCGTTAGGCCGGCGAAACGCATGTCGATCTCCCCCTGGCCGCCGGTTCCCACTTCGTGATGATGCACCTCTACGTCGATCCCCACATCCATCATGCGCAGTATGATCTCGGACCTGAGGTCCTGCTGTTGATCGGCCGGCGGGACAGGGAAGTATCCCTCCTTGTGGCGCAGCTTGTAACCGAGGTTCGGCATCTCGTCGCGGCCGGTGTTCCAGACTGCTTCATCGGAGTCGATGTAGTAATAGCCCTGCTGCGCCGACTGGCCATACCGCACGTCGTCGAAGATGTAGAACTCGGCCTCGGGGCCCCAATAGCTCACCTCGGCGATGCCTAACGACTTGAGATGCTTCTCAGCCTTGCGGGCCACGTAGCGCGGGTCGCGCGTGTACGGCTTGCGCGTGAGGGGATCCACTACGTCGCAGATGATGCTGATCGTCGGGATGTCCAGTAGCGGGTCCAAGCGTGCCGTCGACGCGTCCGCGACAAGCAGCATGTCGCTCTCGTGGATGTGCTGGAAACCGCGGATACTGGACCCGTCGAAACCGATCCCTTCGTCGAAGAGCGACTCGTCGAATGCCGTGATGGGAATGGAAAAGTGTTGCCACGTCCCAGGCAGGTCGACGAATCTCAGATCGACAATGCGAGCACCGCGCTCTTCAGCGAGTTTGCGAACTGATTGGGGAGTTGCCGGCATCGCCTACCTCGGCGCGAAAAGGCCACGAGATAGTCGGGACGATCGGCTCCAGGCGCAAGGTAGTTCGACATGCGAGCGGCCCCTCGCGCCGCTACTCGGCGCTCGCCATTGTAGCTGTCCCCAACTGCCGGTCGTGCACCTTCGCCAGTGTCACCAGGGCCACGATAGCGTCAACCAGCGCCAGGAACATATCCCACTGCGTATCCCACATGTCCCCCTGCGTGCCGAGGAAGTCCGTTGCTGCCTCACCGCCTAACAACGCCGACCACCATTCCAGAAACTCGTAGCATGCACTGAAGGCAAGACAGATCGACACGACGATCACGGAGAGCCACTTCCCGGGTCTGAGCGGCGACGTGCGCAGCAAGATTTCTCGCGCGAGGATCGCCGGTACGAATCCCTGCGCGAAGTGACCGAGGCGATCGTAATGATTGCGCGCGAAACCGAGGAGATCCTGTGCCCAGAAGCCAAGCGGCACACGCGCATACGTATAATGTCCACCGACAGCCAGGATGATCGCGTGCACTGCGATCAGCGTATACAAGAGCCGAGTGAGCGGGAAGCGCCTGAACGTGAACACCAAGAGCGGCGCGCCGACCAGGATGGGGAACACCTCGAGCCACCAGGTGGTGCGGTCGTGCGGGCCGATGCCGGACCAGACCAACACGACGGCAACGATGGCGAGAAGGATGAGGGGATAGCGGGGCGAGGGCGAGGTGTACGGCACGATGTCAGGTTGAGAGTCTGCGAGCCAAGATTTTACGCGGCCTGCCCAGCGCACACAAATGACGCGCTTTGGGACCCCGCGCAACGGGCACACCACGGCCGCCGCCGGGACTAGCGAAACGCGCACCGCCCCACGCAACGTAGTGTCGCGCTACAGGTGTCCGGCGCACAGTGCGCCGCTACCCAAACCCAGGGCTTCCAATGTTCGGTAAGTTCTTTCGCGCGATCGCCGCGCAACTCAACAAGATCGCCAACTTCTTCTTCGAGGCCGACCCCATCGCCGTTATGCAGCTCGAGGTCGATCAAGCGACCGAGCGGCTGAAAGAAGGACGCAAGGGGCTCGAAATCTATCGCGGGCTTGTCGAAACTGTTGCGCGCCAGGTAGCGAGCGCCAAGGCCAACTCGGCGCAACTCGAGGGGCAGATCAAGGCCCATCTCAAGGCCGGCAATCGGGATGTCGCCGGCCAGCTCGCCGTGCAACTGCAGAAGACGCAGACCGAGCTAGCCAACAACCAGCAGCAGCTCGAGATGCATGAGCAGGCGTACCAGAACAACCTTCTCAAGATCCAGAAGGCGAACAAGGACATCCTCAAGGTCCGCGAGAAGATCCAGAAGTATCACGCCGAGCTTAAAATGAGCGCGGCAGAAGCGGAGATCGCGAAGCTATCGGAGTCGTTCGAGATGAATGTGACGACCAACTTCGGCGAGATTGAATCGGTGATTCAGCGGCAGATCGATCTCAATCGTGGTCGTGCGCGTGTTGCGGCGGACATGTCGTCCAAGGGGATCGAAGAGATCAAGGCCGAGGAGGCTGCGGAGAAGGCGATGGCAGAGGATCTTCTGTCGCGGTACGAGGTGCAGCTGGGGCTCAAGTCACCCGAGACGGCGCCCATGGCCGAGACTGTGAAGAACCTGGGGCCCGCGTTGGACAAGAACTGAGTCGCGGGATAGAGTTGCGAGCAAGAGTTAACGCCTAACGCCTAACTGACATGTCCACCGGCAAACCACGTCCCGCATTTTTCTTCGCGATGCTCGTCGTCATCGGCGCGCTCATCTTCTACGGCGTGCGCCGCTTCTCGGGCGGTGAATTCATGGGTGGGGGTGGGGATTCGGCGGCTCTCAGCTCCGACGAGCTGGACTCGCTGAGGCAGGGGATGGAAGCACCGGACGCCGCGAGCCTAACGACGGTCAAGGAATACACATTCGTCCCCGGCAGCAAGCTCCCCGAAGTGCGCGGCACGTCTGCCTACGAACCGCTGGCCAACAACACAGTGCGCATGGCCCTCAACGTCTGGGCGGGCTGGGCACCGGTCATCGCTGCCAATAACGGGTTCAAGGCCGCGAAAGTCTGGAAGGCGCCGGGAGGGAAGACGTTCAAGCTCGAGCTGGTGCTGATCGACGACCCTGTCGCCATGCGCGACGCCTATGCTTCGGGTAAGGTGCACATCGGTTGGGCGACGCTCGACATGATCCCATTGTTCGTCGAGCAATTGCGCAAAGACTCGCGCACGATGCCGCGCGTGTATCAGCAGATCGACTGGTCCAATGGCGGCGACGGTATCGTATGCCGCGAGAACATCAGATCCGTGAGCGATCTGCGCGGCAAGACCGTCGTGCTCGCGCAGAACTCGCCATCGCACTTCTTCCTGCTCAACACACTAATCGCCGGCGGCGTGCAGCCCAGCGACGTGGAAGCGAAGTTCACGCAAGATGCGTTTCAGGCGGCCGCGGCCTTCAATGCCGATCGCAAGATCGCCTGCGCAGTGAGCTGGGCACCCGACATCTACATCCTGGCCGAAGCGCGCGGCAACCGCATGCTCGTGAATACGCAGACGGCCAACAAGCTCATCGCCGACGTGTGGTTCGCGAGAGCCGATTTCGCCAAGGACAATCCGCAGATTGTCGAAGGGTTGGTGCGCGGGATCTTCGAGGCTATGGAGGCGCTCAAATCGCAGGACGCCAAGGCCCAAGTCGCCAAGCTCATGGCGGCCGGTTATTCCATCCCCGAGACCGATGCGTTGTCGATGTTAGGCGATGCGCACGCGACGAATTATGCGGAGAACCGCGAGTTCTTCCTCAATCAGAACAATCCCACGAACTTCGAGCGGACGTGGAACACCGCGTACTTCCTGTATCGCCGTATCGGGAGTGTCTCAGGGAATCCGATTCCGTTCGATCAGGTGATGGACTTTTCCATCATCCAGCGACTGGGGAGCGAGCCGTTCTACGCGAATCAGAAGAACGAATATCTCGTGCAGTTCGTACCGACGTCGGCGTCGGCGGTGCAGGCGGAGAGCGACGAGATCCTAACGAAGACGATCGTGATCCAGTTCTTTCCGAACTCTGACGAGGTCGAGAAGATGATCGTGAAGACGGAAGGCGGCAAAACGGGTGAAGTCCGTTACGATCCTAACGTTCCCGCGGTGCTCGAGGAGGCCGGCAGGCTGGCCGGCCAGTTCGGCGCCGCGCGCATCGTTCTCGAGGGACACACCGACGCCTCGATGAAGAATGCGGGGACTGTCACAGCGGGGGACGTTCAGGAGTTGTCATTGCGGCGCGCCAATGCAGTAAAGCAGGCGTTGCTCCGCAAGTTTCCTTCGCTGGAGCCTAACCAGCTCACGGCTGCGGGCCGCGGTTGGGATCGGCCGGCCGATCGCAGCGATCCGATGAATCACGCGAAGAACCGGCGCGTCGAGGTCAAGGTGTATCCGCTCGAGGCAAAGTAGGGCCGACGCCGCGCATCGTGAGCGTGCTGTTCGCGCTGCGCGCAGCGCCGCGGCCGGCCGTCAAGAAGCTGGTCGGCGCGCTCGGCCTGGTCGTGGTGCTCGCGCTATGGTGGCTGCTGACGCTCGGCGCGACGCCGGAGGCGCGGCCGGTGTCGCCGGTGGTGCTGCCGTCGCCGCTGGAGGTGGCTCGCAGCATCCCGGCCCTGTTCACGGAGCGGGCGTTGCTGCAGAGCGCTGCCGCTACATTGCAACGCGTCATCGCCGGATTCGGGCTGGCGATCATCGTGGGCGTGCCGTTAGGCATCCTCGCGGGGGCGTATCGCATCTTCGATGCGTTCACGGGGCCGCTGTCAGTGTTCCTGCGCAACATACCGATCGCGGTGCTGATCCCCTTGACGATCCTTTGGTTCGGCATCGACGAGACGCAGAAGACGATGTTCATCTTCATCGCCACAGTGCCGTTCGTTTTCTTCGATGCAGCGCGGGCCATCGGCGGAGTGCACGACCGATACGTGGAGACCGCACAGACGTTAGGCGCCAAGCAGCGCCAAGTCATCAGTAAGGTATTGATCCCGCTCTCGCTCCCGGACATCTACGGCAGCTTGCGTAACCTCTTCGGGCTCGCCTTCGGATACATCATGCTGGCGGAGCTTGTCAATGCGCGGCACGGGCTCGGCTATCTGCTGATGACCAGCCAGCGGCGCGGCCTCACTGAGCACATCTTCGCCATCCTCATCGTGATCGGGCTCATGGCCTACGGGATCGACAGGATCCTGTACTGGTTCCAGCGTGGGCTCTTCCCGTATCGGAGCGCGCACGAATGAGCGAGGGGCAGACGCCGCCGGTCGTTAGGTTCGACAAGGTGGGGAAGACCTTTGCCAACGGCGCGACCGCGATCCGCGACGTGAGCTTCGTCGTGCATGACCTGCCGGACCGCATGGAGTTCATCTCCATCCTGGGGCCGTCGGGATGCGGCAAGTCGACCGTATTGCGGCTCATCGCCGGCCTGCCGCCGCACCATCCCGCGACGACCGGAACAGTGCGCGTGTACGAGCGGCCCGTGGCGGGCCCGGGGGCCGATCGCGGCATGGTCTTCCAGGACTACACGTCGTTCGACAACCGCAGCGTCGAGGATAACGTAGCGTTCGGGCTGGAGTGTCAGGGAGTGCCTAACGAGGAGCGGCGCGCCCGCGCCCGCGAGTGGATCGGCAAAGTCGGACTGGACGTCGCGCGCGACGCCAGGAAGTACCCGCATCAGCTCTCGGGGGGCATGCGGCAGCGCGTCGCCATCGCACGCACGCTGATCCTGCGGCCCCGGATCATCCTCATGGACGAGCCCTTCGGCGCGCTCGATCCGGCCACGCGCATGCGCATGCAGGACCTCCTCATCGGCCTCTCGCGCGAGGCGCAGGCGACTGTATTCTTCGTCACCCACTCCATCGAAGAGGCTGTCTTTCTGGGTGATCGCGTGCTGCTCTTTTCCACGGCGCCGGGGACCGTCCTGCGCGAAGTGGCGATCCCGCTCCCGGACTTTTCCGCCAGGGAGATGCATGCGCATCCCCAGTTCATGGAGATCGTGCGCGAGCTGCGCGAGCGGATGGAATCGCTGGAGGCGTCGGCGCAGGGCGAGCCGCCGCCCGCGCCAGCCAACGCGACCGCTCCGCAAGACGCGATGCCTAACGCGACCGCCGGCGCTGCGGCTTCGGCCGATGAAGGCACGGCAGCGGGGAGCGCCTAACGCATGGCGTCGCCGGGACGCGGCGGCATCATGCGCTATTTCCGGGAAGCGTTCCTGTACCGCTGGAACCTGCTGGCCTTCTTCGGCGCCATGGGGTTCGCGGCGCTCTCTCCCGCGCGCGAGGCACTGGCGCCGATCATCATGGGCCTCGAGCTGGCGTACCTCGCCGGGCTATCGGCCATCCCGCGGTTCCGCACAGCCGTAGACGCGAAAGCGGCCGCGCAGGAGCGCGGCCACGGCGTTGCCCGGGCTCTGTCGGCCCCCGCACAGCACACCTTGCAGCGCATGATCGAGAGCCTGCCGACGCCGGCGCTGCGACGTTTCCTCGGGCTGCGGCAGCGCTGCTTCGACATGCGCGAGATCGCTGCCGGCGTACGGGGTGCGCACGGGGCGAGCGGACACCCCTCGGGCGATGTGTTGCAAGAAAGCTCACTCGATCGCCTCCTGTTCTTGTTCCTCAAACTGCTCGTCTCACAAGCCGGGCTCGAGCGCTTCCTGAGCACAACCAGCGAACGCGAGCTGGAGTTACGTTTGCAGGACATGCAACAACGGTTGGGAGTGGCACAGAAGGCAGGGGTCGCCGGTGACGAACGTATCGTTAGGTCCCTCACCGACAGCGTGGCCGATGCGCAGCTACGATTGGAGAACTATCGCAAGAGCATGAAGGACTCCGAATTCGTGGGGATCGAGCTGGATCGCATCGAGACGAAGATCCGCACGCTCGTGGAGATGGCTGTGAGCCGGCAGGATCCCGATACGCTGAGCGTGCAAGTGACGGCGGCCGCCGACAGCATGCGCCAGACCGAGGAGGCAGTCAATCATCTGCAGCATCTGACGGGACTGGAGAGCGAGCTGGAGGAGCCGCCGGCGATCCTCGCCGCGGACATGCGCCGCGTCCTCTCGCGCGGAGCGTAGAGGGTGGCGCTGCCTAACGAACACATTGCAGACGCCCTCGACCGGCGACGGTCGCGCCGCACGGAGCTGCCGCGCTGGTATCCGTCCTGGGCGCTCACGCTGGCCGACATCTACTTCGGCGGCTCGGCGTCGGTCTTCGCGCTCTACGGCAACACGTTCGATCTCGTGCCGCTATGCGATCCCGCCGAGCAGGACCGCGGGCGCTACGGCGGCATCGCGGAGTTCCTCGCCGAGCAGCTCTTCGGCCGCTGGGACCTCGTGTTGCACTACGATCTCGGACGGGGATTACGGGTGTTCGCCGGCGCCAATGAGCGGCGGCTGCGCGAGATGGTCGGCGTCGCCAGCAAACGGTTGGGCGACCTCAGCACGCTCAAGAACGACCCGGCAACGGTGCTCGGCTTGCTCGATCTGTTCGTGCGCGAGAACATCATGGCCCCGGCCGAGAAGCAGCTGCGCAGCGCGTTCATAATCAATCACGCCTCGTATCTCTTTCCAGCCGGGGAACCCGGGCGGACGAGCTTCGCCGCGTCAGGCATGCTGGTGACGCTGCTCAACTGGGCGACCAGCGCGCACGTGAAGCGTCTGGAGATGGCCTGCGTGCTGATCGATGAGCGGAGATCGGATCTGAGCGATCGCCTAACGACGAATCCCCATATCGCCGCCATCGAAGTCCCGCTCCCCGCCGAGGGCGAGCGCCGCACTTTCGTGCACGACGTAACGGCAGCGCATGCCTGGAGCACGATGTCGGATTACACACCGGAGCAACTGGCGACACTCAGTGCCGGGATGTCGCTCAGCGACCTCTCGACGCTCATCCAGTCCGCCGCGGACGGCGCCCAGCGGCTCGACGCCAGCGTTTTCAAGTCGCTCAAGAAGCGACTCATCGAGCGGCAGTGTCATGGCTTGCTGGAATTCGTGGAACCCAAGTGGAAGCTGGATACCGTCATCGGCCATGACGCGGCGAAGCAGCGCCTGCGCGACGACGCCGCGCTCATCGCGCGCGGCGCGCTCGACAGCGTGCCGATGGGGTATCTGCTCTGCGGCCCCGTCGGAACCGGAAAGACGTTCATGGCCATGTGCGCCGCGGGCGAGATCGGCATCCCATGTGTCGTGCTCAAGAACTTCCGCTCCAAGTACGTCGGTGAAACCGAAGGCAATCTCGAACGTGTCCTCTCGGTGCTGCGGGCGATGGGGCCCGTGATGGTGATTGTCGACGAGGCCGACGCCGCGTTAGGTGATCGCGAAGTGGAGGGGGACTCCGGGACATCGAGCCGCGTCTTCGGCATGATCGCCAACCAGATGGGGGACACGCGCTATCGTGGACGTATCCTTTGGATGCTGCTCACGGCGCGTCCCGATCTCCTCCCCATCGATATCAAGCGGCAGGGGCGCGCCGAGGTTCACATCCCCCTCTTTTATCCCACCGAGACGGGTGAGCTGAAAGAGATGTTCGTCGTCCTCGCCAAGAAGCTCGGCGCGAAGCTGGCTCCCGATGATGTCCCGGAGATCCCAGAGTCGCAGCGCGGATCGCTGAGCGGAGCGGATATCGAAGGGATCGTCAGTCGCGCGCTGCGCAAATCACTCTTGAGCGGCGCGGACCATGTGACACGCCAGTCTCTGGCCGAGGTCGTCGCCGGGTTCATGCCTTCCACGCAAGGGCTGGAGAAGGAGCTGCAGGAAATCGCCGCGATCATCGAGTGCACCGACCGCGAGTTTCTCCCGCCGGCGATGCTGGCGAGGATCGAGCAGTCCGGCGGCCGCGCGGCGCTGCAGGAGCGCCTAACGGCGATCAAACAAGTCGTGGCTGCTCTATAACGCGAGGCGCGAAA
>JBQTJS010000069.1:0-1566 GCA_052386875.1 Gemmatimonadaceae bacterium
CCTAAGGGGCGCCCCGCGTTCATTAGCGTCGGCGAGTTGGGTACGAACCGTTGCCCCGTCATCAAGCGATAGAACTCTTCGGCCACGGCGTTGACGCTTGCGGCGGAGGCGCCGTATCGGCGATCGGCTTCCGCCACAACCGTCGCGACGCGCCAGAAGAGCTGCTCCGGAGTCTCAACAGGCTTTCCGGCCTCATCCCGCACCAGGTACCGCTTCTCCAGCACTGTACGCGCGTTTTGGGGGAGCGAGACAGCGCCGGCTGGTGGCGTGCTGGAGGCGAGGGATGCTGTCATCGGTCGTAAAACTCCGCGGGTGCAGGATTGATCTCAACAAGCGAAGCGCGAACAAGTCCGGTTCGCGTGGGCGCGCATTTTAGACGCACTCGTGATTCCGCGCCAGTCTCATCGTAAGTACTGTAGGAAGCGATACTTACAATAGTCACATCACGAATGTCGTGCCAGCGGTTGTCGCCTTGAAAGTGCGTGAGAAGCGCCTAACTGACGGGACCGGATATGATCCTGCGCTCGCAATTCCGTCTCGCTCAATGAGTTGGCAACGACCGGAAGTACTGCTGCCTCAAGCCCTCGCGTGGGGTCGACTAAAGGGCGATCGCTCAATGAGTTGCCAACGATCGGAAGTATTCCTGCAGCCCATCGGCAACTCCGCGCGCGTAGGCACGCTGAAAGGGCGTGCTCCGGAGTAGTGCTTCCTGCTCCGGGATCATGATGAACGCCCCCTCGCACAGGACCGATGGCATCCAAGTCTGTCTTACGACAGCGAGGTTGTCATAGAAGATGCCGAGGTCGCGCAGTCCCATCGATCGTACCATTCCAGCTTGTACGGCGACGGCCAGAGAGTGGGACGGGGCGTGGAAGTAATAGGTCCCGGTTCCGTGCGCCCTGAATGGATTCACGCCGTCTGGGAGCGCATTCAGGTGGATCGAGACGAAGGCATGCGCATTGGCACGGCGCGCGATGATCGGCCGCTCGCCGAGGGCGACCGGCGCGGTAGTCGTTCGCGTCATGACCACTCGTGCGCCGCGACGTTGCAGCTCCTCGCGGAGGTGTTCGGCAATCGCGAGGACTACATCGCCTTCGTAGAGTCGTGTGGGTCCGGTGGCACCGGCTGGAGGGTGTCCGGGATCGACAGCGATTGTGAGCCCGGTCAGGGGGCGTCCCCGGTGGATGCGCGGGGGACGGCGCACACGGACGACGAGGGCTCCCGGCTCGGATCGGACCTGGTATCCGAACGGTGCAGCGGCGAGGTGGATGAGCAGGGCACCGCGGTCGCTCGCCAGCGGCGTCCAGGTTATGTACCTAACGAGTGACGTGTCGCTGCGCAGCGCGGCGATGTCGATGTTGAGCGTCGTACCGTACAGCGTCAGTGAAAGTGCGCGCGGGAGCGCCTCGACGAGGAACGGCGGTGTAGACGCCACCGGGAGGATGACGTCCGCCCACTCGCCGTCAGGGGCATGAAGTACGCGTGGATTCCCGACGACGCGGCGCGGCAGCAGCGATCCCTCGGGGAGCAGCTCGACAGCGCCCGAGTCCACCCAAACGTCTTGCG
>JBQTJS010000070.1:0-3281 GCA_052386875.1 Gemmatimonadaceae bacterium
TTCGTGAGGCGCTCCTCGCGGGGACCTACCAGCCAACCGTCGTGCGGCAGCACCAGATTCCGAAGGCGGGCGGCGGGATGCGCACGTTAGGCATCCCGACGGTGCTCGACCGCTTCATCCAGCAGGCCGTGTTACAGGTCCTGCAACCGCGATTCGATCCGACTTTCTCGGAGTCCAGCTACGGCTTTCGGCCGGGGCGTCGAGCGCATGACGCAGTCTGTCAGGCGCAGCGTTACGTGCAGAGCGGCCGGCGCTGGGTGGTCGACATCGATCTGGAGAAGTTTTTCGATCGGGTCAATCACGATGTGCTCATGGGAAAGCTGAGCCACCGGATCGCGGATCGTCGCATGCTCGCCCTCGTGCGTCGCTATCTCGAAGTCGGGATGATGGCGCACGGGGTGGTGCAGGAACGACCCGAGGGTACGCCGCAGGGAGGGCCGCTCACTCCCCGAACGCAAAAGGTAACGTGCGCCGGTTCGCGGGTTCTCGGCGCCGTTTGGCGGTCGTGAGCTGTCGTCGGTCGGGGGACCTGACGGCAACGGGATGCAGTGGCGAATGACGATGGTGTCATCGCCGACCAGGATTTCCTTGACCACCAAGCGTACGATGCGTTGGCGCTCCAGGATGTCCAGCGTGTCCGCGGCCGTGCGCAATCGCGTCAGGAATGCGGAAAGCAGCTCGACGAGGCGCAGATGCGCGGCCTGCTCTTGATGCCGATCAGCGATGGATTGCAATTCGGCGCCGAGCGCACGCTCGCGCTCCCGCAGTGGAGGCATGCGTTCACGCAGCTGCTCCAGCGACACTAGTTCCTCCTGATACGCGGTCAGCACGCGTTCGATGCGTTTGCCCACCTGCACCAACTCTCGCTGCACCGTCTGCTCCCGCTGTTTTGTCGGGTCGGCCGCGCGAGAGGCGACGAGTCGGCGATCGAGTTCCTGTTGCACCAACGCCGGATCTTCGAGCAGCCGAATCACTTCGGTCCAGACGATCTGATCGAGCTGATCTTGCCGCACCGGGCGGGCCGTACACACCGGCCCGGCCAGATGCCGCCACGAGTCCGCGCCGATGCAGCGATAATACTGAATCTTGCGCGCGCTCGACCGCGTCGATGTGCGTGAGAGCGCGTAGCCGCAGCGGCGGCAGCTCACCAGCCCTTGCACGAGACTCGGTTCGATCGTGCGGCGCCGCGCGCGCACCTTGTTCTCCTGCAATAACTCGTGCGCGCGGGCGAAGCTCTCGTCGGTGATGAGCGCCGGGACAGGGATCTCGATCCATTCCTCGCGCGGTCGCTCATGGGCAGCGCTGTCACGACTCGCGGTGCCACCGCGCAGGCGCAGGGCTCGCGTGATACGTTGGCGCTGAGCACCACGGGTCTTGCCGAAGCACGCACTGCCGCGATACGCGGGATTACGTAGCATCGCCCATACCGTCGACCGCTCCCAGCGAGCACCCGCCGTGCGCGTCGCCACGCCGTGCTCGTTGAGCCAGCGGGTAACGGCTCCGATACTCAGTCCGGTCACCGTGTACAGCTCATAGACCTGCCGCACGACGCAGGCTTCGGGTTCGTCCACGACGTTAGGCGGCTGCCGTCTCCGCCGTTTTCCGGAGGTAGCGATAGCCGTACGGGGCGCCACTCAGCACGCTGATTTCGCCCGCGCGAGCGCGGTGGCGCTTCCCACGCCGTGATCGCTCGAGAATCTGCGCGCGTTCGTCCTCGGCGATCATGCCCTGAAATTGCACGAGGAGCTGATCCTCCGGCGTGGTGCTCTGCGGCCCCGTGAGAAAGCGGGTCTCCACTCCGTGGCGTGCGAATGCTTCAATGAGGAGAACTTGATAGGCGTATTTCCGACTCAAGCGATCGGGCGCGTGAACCAGCACAGTCTGGATCTGTTCCTCCGCTGCCAAATCTCGCACGTGCTCTAGACCGGGGCGCTCGAGCGTAGCCCCGCTATACCCGTCGTCTTCGAAGATCCACGCCGTCGGCACCGCGAGCTCGAGCGTCTGCGCCAACTCGATCAGGGCCGCCGTCTGACTTCCAATCGTGTGCGCGTCGCGCTGCTGCTCCGAGGACACCCGGGCATAGATCGCCGCCATCCGCATACGAATCCTCCGGTACGTGAGTCACGCGAGGCTCGACCGGACGGGCTCGAGCGGGCACCAGAATCTCATAGGCTTGCGTGAGCTTGCTCGCGCGCAGCCGATCAAACGCGTAATCGAGTTCCACCCGCAGCGGGGTCTCAGTACTCTGACCGGACAGCCGCTCAGCCACGGCGGCGGACGGCACCGAGAAATGCCGCCAAGGCCTGCGTGACGATCTGGCCGAGCGTGAACCGATGGCGCCGCGCGTACACATGCAACGCGCGCACGGTACTCACCGGCAGCTTGAACGTGACGGCGACGGTCGGCTCTACGACTGGCACAGGCCTGCGAAGGCTGGCCGCTTCCTCGAGATAGCGGTAGGCTTGGCGTCGGGAGAGCCCAAATTCGCGCGTCAGCTGCTCGGCGGCATCTGCGCGCTCCCGCTCGTGCTGGAGAAGGTCGTATGCGGCGTTCAGGAGCCGCGCTTTGTCGGCTTTGGTCGCCCGGCTCATGAGACATAAACGTATTACCGCTTACGACGCAGATCAAGGCATGACACCTCACGCCATCCGGTGATCACCCGCTCAAATCGGAAATTACCTTTTGCGTTCGGGGAGTGCTCTCACCGCTCCTGGCGAATGTCCTTTTGGACGACGTGGACAAAGAGTTAGAGCGACGCGGCCACCGGTTTGCTCGGTATGCAGACGACTGCAATGTGTATGTGCGGTCCGAGCGAGCGGGCAAGCGCGTGATGGAGGCGCTGGTAGGTCTCTACGCGAAGCTCCGCCTTCAAGTGAACGTCACCAAGAGTGCCGTCGCCCCGGCGCGACAACGTCCGTTTCTGGGCTTCTGTTTCTGGACGGCCCCGGGACACCTCGTCAAGCGCCGGCTCGCACCGGAAAGCCTAACGCGGATGAAGAGTCAGGTCCGTCAGATGACTCGTCGGGCCGGCGGGCGCAGCATGCGGCAGGTCATCGCCGAGCTGCGCGGCTATTTAGTCGGCTGGCACGCGTATTTTCGGCTGGCTGAGACGCCGAACGTGTTCACCACGGTTGATCAGTGGGTGCACCGTCGCCTTCGCGCCCTTCAGCTCAAACAGTGGAGGAACGGAACGACGGTGTACCGCGAGCTGCGAGCACGGGATGTCCCCGAGCGTGTGGCTCGAGCGGCCGCGGCGCACACCTCACGCTGGTGGCGCACTG
>JBQTJS010000071.1:0-11999 GCA_052386875.1 Gemmatimonadaceae bacterium
CGCAACTGTTCGCCACGATCGACCCCGAGGCAAACTCAATTGCGATCCTGATCAAGCACCTCCACGGCAATATGCGGTCCCGCTGGACCGACTTCCTCACGTCGGACGGTGAGAAAGCCGACCGAGCGCGTGACGACGAATTCGTGCTCAACCCCATGGAGCGCAACCAGGAAGCTGTGCGCCAATGGTGGGAACGCGGTTGGCAGTATGTATTTGACGCGCTGGCGGGCCTTAAACCCGCAGACTTGCACAAGGATGTGACGATTCGCGGCCAAACGATGACGGCGCTGTCGGCGATCCTGCGTCAGATCGATCACTACGGGCAGCATGTAGGCCAAATCATCCTACTGGCGAGACACCTCGCTGGGAGTAGCTGGCAAACACCCAGCATACCGCGCGGGAAGTCCGCCGAGTTCGAGGCGGAGTTCAGGCGTCAACTGGCAGGAAAGACGGCTTAAACGGCCGGCGCCCCTGCACCGTCGGGGTCGCCTCGGCGCCGCTCCCCCGCATCAGTACGGAGGGTGGCCTCAGTGAGCCCGCTAGCGCGTTCGCGGATCTTCACTGCGCGCTCCAACTCGTCCACACTTTGCAAGACTTTGAGGCGAATATCCGCACCCAGGTCATGCCGTTCGGCGAGGAATAACCGCACAATATCGAGAGCCTCGCGACCCCGCTTCCCCTCGACAAACGCTGCGAGCCAGGCCGCGAGGAAGAAGATGCGCCTGTTCTCCTGGATCCATGGCAGTGAGTCGAGCGCGGGCCGCAGAAACGGCAGCGTGATTGGTTCCTGACCCAGGGCGTTGAACGGTCCCAGACTCGCGGTCGCCCAGTCCTCATTGAGTGTGGTGTCGGCGAAGTAGCGCCTGAAGTAATCGCCCTTCACGCTGGAGTCGGCTCGCGCGGCCCACGCGGCGAACGCCTGGCGCGCGCCATCTGGCGAGGGATCCGCAGCTCGCAGCGCTTCGTAGCGAGCGACGCCGGAGTCGGTGCCTAACGCCAAGAGTTGTGTGACGATCGCCCAGCGCGTGGGCATGCCGAGAGAGTCGCCGGCGATTCGGGCGCTGTCGAGCAGCGCATCGATGGCGCGCGCGGCAGCGGGGGTTCGCGCGTTGCGCACGAATGCGTCGAGATAGGCTTTGCGCAGGCCGTAGGGGCGATCGGCATCGACTGCGGCGGCGTGCAGCATCTGTTCGGCCGCCGACTGCAGGGAATCGCGCGCGGGTCCCTCGACATATGCGGCGAGCCCTCGCGTTAGGCGGGCCAGCAGCGACGCGGTGAGCTGTTCGTCGCGTTCCCGCGGCAGCTCGCGCAGGAGCAGCGCCAGGTACCGTTCCGGCGCATAACGCCCCTCGCGCAGCGCGTCCCAGAGCGCCCCCCACAGGAGCGCTCGAGCCAGCCCATCGCCCACGACGCCGATGCCGCGTTCCAGCGCCCGTATGCTTTCCGAATCGGGGAGGAAGATGCCGTATGCCTTATCGCCGGCATTGGCGAAGGCGAATGCCGGCGCCGGGAGGCCCACGGCGTCGCGCACTGTCAGGGAATCGCCGGACAGCGCCACGTCGAACGAACGGCGCTCACCGCCGTGGTAGTGCAGAGCCACCTGCGTGCGGATCGGCCAGGCTCCCGGCCCGGACAGCATCCGCGCGGGGCGTTGACTGAGGCGCAGCCTAACGATCTGCCCTTCCGCCGTCTCCAGCTGCTGCTCCACGACCGGCACGCCGGGCCGCAGGATATAGTTATCACCCCACTCGCTGAGAGAGCGGCCCGCGGCATCGCCGATCGCGCCGAGCAGGTCGTGCCAGGTGGCGTTGGCATACGCGTGACGTCTGAGGAATCGCCTAACGCCGTCCTGAAACTCGCGCTCACCCACAGTGAACTCGAGTTGCTTGAGGATCGCAGGGGCCTTGTTGTAGACGATGGGCCCGTAATTGCTCTTCGCCTGATCCAGGTTGGACAACTCTTGATAGACCGGCGTCGTCCCCTCGCTGGCATCGACCGCGTAAGCGCTCGGCTTGATCCGCAGATAGAACGATTTCCATGCGTCGGACTCCGGGTCCAGCTCGGCTTGCATCTTCGCCGCCATGAAGGTCGCGAACCCCTCTTTGAGCCACAGATCGTCGAACCAACGCATTGTTACGAGGTCGCCGAACCACTGGTGCGCGACTTCGTGATAAACCGTGGACGCGCGGCCAAGGCGTTGCACAAGCGTCGGCCGCTCGCGGAAGACGAAGCGCTCCTCGCTGCTGTAGAAGATCGCCCCCGGATGCTCCATGCCGCCGAAGGGAAAGGCCGGCGCCAGCACCACGTCGAGCTTCTGGAACGGATAGCGCGACTCGAAATAGCGCTCCAGCCAGGTCAGCGCACGGTCATTGAGCAGGATGATGGAGTCGGCATCCACCTCTTCGGCGCGCGACTGCCTAACGAACAGTCGGATCGGCCGCGTCGACGTCGCTGCCGACCGCTCGACCCACGGCCCCGCCGCGAAGGCGATCAGGTACGTCGAGATCGGCTCGCTCTCGCGGAATGCGAACGTGGCACCGCGTGAGGTCGTGTCGGCCGCCGCCCGCGGAGCGTTGGCGACAGCGGTCCAGCCGAGCGGAGTCGTTAGGGTCAGAGTGACACGGGCCTTGATATCCGGCTGATCGAAGCAGGGAAAGAGCTGCTGCGCATCCGACGGCACCAGCAGCGTGTACAGATACTCGGCGCTGTCGCTCGCATCGCGCACTCGGATGATGCCCGCCCCGGCCGCGGCGATCCGGGCAGTGAAGTCGAAGTCAAGCCGGTTGGCTCCCAGACTGAGATACCTTGCCGGGATCAGGAGATGGTGCCCGTTGAACTCGACGTCGCTGACTGAGCGGCCGTTGGCGCGCACCCTTATGAGCGCAGCGGCAGATCCGCGGAAGTCGACCACGAGCGGCCCAGCTCGGCGCATCGTAAAGCGCACGATCGAGCGACCTGCCGCGCTGTCACGCCCCGTTAGGTCGAACGCCAACTCGTAGCGGACGTCGGCAATGCGTGTCGCTCGCGACTGGGCCAAGGGAAGCGATACTCCCGGCCTCATCAGGACGCGCGGATCCTCGTCGGGCGGCTGCGCGGCGACGGTCGCGGTCATCCCGCAAAGCAGCGCCGCGGCAATGGGGCGCCGAGCCGGTACCGAGTACATGCGAGAGAGGCTAACTGTGCGATCTCCCGTACTGCTAGTGCGGAGCCATCCCTTGTCTCGCATAACTCTCAATTTGATCTTCTCCCGCCGAGTTGTGCGGTGACGAAATCGAGCCTGGAGAGGTGATGCGTATCGCGAAGATGGCAGTTCTTGGCGCTGGAGCGATGGGGAGTGGCATTGCTGCGCTGGCCGCTTCGGCCGGTGTCCCGGTCGTCCTCCTCGACGTCCCGGGTGAGCCGGATCGCAACGGCGTGGTGCGGCAGTCGCTTCAGCGCGCGGTCAAGGCCAAGCCAGCTGCGTTCATGGACGATGCCGCCATTCGGCTCATCCGAACGGGGAACTTCGCGGACGACCTCGACCTGCTGGCGGACTGCGACCTCATCGTCGAGGCCATCATCGAGCAGGCGGCAGCGAAGCAGCAGCTCTTTGGCGCTATCGAGCCCGTGATCGCCGAGCACGCCGTCATCGCCTCGAACACCTCGGGGATCCCGATCGCAAGCCTGGGCGAGGGCCGCGGCGCCGCCTTCCGATCACGGCTGCTGGGGATGCACTTCTTCAATCCGCCGCGCTACCTGCACTTACTCGAGCTGATTGCGACCGGCGACACGTCGCCTGACGTCATCGCCGACGTCCGCCTTTTCGCCGAACGCGTGTTAGGCAAGGGCGTTGTGGCGGCGAAGGACACGCCGGGCTTCATAGCGAACCGTCTGGGCATCCACGGGTGGATCCGCGCGATGCGCCTCATGGAGCAGTTTGATCTAACGATAGACGAAGTCGACGCGCTGACCGGCACGTTCATCGGCCGCGCCAAGTCGGCCACCTTCCGCACGGCGGACATCTCGGGGCTCGATGTCGTGAGTCATGTAACCCGGGGATTGAGCGCCGCGACCGCTGAAGATTTCACCCTGCCGGACTGGATGCAGGAGATCGTGAGACAGGGCCGCCTTGGCGAAAAGAGTGCAACGGGCTTCTACAAGCGTGACGGCAAAGCGATCCTGACGCTCGATTGGAAGACGCTGGAGTACCGGCCGCAAGCACAGACGAGCCTCGCCGAGCTTGCGTTTCTCGCCGACAAGCCGCTGGCGGAGCGCCTCGCTGCTCTCGCACGTGCGGGTGGCGAGTACGCGTCGTACGTCAAGGCACTGCTCAGCGACATGGCGCACTACGCGATCGTCAAGACGCCGGAGATCGCGCACGACATCGTGTCCGTGGATCGGGCCATGGAGTGGGGATTCGCCTGGGAGATGGGCCCGTTCCGCCAGATGGATGCGTTAGGCATGCGCTTCCTGGAGACACAGATCGCCGAGCGCGGCCTGGACGAGCCGCCGCTATTGCAAGCCGCAAAGGAAGGGTTCTACCGTGAGCTTGCCAGCGGGCCGCGGCAGCTCACGTTAGGCGGGACCTACGTGCCCATCGAGCCCGTACCGCACCAGATCGAGCTGGCTGCCATCCGGCGCTTCAAGGGAGCGCTGCAGGAGAACGCCGAGGCTGCGCTACTCGACATCGGGGACGCTGTGCTGCTGCTCGAGTTTCGCGGCAAGTCGAACACGATCGGCGATGGTGTGCTTGCCCTGCTCGACGCGGCGGCAGACCTCCTCAGGCGCAACGCTCTCGCCGGGCTCGTCATCGGAAATACAGACCCGCGCATCTTCTCCGCAGGGGCATACCTCTCCCCGGTTGTGCAGCGCGCGGCAGAGGGCGAGTGGAAAGCGCTGGATACAGCGGTGCGCAACTTCCAGCGCGCCGCGACGTCGCTGCGGACGTACCCCTTCCCCGTCGTCGTCGCGCCGTTCGGCCTCACGTTAGGCGGCGCTGCCGAGTTCGTCTTGCACGCTTCCCAGGTGCAGGCGCACGCCGAGCTGTACCTGGGTCTCGTGGAGGTCGGCGTGGGACTCATCCCGGCCGGGGGCGGTACAAAAGAGCTGCTGCGGCGCTTCACAGTCGAGCTCCAGGGATACGAGGAGGCGGACCTCTTCGCAGCCGCCCGGCGCGCGTTCAAGCTCATCGCCATGGCGACAACCAGCGCCAGCGCACACGAGGCGCGCCGCCTCGGCTTCCTGACACATGGCGACGCAATATCGATGAACCGGGACAGGCTCCTCCACGACGCCAAGCGTCGCGTCCTACAGCTCGCGGCGGACTACGTAGGGAGAGAGCCGGGAACGATCGCAACGCTCGGCAAGGCCGCGCTGGGCAACCTCGAGTACGGCCTCTGGGCGATGCACGAGGCACGCTACATCTCGGAGCACGATTTGGCGATCGGCAAGAAACTGGCGTACGTGCTGGCCGGCGGCGACGGACCGCCGCGCCAGGCCTCCGAGCAAGACATCCTCGACCTGGAGCGCGAGGCGTTCCTGTCTCTGTTGGGTACCAAAGAAACGCAGGAGCGGATCGCGCACATGCTCAAAACAGGAAAGCCGCTGCGCAACTAGTGAGCATGCTTGTGAGCGCCCCACGCCCAGGAACCCGGGGAGATCGCCTGTGATTCGTTGCAGCGAGGAGACCGACACATGACAGAAGCAGTGATTGTCAGCGCCGTGCGTACCGCGGTAGGCCGCGGCAAGCCGGACGGCGCGCTGGCGGACGTCACCCCGATCGATTTGTCCGCTCTCGTTATGCAGGAAGCAGTGAAGCGCGCCGGTATCGACCCGCTCACGATCGACGATGTGCTGTGGGGTTGTGCCATGCCCGAAGGGGATCAGGGCCTCAACATGGCACGCCTCGCCGTCTTGCGTGCGGGTCTCCCCGTTGAAGTACCTGCCGCTACGATCAATCGATTCTGCTCGTCGGGCCTGCAGACCGTCGCCATGGCTTCACAGGCAATCATGAGCGGCATGGCGGACGTCGTGATCGCAGGGGGGACGGAGATGATGAGCCATGTTCCGATGTCGGGCCATCACGCGCGCCTGCATCCTGCGATGACCGAGGATATGATCGCTATGGGCCTAACGGCCGAGCGGGTGGCGGAGCGCTGGAAGGTGTCGCGGGAAGATCAGGACGCGTACGCCCTCGAGAGCCAACGCAAGGCCGCACGCGCCAGCGCTGGCGGTGCGTTCACCGAGCAGATAGTTCCGGTTCCTGTGGAACGGGTGAATTGGAACGGAAGCGCCAAGCACGTGGCTCAGGGTCTCTTCGCGAGCGACGAAACCGTGCGCGCCGACACAAGTCTCGAGCGACTCGGCAAGCTCCCTCCCGCCTTCAAGATGGGAGGGACTGTCACGGCCGGTAACTCGTCCCCCTATTCGGACGGGGCCGCGGCACTGGTTGTGATGAGCGCCCGGCGTGCCAAGACCGAAGGCCTAACGCCGCTGGCGCGCTTTGTATCGTTCGGCGTTGCGGGTGTGGAGCCGGACATCATGGGTATCGGGCCCGTGCAGGCCGTGCCCAAGGCGCTCAAGCGCGCCAAGCTCAAGATGGCCGACATCCAGCTCATCGAGTTCAACGAAGCCTTTGCCGCGCAGGCACTGGTGGTTATCCGCGAGCTGGACATGCCGCGCGAGCGCACGAACGTGAACGGCGGCGCGATCGCGCTGGGCCACCCGTTAGGCGCCACCGGCGCGAAGCTGACTACGCAGCTCCTGTCCGAGCTTGGTAAGCGCGGCGGGGGCTACGGACTGGTGACGATGTGCATCGGCGGAGGGATGGGGGCTGCGGGAGTCTTCGAGGTAGCGGCTGCGTGAACGCTACCCCCTTGGTCAGGCCAGGTACCCTCCATCGACGCGGAACACGCCCCCCGTGCAGAACGAAGAGGCGTCGCTCGCGAGGAACAGTGCCAGGTGCGCGACGTCGTTAGGCTCGCCTATCCGTTCCAGCGGCGTGCGCGCCAAGACATCCCGCATCAACTCCTCGTTGCGCCACAGCGTGGCACTGAAGTCAGTCTTGATGTAGCCGGGACAGATCGCATTCGCCCGAATGCCGTGCGCGCCTAACTCCAGCGCCATCACCTTGGTCAGCGATATTATTGCCGCCTTGCTCACGCTGTAGATTCCCAAGCCCGGCTCCGGCGCGAGACCGCCGATGCTGGAGATGTTGATAATGGCGCCGCGCTGCCGCTCGATCATCGCCGGAGCCAGCCTGCGCGCCAGCTCGAACGGCGCCTTGAGGTTGACCGCGACAATCTTGTCGAACGCCTCGCTCGAGACTGTCGTGAAAGGACCGTATACAGGGTTTGCCGCGGCATTGTTTACCAGGACGTCTGCTCCGTCATAACGAGTCAGCGTGGCATCTGCCACTGCTGCCAGCTCTTCCGGCCGGCTCACGTTCCCCGCCACCGGCTCGGCGGCGCCGCCGGCGGCGCGGATCTCAGCGACAGTACGATCGACAGCGTCGCGCTTGCGGCTGTTCACAAGCACAAGCGCGCCCGCGCGTGCAAACGCTTGCGCAATGGCCAGCCCGATCCCGCGCGTCGCGCCGGTGACAAGCGCCGTCCGACCGGCGAGCGAGTAGCGCGCCGCCTCCTGTGTGCTGGTCGAGGTCTGCTCTGACATCCGCGCAATGTGCGCCGAGCGCTGTGGCCGCGGGAGTGCCGGGCACCTGACCCGGCGCTAGAATAGAGGGATGACATCGACGTTTGTGGACCCGGCGCCGCTCACGACTGGTGAGCCCATTCGGATGGAAGCCGGGATGTTGCGCGTCCCGTCGCGGCCGATCATCCCTTTCATCGAGGGTGACGGCACCGGCCCGGATATCTGGCGCGCTTCGCAGCTTGTATTCGAAGCCGCTGTCGCCAAGGCCTACCGAGGCGAGCGACAGATCGCGTGGCTGGAAGTGCTCGCCGGCGAGAAGGCGAAGGGCCAGCGCGATACGTATCTGCCGGACGAAACGCTGGCCGCCATCCAACAGTACCTCGTCGCGATCAAAGGGCCGTTAGGCACACCCGTCGGCGGCGGCATCCGCTCCCTCAATGTCGCTCTGCGCCAGCAGCTCGATCTCTACGCCTGCGTGCGGCCTGTGCGCTACTTCCAGGGTGTCCCTTCGCCGGTGCGGCATCCGGAGCGCGTCAACATGGTCATCTTCCGCGAGAATACGGAGGACATTTACGCCGGAGTGGAGTGGGCGGCGGGGACGCCGGAAGCAGCGCGCCTGCTGGAGTTCCTGCGCAAGGAGTTAGGAGTCGCGCAGATCCGTTTCCCGGAGACCAGCGGCCTTGGCATTAAGCCTATCTCTGAAGAAGGAACCAAGCGACTCGTGCGTGCCGCCATCAGCTACGCGATCGAGAGCGAATTCCCCAACGTGACGCTGGTGCACAAGGGGAACATCATGAAGTTCACCGAGGGGGCGTTCCGAGATTGGGGTTACGAAATCGCGCGCGACGAGTTCGGCGCCGAGCCGATCGACGGCGGGCCGTGGTGCCGCTTGCCTAACGGTATCGTTATGAAGGATGCCATCGCGGACGCCTTCCTGCAGCAGATCCTTACGCGGCCCACTGAGTACAGCGTTATCGCTACGCCGAACTTGAACGGCGACTACATCTCGGACGCGCTCGCGGCGCAGGTCGGCGGCATCGGAATCGCCCCGGGGGCCAATATCAACTACGCCACCGGTCACGCTGTCTTCGAGGCCACGCATGGCACGGCCCCCAAGTACGCCAATCAGGACATGGTGAACCCGGGTTCGGTGATCCTCTCCGGTGAAATGATGTTGCGCTACCTCGGCTGGCATGAAGCCGCCGACATGATCGTTTCGTCGCTCGAGAAGACGATCGCGGCCAAGCGCGTCACGTACGATTTCGAGCGCATGATGGAAGGTGCGACGCTCGTCAGCTGCTCCGGGTTCGCACGCGAGATGGTGGACCGGATGTGAGCGGCCGCACACGGCGGCGTTTCGCTCAACAGGCGCTCATCGACGCCTTGCAGACCGTCCAGCGGCGGTAGCTGCCTGCCGCCCTCACGCTACTGCCGCAGCCGGTCCACGACCTGCACTTGGATGTGCGACGGATACCGCGGATCGCGGTAGACGCGGTGGGTCGCCGCGCGGAAATCGCTCGCTTTGGCCTTGAAGATGTTGGGAACGTATGTCTGCGGGTTGCGGTCGATCAGCGGAAACCAGGTGCTTTGCACGTGCACCATGATGCGGTGCCCTTTCTTGAACGTGTACGCCTGGGTGTGCAGATCCATGCTGAACTCCGTCACCTGGTTAGGCACGATGGGACTGGGCCGCTCGAAGCTCTCGCGATAGCGGCCGCGGAACACTTCGTTTGCAACCATCAGCTGATAGCCGCTCATGCGCGGCTGATCGGCCATCTCGTCAGGATAGACATCGATGAGCTTGACCACCCAATCGGCGTCGCTACCTGAGGTGGCAGCAAAGAGCTTGACAAGGATGTCGCCGGCGATCGTCACGTCCTCTTCGAGCACCGCTGTTTGCCAGCTAAGCACGTCGGGGCGGTTGTGCACGAAGCGCTGGTCCTCGGTGAGCCATGAGTTCCAGGTGGAGCCACGCGGGTCGTATGTCATCTGGATGGGCCGCTGCCGATAGGGGACCGGCTTGGCCGGATCCGACACGAAAGCGTCGAACGGCTCCGCGTTAGGCTCGGGCGCCCGGTCGATCGTAAGGCCTCCCTGAGGCCCGAAGTACAGCTTCTTCGTCGCGACCCCGCTCTTGGGCGGCCAACTCTCATAGCGTTTCCAGACGTTGCTGCCGCTCTCGAATACCAGTGCCTCCGGCAGATCCAGCGCGCCCTTGCCGTGCAGGTAGTGCGCGAAGAACGGCGCTTGCACGTTGCGCCGGAAGTACTCCGATGTGTTGCTGCCGAAGGCTATGCGGCCTAACGAGTCACCGCGGGACCGCTGCCAGCCGCCGTGGTTCCACGGGCCGACCACCAGGAAGTTGCGCCTGTCTTTATCGAAGCGCTCCAGATCCCGGTAAATGGTTATGGGGCCGTAGAAGTCCTCCTGATCCCACCAACCGGCGACGTGCAGCGTCGGTACTGTTACCTGCGTGAGGTAAGGCCGCAGCCCCATCCGCTGCCAGAATGCATCGTAGTCCGGATGTTTGACGAAGTCGTTCCACGTCGGAATGCGTCCCTTGAGATAGCGCTCATCGATGTTGCCGAGTGGCCCCACGCGCAGGTACCAATCGTACGTATCGTAGGCGTCCATATCGAACTGCTGGACGTCCTTTCCCGACTCCATCATCGTGGCGTATTCAAAGCCGTAGCTCAGCCGGAAAGCGCCGTAATGCCGGAAGTCGTCGCCTAACCATTGATCCGCGGGCGAAGCCTGCGGCGAGGCAGCCTTGAGCGCCGGGTGCGGCTCGAGCATCGCACCCACAGTGAGCAAGCCTGGATAGGAGACACCGAAGATCCCCACGCGGCCGTTCGTGCCCGGTACGTTCTTGACGAGCCAGTCAGTCGTGTCCCATGCGTCAGTGCCTTCGTCCACGGCCTTGGGATCGTTCTTGTCAGCGCGCGGCGGCCGCATCATCACGAACTCTCCCTCGCTGCGGAACTTCCCGCGGCTGTCCTGGAAGACGAAGATGTATCCGTCCGCGAGAAACTCGGCGTACACAGCGGCCAGTCTGGCCGACGACCAGCCGTCTATCCCGTAAGGCGTGCGCAGCATCAGGATGGGAAGAGGCGCTTGCGCCTGGCGCGGGGTGAAGATGCGCGTGTACAGCCGCACGCCGTCGCGCATGGGAATCATGACAGCGGCCGAGTTGTATACGGAGTCGGCCGCCGGTGCCTGCGCGCCGCCGATAACCGGCGTTAGGCAAGTGCCCAAGAGAACGAGGATGCGGCGCATCGGCATAGTTCGCTACCTGCTCATCTATGAGTTGTGAGACACTTGCTCGATAACCGTGACTTCACGCTGCAGCCGCCGCCACACACTGAATCTCCAAAGCGTAACCGTAGTGCAGTTCCTTGACGGGAACCACCGCCCTCGCCGGCTTGTGAGCGCCCATCATGCGCGTGTACACAGCGTTCACTTCGCCCCAGTAGGCGATGTCCGACACATAGATCGTCATCGACAGGACACGATCGAGGCCGCTCCCGGCCGCGCGCAGGATAGCCTCGACGTTGCTCATTGTCTGCTCCGTCTGATCGCTGACGGAACCTGGGCGATGCTCACTCTGTCCGGGGACTATCGGGAGCTGGCCGGCGACGAAAACCAGGCCGTTGTGCACGACAGCCTGGGAGTAGTGTCCGGCAGGTCGCGGGGCATCTGCGGTATCGACAAAGTTCATGCGGCTTCTCGCAGGTTCTCGTTAGGCTCGCGTTGTGGCGCAGGCTCTCAGGCGCTGGCTGCGCAGACTTCGCCGGAACATGCGCCCATGCCGATCCGGCGGAAACCTTGGCGTTCGCAGTACCCGTGCAAGATGACGCGGTCGCCATCATCGAGAAAGCCGCGTTGCTCGCCGGATGGCAGCGTGAGAGGTGCGCTCCCGCGCCAGGTCAGTTCCAGCAAGCAGCCGCGCGAGTCGGCAGCCTCGCCGGACACAGTACCGCTGCCCAGCAGATCGCCCGGGAGGAGGTTGCAGCCGTTGCTCGTGTGATGGGTGATCAGCTGTGCCGGAGTCCAATACATCGTGGCGAAGTCGCTGCGCGAGAGCCGCACCGGCGCCAGTCCCATCTCACGCATCCTACGCGACTGAAGGTGGACTTCCAGCGTGACAGCTAGTGCTCCCTGCTCCTGATCGGAGGCATCCAGCAGGTACGGCAGCGGCCGCGGATCGCTGGTCGGGCGCCGTGCGGCCGGCGCGCGAAACGGAGCCAGCGCCTCACGAGTCACGATCCATGGCGAGATTGTGGTCGCAAAGTTCTTGGCGAGAAATGGGCCGAGCGGCTGGTATTCCCAGGCCTGGATGTCGCGCGCGGACCAATCGTTCAGCAAGCAGA
>JBQTJS010000072.1:0-10926 GCA_052386875.1 Gemmatimonadaceae bacterium
GGGTACATCCCTAGCATGTACCGCAAGCAACAGCGGATCACGTTGAACCTCGCCGTCGGCGGTCTGTTCTTCGCGAACTTCGACCCCTCGCTGATCGAGACCGGCACGCTGCAGGCGGACTGGATAAGGGCCTTCACGAAGCCGTAGCTATCCGCGCGGTTTCCATTCACCCGCGCGGGCTCTTGCGCTCAGAACGAGCGCGGACGCGGCTCCAATTGTCGTGTCCGGCGATGCAGGTGCTGCGTAGAGCGCAATTCTAGGCTGACGTACGGCTGTAGCCGACGGTTACGACGGGGTACGAGTAATGCGTCGCGGTTGACGTAGCGCATTCCCTCGTAAACCGGGCCGAAGCTCGGCGGCCCCAACCGGAGTTTGTCATGAAGTCGCAGACGAATGTCGGCGCCACGGCGCTGTTAGGCGGCATCGGTATCGGAGCCGCGCTCATGTACTACCTCGACCCGGCGCGCGGTGTGCGGCGCCGCGCTCTCTTGCGCGATCGCTTCACGCATGCGGCGCGCGTCGCCGGCGAGACTGCGGGGACGACCTCGCGCGACCTGGCGAATCGGGCGCGCGGCCTGGCGGCCCAGGCACGCTCGTTAGGCGGCGACGGCGAAGCCGACGACCGCGTGGTCGAGGACCGCGTGCGCGCCGAGCTGGGGCGCGTCGTCTCGCATCCGGCAGCGATCGATGTGACCGCGGTAAACGGCCGAGTCACGTTGACGGGCGACGTACTCAGCTCCGAGGTCGGCAAGCTCGTCGATCGCGTGGAGGACGTGCGCGGAGTTCGCGACGTGGTCAGCAACCTGCAGGCGTTCGACAGCGGCGAGAGCATCCCGTCGCTACAAGGTGGCTCCCCTCGCAAGGGGGGCGAATTCGAGCTGCGCCAGGAGAACTGGACTCCCGCGGCCAGGTTCCTAACGAGTGTCGCCGGCGGCGCCATGACTCTCTACGGAGCGTCGCGGCGCGACAGGTTCGGTACGGCACTCGGCATCGCCGGGCTCGCCCTGCTCACTCGCGGAGCGACGAACCGCGAGCTGGCCGGTGTGATCGGTGTGCGGGGCGGCCGCCGCGGGACCACCGTGCAGAAGACGATCAACGTCGCGGCGCCTATCGACGAGGTCTTCGCGTTCCTCACCGACTGGGAGAAGTTTCCCCAATGGATGACTCATGTCCGCTCGGTGCGCGCATCGGGGACGCGCGGCGCTGTGGGCGAGCGCACGCATTGGGAAGTCGACGGGCCAGCCGGGACGGCTGTCACCTGGGACGCCGAAACCACGCGTTTCATGGCCAACACGCTGGTTGCGTGGAAGAGCGTCGAGGGGGCTGCGCTGCGTCAGGCAGGACGTATGCATTTCTCGGAGAATCCCGGCGGCGGTACACGCGTGCACATCGAGCTGTCGTACAACCCACCGGCCGGCTCAGTCGGCCACGCAGTGGCGGCGCTCTTCCGGCGCGATCCCAAGCGCCAGATGGACGACGATTTGGCGCGCCTGAAGACTGTGATCGAGGACGGCAAGGCGCCGCGTGACGCGGCGGTGCCGTCGCAGCCGCGGGTGGCGACGGACATAGGGACCGACGACGGCTCGTTAGGTCTCGCTTAGAGCGGCGCGATCAATCGCGGCCGGCGGGTGCCGCTTGGACCCGTGCAAGAGCGAGCGCCACGCCGTTGGTCCAGCCGAAGCCGTCCTGCGCCGGATACTCGCCTCCGCCGGCAGGACGGCTCAGATCGACCACGTCGTATTTCTCCATCATCTTCCCCGTTAGGCGGTATGTCCGGACGTTGAGCGCCAGCCAGCGCTCCCGCACGGAGTCGGCCAGCGCGGCGCGGCCGTAACGGCGCATCCCGACGATCGCCAGCCATTGGAGCGGCGGCCATCCGTTAGGCGCATCCCACTGCTGGCCGGACGTTATGAGTGTCGTCACCAGGCCGCCCGCGCGCAGAAAATCCCGTCCGATACGCGCCGCGACTGCGCTCCCCTGCTCGGGCGTCGCCAGACCGAAATAGAGCGCCGCCGCGGCGGCGAGCGTGGGACGATCGGAGACGCGCGCCCCCGTGCGCCAGCGCACGTCGAAGAAGAACGTCGCGGCAGAATCGTACGCGTGCGCCAGCAGCGCCCGGCGCCGTGCGGCTGCCACGTCGCTCCAGCGCACGGCAGCCGCCGAATCACCGTCGCTGCCGCGGAACCTGCGCAGCGCCGCCAGCGTCATCTCAGCGTGATATAACAGACTGTTGAGATCGACCGGGGCGAATTCCGTGGTCTCCAGGGTGCGCAAGTCCGCGGGATCGCGCATCCAGCGGCTGGAGAAATCCCAGCCGCTTTCGGCAGAGGCACGCGTATTCCGGTAGAAGGCTTCGCGCCGCGCTTCAGGGAGTGTCTGGGCGAGGCTGTAGTCCTCGCGGAACGACTCCGGCCGCGGCTCGGCGCGGTCGTCCCAATAACGGTTGAGCAACGACCCATCGGGAAGCCTAACGACTCGCCGGGATGCAGCCCCGGGGGGCAGGCGCTCCGCGCCGTTCATCCAGAAGGCGTGCTCCGCTTCCAGCGCAGTGATGTAGCGCAGAGCCTGTGTCGTATCCGTCGCACCGGCGTACAGTCCGACCATGGCCGCGAAGAAGGGCGGCTGGCTGCGGCTCAAGTAATAAGTGCGATTGCCGTTAGGTATGTGCCCCACGGTGGTGACGAGATGCGCGAAATTGTCCAGCATCCGACGCACAAGATCGCCGCGCCCGCTCTGCACCAACCCCAACATCGTGAAGTACGAATCCCAGTAGTACACCTCGCGGAAACGGCCGCCGGGGACGACATACGCGTTAGGCAAGGGGATGAGCGATGAACGCACAGCGCTGCTGTCGGCGGCACGCGTCAGCGCAGGCCACAGCGCGGCAATGTGCTCCTGCATCGTCATAAGCGTGTCCGGGCGATACTGCGACGCGGCAGCTCGCGGCAGCTCGAAGTGACGATCGACAAACGCGTGCAGCGAGAAGCCCGGTGCATCCTTCTCGGCTGCATAACGAGCGGTGATCAGCGCTGCCGCCTCCCGCGGCGTCGCATCCACGAGTGTCTTGGAGTCGTCGAAAACCCGCGCCAGTTGAACGTCCTGAAACAGGGGACCGAGGTCGCGCGAGGGATCGTAGAGCGGCTGCACCGCGGGCGCGTCGAGCGCCGCCGGCGGGCGCGCAGGAGTGCCGGCGCCACATGCAGTGACAAGGGTGAGCGCCGCGACGATGCGAGCGACGCGATAGAAAGCCGCCAGCGTCGTCACGCGAAGAATAGCCAAACCGCGGCGACACATGCGGCGAGCAATAGGCTGAGCGCGACATCGCGCCGGCGACCCTGAGTGCTCGCGGGATCGCGTACCAACGATCCCGGCGGTGCCTTCGCAAACGTTAGGCCGGCTACCTTTTCCGCGGCCGGCGGCGGCTTGAGTAAGCTCGCCGCGACCAGCACTACGCTGCACACGACGAACAGGATGATCGCGAAGTGCAGGAAGTTCACCTCGGCGTATGAGCGCAGAAAGCCGTCGAGGCTCTGCTTGTTCAGCTCCGCCACCAGCCGTCCCATCCCCAGCACAAAGCCCGTGATCAAAGAAGCCATCGCACCGAATGCGTTCACTCTCTGCCACAAGATCCCTATGAGAAATACGGCCGCGATTGGTGGGGAGATGTAAGCCTGCACACTCTGCAGGTACTGATAGAGCTGCCCTGACACCAACTTCATCAGCGGGATCCACAGCAGGCCGAGTCCGACAAGGAGCGCCGTCGATACCTGCCCCACCAACACGAGTCCTCGTTCAGTGGTTTTGGGATTCAGCTTCTTGTACACATCGATTGTGATGAGCGTGGACGTCGAGTTGAACACGGACGACAAGGAGCTCATCAGCGCTGCGAGCAATCCCGCGACGACCAACCCGCGGAGCCCTGCAGGGAGCAGCGTGCCGACCAGCGTCGGCAGCGCTTGATCAGGAGCGGCGAGTTGCATCTTCCCCTGCTGCGAAAGCGCGTAAGCGACGAGCCCGGGGAGGACGAAGATGAAGAGAGGGAGGAGCTTCAAGAAGCCGGCGAAGATCGTCCCGCGGCGCGCTTGATCCTGATTCTTGGCGGCGAGCACACGTTGCACGATGAACTGATCGGTGCACCAGTACCACACGCCGAGGATCGGTGCCCCGAAGAGGATCCCGGTCCATGGAAAGTTCGGGTCCGAGATCGGTTTCCATAGGCTGAGAAAGTCCGGGCCCACTTGTTCGGTGAGTGCTCCCCAACCACCGACCGCCGATAGCCCAACCAGCGTGACCGCGATCGCGCCGCCGATCAGCACGAACATCTGCATGAGGTCCGTATACAGAACGGCGCGCAGGCCTCCGAAGATCGTGTACACCCCTGTGATAACGACAACGACGAGCGCTCCGGTCCAGAAGTTGATCCCCATCAAAGCCTCGAAGACGATACCGCCGGCGGCGATCGTTACGGAGATCTTGGTGAGGACGTAGCCGACGATGGATATCACGGCGAGGTACCAACGCGCGCCGGCCGAATAACGCCGCTCGAGGAACTCAGGCATCGTGAAGACGCCGCTCGTTAGGTAGAACGGCACGAAGAACCATCCGAGCATGAGCAGAATGAGCGACGCGAGCACTTCGAACTGGCCGACCGCTACACCGCTCGCCGCACCGGTTCCCGCCAAACCCACCAGGTGCTCGGAACCGATGTTCGACGCGAAGAGCGACCCTCCGATCAGAAACCAGCCGGCATCGCGCCCCGCGAGGAAATACTCGGCGGTTGTCTGCTTGGCTGCACGCTCTCGCAATGTCGCGTAGATCGCTACGCCGAAAGTCAGCAGGAAGTACAGCGCGATGACCGTCCAATCCAGCGTCACGAGCGTGTTAGTCACGGTGGGCCTCTAGCGTATGCGTAAGAACAACAATGGAGCGTTGTTGCGAGCCACGACGATTATGCGATCGCCGCTCGCATGCCGCAGGGGTTTGATGCGGCGTGCCTGGCCGTGGATCGCGCGGTTGCCCGTGTGAGCGTGGGCGCCACTGAAGCGGCCGCCGGGAAGCCCGCGCAGCAGCGTGCCGTAGCTCGCGTCGTAGCGTCCGCGTAAAGGCGGCACGCCGTAAAAGTTCCCCGCGAGAAGGAGATCGAGCCGTCCATCGCCATCGAAGTCGTCCGGCAACGATGCATACACAGGTGCAAACTGCGCCTCGTTAGGTAGCGGCTCGAGCGCGAAGGTCGCCTTGCCCGAGTTCAGCGCCACTGACGTCGCCAGCGTACGTGCCTGCAGCACTGTCGCCTGAGCCAGTTCGGCGGTGGAGAAGATATCCTCTATCCGGCTGGCGCCGAAATCGCTGTAGTTAGGGTAACGGCTGCGCAGCGTCGGGATCGCGCGCACGAAGTCGTCACGCCCGGCCAGCGGATAGCTCGTTCCGTGCTTGTAGAAGGTGAGCACTTGCTTGAGCGACCCCGTTTTCCCGAAGTCGTGGATGTACAGACGCGCGGGCTCTGCCGGCCCGGCCCGGATGTACGAGTTGAGCCCCAGATTCCCGAGCACGAGGTCAGGTCGATTGTCTCCGTTGAGATCGGCGACGGATACGCTGTTCCACCAACCTTCGGTGCCGGCGAGGCCGGCGCGCTCCGTGTGATCGATGAAGCGGCCGTTGGCTTGGAGGAAAATGCGCACCGGCATCCACTCGCCGACGACGGCGAGGTCCAGCATCCCGTCGCCGTCGGCATCGAGCCACGCCGCGGCCGATACCATGCCGGCGCGCGCAAGGTCCGGCGCCTTTTGCGACGTGACATCGCGGAAGTGGCCGCGTCCGTCGTTCTCGAGCAGGTAGCTGCGCGGTGTGATTCCATACGCGCGCGCTACCACGCGGCTGCCGACGAAGAGGTCGACGTCACCATCGGCGTCGAAGTCGCCCGGGACAACGCAGGAGCCGTTCTCGAAGATTGCGGGGAGCGCATCGCCGGCCCGCTGGAACGAGCCCTGGCCGTCGTTCAAGTAGAGGCGGTCGCGCAGCGCTGCAGCCTCGCCCCAGAACTCGTTCCCTCCGCTGACGACGTAGAGGTCGAGGTCCCCATCGCCGTCCGCGTCGAAGAAGGCGGCGTCGACATCCTCCGACAGGCTGTCGGCGCCTAACGCACTTCCGCCGGCGTAGCGGAACGTTCCGTCGCGCTGCTGCACGAGCAGGCGGCCCGCCTGCCACTTGGCCCCGCCGACGTAGATGTCATC
Organism: Gemmatimonadaceae bacterium; assembly: GCA_052386875.1. GTDB lineage: Bacteria > Gemmatimonadota > Gemmatimonadetes > Gemmatimonadales > Gemmatimonadaceae > DASYRX01. The sequence goes on from JBQTJS010000072.1 coordinate 6,231, forward strand.
CAGCCCGTCAGCGTTGACATCGCCCACCGCAAGGGCAGGCCCTTCCGTGGACAGCAGGCGCGGCATGAAGGGCTCGCGGTGGTAGTCGACGAAGGCGTTCTCCGCGTGCCTAACGTGGACTCGCATCAGGTGCGTGACATCCTCGAACCGCGGCGATTGCGGCGGCGCCGCCGGACCGCCGGCGCGCGCCGCGGCACTGTCCTGCCGCAGCGTGATCGTTTGGTTCGCGGCAACACCGGCCAGCGCCTGAGAACGCCGATCCGGCCACACGACGATCAGCGAATCGACACGCCCGGCCTCACCGAGTCCGAAGTGCAGCCGCGGATCGACTGACGACTGGAAGCCGCGCGTGGGCATCTGCTCCAGCACCTGCCTGACGCCGCCGTGCCGCACAATCACACGGGCGCCGATACCGCTCGTATTCGCGCCGGCACCGCGCAGTTGCACTTTCAGGTACCTGTTACCGCCGCGTTCGCGCGCGCGGTTGCGATAGATCGCCGCCGGCGCGTTGATCCGATTCACCACGAGGTCCAGCGCGCCGCTGTTGTCGAGATCGACGTATGCGGCGCCGTTGGAGAAGCCCGGCTCGGCGAGGCCCCACGCCGGCGCCATATCCGTGAACGTGAGGTCCCCGTTATTGCGATAGGCGTGGTTAGCGATGGGGATGTGCGGCATGCGCTCGACAAGAGCCAGGTCGGCCCGCGTGATACCGCGCGCGAGCGACGCCTGCACGGCCTCGTTGCCGATGTAATTGATGTAATCGAGATCGTTAGGTCTGCGGTAGATACCGCTCGTGATGAACAGATCCTTGTTGCCGTCGTTGTCCAGATCGGCGAACAGCGGCGCCCAGCTCCAGTCGCTGGCGTGCACACCCGCCAGATACGCGATGTCGCTGAAGAGCGGTACAGCTCCCCCCCCCTTTGCCGCACCGCGCGCGGCGCCGGTGTGCAGGCCGCTGCCACGGTTCAGCTGCAGAGTATTGCGGGCATACTGAGGGTGATAGCCGGCGCTGACGCGCAGTTCGAACAGGCTATGGCTCTCCGAGCTGGCCGAAGTTTTGAGTATCTCCTCGCGTTCGGGGAGCATATCGAGGACGGCCACGTCCGGGAGGCCGTCGTTATTGAAATCGGCGGCATCGACGCCCATCGAGAACCTGCTCGTATGGGGCATTGCGGCGGCGAGCGATTCGGTGAATGTGCCGTCGCAGTTGTTGATGTAGAGGAAATCATTCTCCTGGAAATCGTTGGCGACGTACAGATCGGGGCAGCCATCGACGTTGAGGTCGCTGGCGACGATGCCGAGTCCGAATCCTTCGACCCCGCCGTAGATGCCTGCCTGCTCACTCACATCCACGAACGTGTTGCCCTCATTGCGGAACAGGCGGTCCCCGGCTCGCGGGTGACGCACGCTGCGCAACGCCGGTGATCCGATCGCCCTCTCGTTATGCGTCGAGTGATTGAGCAGATACATGTCCAGGTCGCCGTCCGCATCGAAATCGAAGAACGCGGCCTGGGTCGAGTAACCCACGTGCTCGAGGCCGAACTCTTTGGTGCGGTCGCTGAACGTGCCGTCGCCGTTATTGATATACAGAACGTTCTTGCCGCGCATCGTTAGGTAGCTTACTGCCGACACATAGATGTCCAAGCGGCCGTCGCCGTTCACGTCGGCCATCGTCACGCCGGTCTTCCAGCCGTCGGGCCCGCGCACGCCGGCGCGCTCGGTGACGTCCTCGAACCGATAGGCGCCCCTGTTCCGATACAGCCGGTTGGCGCCCACGTTGGATGAGAAATAGAGGTCCTGGAGGCCGTCACCATCCACGTCGCCAACCGCCACTCCGCCGCCGTTGTAGTAATACAGGTAGTTGAGGATACTGAAGTCCGGACTCTCCGGAAGTTCGTTCACGAAGTCTATGCCGGTAGCTTCCGGCGTTAGGCTTTCGAAGAGCGGCGCGGGCGGCGGCGGCGGCGCCGCGCAGCCCGCGAACGTGAATGCCGCCGCCGCCAGGTATCCCGTTGCCGTGCGCGGGAAGTGCAGCCGGCCGCGCTCGGTCCGGCTGCGCGATCGGATCACCTAACGGCTCATCCCTGTGACGACGCGTGTATCCGGGCGCGTACGTACCCGCTGCACGACGAGCGCGCCGACAGAGCGTCCCTGTACGCTCCCCACCTCGATGGCCTGACGATAGTGGATGCCGCCGTATAACCGGCTCATTGCGGCTTCCTGCGCCGCCTGCTCGAACGAGACGAACGAGCGCACCGGGAGTCCGTAGTCCAATTCCGTGGAGTCGGCGAACGCGAAGTCCCGGCCGAACTGATCGGCCAGCACAGCCGCCGCGGCGTTCGAGATCACGCTATGGCCGCTGGTATACTCGGGGAACGGCGGCGTCTGGAGCAGCGGTTGCCACTGTTCGTCGATGTAGCGGTTGATGATCGTCTCGGGACGTACGAGGTTGCTGCGGTACTTCTCTTCCCAAGAGCTGATGAATCCGTCGGCGAGCGCAATCGCGGTGCGTGCGTATGCCTCGGCGGACCTAACGACATCGGCGCCCGTCTTGCGAGCTGCGATCGCCACGATCCCCATCCAATGCCCGCCCGGCGTGATCTTCTTGGTCGCGAACATCGTGTGGCCCTGCACGTGCATCACGTACGGATTGCAGTCCCAGAACGCGGCGATGCTGCGTTGCTCGTCGGTCAGTGTGCGGCCCACATCGTATACCTCCCGCACCTGTCTGTAGAACAGGCTCCCCTGCGCGGTGTCGAAAGGAACAGGAGGCTCGGGGCGGAACTGGCTCCCCGAGTCCATCACAAAGGGGCGCAGCGTCCCCCAGTTAGGCTCCACTGCGTCCATGTACGCGGGCGGCGTGGGGATCCAGCGTCCCGGCGACGGCGTGACTGTGTATCTGGCATATCCACGGCTCTCCTTGAAGCCGTCAGTCGCTGCCCAGTCGAGGACATGTTGGGCGACTCGTTCTCCGTAGGCTACGGAGCGGCCGAACTCCGCGCGCGATATCCCGTCGCGGCGGAACTGCGTGCCCAGCTCGGCGCGCAGCGAATCCATGCGGGCTTGCGAGAAGGTGAGCGCGCGGCCGACGGTCATGAAGGCGTGGACGCCGGCTAGAGGCAAATCGTACTTCTCGTTAGGTGCGGGCGGCGGCACCGCCTGGAGGGCGTTCACCTGTCCGGCCAGCGAGCGATACGACGAGTCGCCGTGGCGCAGCACCTCGTAGGCGGCGATGCTGCTGTACGCGTAGACGCGGCTCGCCTGCGGCGGGCTGAAGATGTCGTACACGATCACGTTCGTGAGGGCGCGCATGGCCGCATGCAATCGCTCGGCGCCGCTTTGCACCGTGTGCCGGGGGCGGGGCGGAGCGTCGCAGGCCAATGCGGCGCCTAACAACACCAAAGTAGCGAACGCGCGGCGGGTCATCGGCTTCGGGCGGCGAGTGCGCGCCTCTCCGTGCGCCGGAAAACGAGCGGCCTGTCGTCGTTGCGCGCAACGACGTACACGACACCGGTTCGCGTCTTCACACGCTGCATGTCGCGCGCTTGTCCGGTTACGCGGAACCCGCTCTCGCTCGCCCTAACGGGGGCGAACGACCCCTGCCCGCCGCCGCGCAGAAACAGTCCGAAGCTGGCGCTCATGCGTCCGATGTCCGGCTTGAAGCCGTCGAAATTCCCGGCCAGGAGGAGGTCGCGGCTTCCGTTCGCGTCAATGTCATCGGCCAGGATCGCGTAGACCGGTGCAATCTGTGCCTCGCGCGGCAAAGGGACCATCGTGAATGCGCCGTTACCGTCGTTGCGCACAAGCGTTGTGGCGAACGTGTACGCTGTCTTTACCAGCGCGCCGGAAAGCTCCGCCGCCGAGAAGACCTCGCTGACTGTCTTGTTGGCGTAGTCCTTGTAGTTCAGGAAGCGCGCCTTGAGTGGCGGAATCGCTTTGATCAGATCATCGCGCAGCACCAGCGGATAGCTGCGCCCCTGAGTGTAGGTAGCGACGATCTGTTCGGCGAAGCCGTTGCCGTCGAAATCCTTCACATACATGGTGGCGGGCTCGCTGTCGCTCGCCTGCAGGCGGCTGTTGAGTCCCAGGTTTCCGACGATGAAATCCGCGCGCCCGTCGCCTGTGAAGTCGCCGGCCACGATCCGGTTCCACCAGCCGTGACTCCTGGCAAGCCCCGGCACGTCCCATCGCGTTAGGCGAGTCCCCGTGTTGCGGAAGATCGTGATGGGCATCCACTCGCCGACTACGATCAGGTCCAAGCGGCCGTCAGCGTCCACATCGTGCCATAGAGCATCGCTTACCATGCCCACTCTCGTTAGGCCTGGAGCGACGCGATCGGTGACATCAGTGAAGCGCCCGCGCCCGTCGTTGCGCAGCAGCATGCTCACCGGGTCCGTGCCGTAGCGCCATGGCACCACGCGTCCGCCGACGAACAGATCGCTATCGCCGTCGCCGTCGAAGTCGCCCGCGATCACGCGTGACCCGCTGTTACTCTCGGCGGGCACGTGACCGTCGGCCTTGCGGAACGTGCCGCCGCCGGAGTTGAGATAAAGACGGTCCTGCAGCGCAGGGGCTCCCTCGGAGAACTCACTCCCTCCGCTCACGACGTAGAGATCCTGGTCGCCGTCGCCGTCGGCATCGAAGAAGACAGCGCCGAGGTCTTCCGAGATAGCGTCTTGCTCGAACAGTGCTGTGT
>JBQTJS010000073.1:0-18778 GCA_052386875.1 Gemmatimonadaceae bacterium
CGATGGAGATAGAAATCTACGCCGGCGACGACTTCTTTCAGTTGCAGCCCGATGGACTCGAGAACGGCGTGGCGCGCGTCAAGCAGGGGACGACTGTCTGCTGGTACAACGTTGGAACACAGCCGCATTCGGTGACCGGCGGACCGTGGCGCGACTCCGGCGACCTCGGTCGCGCCCAATCGTTCATCTGGGTGGCAGACCGGATAGGCGTGTACCCCTATAGATGCCGTTATCACACGCCCCACATGACAGCGACGCTGGAAGTCGTCGCGTAAGTCATGTCTCACCCCAACTCCGCTAGCGTATGATCCCCCCAGCCTATTCCCGACTCACCTGCATAACGATGCTATTCGCCATGGCCGCGCCCGCCCTGTCGCAGGTGAGCTATACGCGCGCCGAGCAGCTCCTCAGCTGGAATACCGACAAGCTCGTGTCGGGCGATCAGGTCCAGCCGCAGTGGATGAAAGACGGCAACCGCTTCTGGTACCGCAACAAAACGGGAGACGGCGCGGAATTCGTGCTGATCGACCCGGTGTCCAATTCGCGGCGCCTGCTGTTCGATCACATGAAGCTCGCCGTAGCGCTGTCGGTTGCGGGCGACACCGCATTCGACGGCAAGCGGCTGCCGTTTCAAACGTTCCGGTTCACGGATGAGGGAGACAACGAGAATGAAATCGAATTCAACACTGGGAAGCGGCGATTCGTGTGCAACATTACCAGCTATCGTTGCACCACCGGAGATACGCTTGCGAGCCGCCAGCCTTACGTCGTTTCTCCGGACAAGAAGTGGGAAGCGTTCGTCCACAACTACAACCTCTACGTCCGGCCGAAAGGGGGAGGAGAAAAGGACAGCACGCAGCTCACGACCGATGGCGTGAAATTCTTCTCCTACGGTCTCGCCGAGCGCCGGCCGTTCGAGACTTTCCGCCCGCAAGGAGCGCGGCGGCCGATGCTGCGCTGGTCGCCCGATTCGAAGAAGATCGCGGTTTATCGCGTGGACGAGCGCGGCGTGGAGCACATGCACTATCTCTCCATGACGTCACAGCGCGTTAGGCATTTCTCGCAGCCCTACGCGCTGCCGGGCGACACGGCGGTTCCGTATCCGTACCTCCACATCGTCGACGTCGCCACGAAGCAGAACGTGGTCGCCAAGATCGCGCCGCGGCCTAACCAGTTAGGCATCGCCGGCTCCTCCATCGACTCGTCCTGGGCCGAGACGTCCGACAAGCTGCATGTTTCTTACCAGACGCGGGGGTCCAAGAGCACTTACCTTGGCGAGGTCAATGCGGCGACAGGCGATTTCCGCGTCATCGCGCGCGACACGGGGAAGACATACACGGAGATCAGCAGTCCGCAGGACCCGGCGTCGTGGTACGTGACGCGCGACGGCAAGGATGCCTTCTGGTGGTCGGAGCGCGACGGTTGGGGACACCTCTATCGCTTCGACGCGGCCGGAGTGACGAGCATAACGTCGAGCGACGGCGACGGCGGTATCTCGATGGCCCCTGAACCGAAGGCGCAACTCACAAGCGGCGCGTGGCAGGTGGGCCGCATCTCCCACGTCGACGAGGCGGCGAAGCAGATCTACTTCACGGCACGCGGCCGCGAGGGGAACGGCTTCCTGTACTATCCGCGGCTGTACCGCATGGGCTACGACGGCACAGGCGTAACTGCAGTGACGCCGGAAGAAGGGTTCCATGCGATCTCCTTCAGCCCGAGCGGGAAGTACTTCGTCGACATGTATTCGCGCATCGAGACGCCCTCCGTGACAGTCCTGCGCGCCACGGCGACAGGTGCCGTCATCCGCAAGCTGGAGGAAGCCGACGTCTCGCGTCTCAAGGAGATCGGATGGCGGCCGGGGAAGGTTTTCACGGTGAAGGCGCGCGACGGCGTAACAGACATCTACGGCGTGTTGTATCTCCCGCCTAACGTGGATACGACAAAGAAGTATCCCATCATCTCACACATCTATCCCGGCCCGCAGGTCGGCAGCGTCGGCCAGTGGAACTTCAAGAACGGCGGCGAGCAGTTCTCGCTGGCGGAGCTTGGTTTCGTCGTGATCCAGCTCGACCACTTGGGAACGCCGCTGCGCTCGAAGGCATTTCACGATAACTATTACGGGAACTTCGGCGACAACGGCTTGCCGGATCACATCGCCGCGATCAAGCAGCTCGCGGCGCGTCATAGCTTCATCGACATCGATCGCGTGGGGATCTTCGGGCATTCGGGGGGCGGCTTCGCCTCGACGGATGCGATCCTGCGCTACCCTGACTTTTTCAAGGTCGCCGTAAGCGGTGCGGGGAATCACGACAACAGGAGCTACAACATTTATTGGGCGGAGAAGTATCAGGGGCTGCTGACGCGGGACACCGTGAAGAAGACCGACAACTTCGAATCGTCAGCCAACAAGTCGATGGCGAAGAATCTGAAGGGAAAGCTGCTGCTGACGCACGGGGATATGGATGACAACGTGCATCCGGCGATGACGATTCAGGTTGTCGACGAGTTGATCAAGGCAAACAAGGCATTCGATCTGATCGTGGTGCCTAACCGGGCCCACGGTCTCAACGAGCCGTACATCATCCGCCGGCGTTGGGACTATTTCGTGGAGCACTTGTTAGGCCAGAAGCCGCCGGAGAACTATCTGATCGTCCAGCCTCCGGACAATCCGCGCGCGGCCGTGCAGACGCCGGATGCTGAGGATCAGCCTGGGGTCCTGCGGATCTGGCCGAAGGAGGCGCACTAGCGACGAGGCTCGCGCGAGGGAGTGGACTTTCGCGGCCCCGCGACGAGAGATCGGCGCGGGGGCGTGGGCTTGACAGTGTCGGCGGATGAGCCAAGGCGGATAGCCAGAGTCCAGGTTGGATACGCCGAGTCCGAAGGGTGGATAGCGCGGATTGCGCGCCGGAGGCGTGAGCTGGAGCGTCGATCTTTAGGCCTTAACCCTAGTTCGGGGCCCGGAACCTCAATCGCTGCTCCTTGTGGCGCGCGATCCGAGCACCGCTCGCAGACGTAAGTTCCCAGGGCGTAGCGCCGAGAGCGGGAACTTCGCTGCTCCGACGCGCACTATTAATGCATATCCCTTCTAAGCCAGCAATGATCATACGGTCCCGAGCGAGGCACGACGTAGCCAGCTCAGAGATAACGCCTGAGTCGCTGTACCTCGACAGGCGCGCGTTCATAAAGGAAGCCGGGCTGATCGGGGCTGCGACGGCGGGTTTCCTGAGCGGCTGCCGCAGCGAGGCGTTGGCGCAGGACCCGAAAGACGAGGTCACGTCGTATGAGGACGCGACGAGCTACAACAATTTCTACGAGTTCGGGACAGGGAAGGAGGATCCCAAAGAGAACGCCCGGAACTTCAGAACTAAGCCCTGGGCTGTGAAAGTAGACGGGCTTGTGGCGAAGCCGGCGACGTACCAGTTGGAGGATTTCGTCAAGCCGCACAGGCTCGAGGAGCGGATCTATCGGCACCGCTGCGTGGAAGGCTGGTCGATGGTGATCCCCTGGTTAGGCTTTCCCATGGCGGACTTCATAAAGCGTGTCGAACCGTTAGGCTCGGCGAAGTATATCGAGTTTACGACGCTGCTCGATCCGAAGCAGATGCCGGGTCAGCGGCTGTCGGTTCTGGAATGGCCGTACGTCGAGGGGTTGCGGCTGGACGAGGCGCTGCACCCGCTGACGCTTTTCGTCGTGGGGATGTACGGTAAGACGCTGCCTAACCAGAACGGTGCGCCGCTGCGCCATGTGGTGCCGTGGAAGTACGGCTTCAAGGGATGCAAGTCCATCGTGCGGATACGCTTCACCGATCGCGAGCCGCGCACGGCGTGGAACGTGGCGGCGCCTGACGAGTACGGGTTTTATGCCAACGTGAATCCGAGCGTGGATCATCCACGCTGGAGCCAGGCGCGCGAGCGGCGCATCGGCGAGTTCCGCCGCCGGCCGACGCTGCTGTTCAACGGTTACGGCGACCAGGTGGCGAGCTTGTACGCGGGGATGGACCTGAGGAAGCTGTACTAAGTGCGAGTATGTTGTGCGAGATGCGAGGGCGTGTGGGCGCCTGTCACGATTAGAAGGCCTGTCGTGGAGGTGATCGGAGGGGCGAGGTACGAGCCGCGGGGCTCGCGGCGCGAAGCTGGGGCCGGGGCGGGAGCGGGAGCGGGGGCGGATGTAGGTCCGATACGGATTTGAGCCCGCTCGTGGAACGGGGGGCCCCCCCCGAAAAGCAATTTGCCCCCAAATCGCGAAATCGGCCTAACCAAACCGCCGCGACCCACATCAAAGAGCCGCGCTACCTCCACGCCGCCCTCATCGCCCTCGCCTTCGTCCCTTTCATCTGGGTCGCCCTCGCCCTCGCGTCGGACGTTTGGCGCGGAACCAGCTATCTGACAGCTGAACCGATCACCGAAATCGAACACTTCACGGGGAAGTGGACACTGCGCTTCCTCGGCCTTACACTCGCCATCGCTCCCCTCATCAAGCTCACACGATGGGGCTGGCTCATCCGGTATCGCCGCACATTCGGCCTTTTCGCGTTCTTCTACGCGTGCACCCATTTCACAGTGTACCTCACGCTCGATCTCGAGCTGTACTTCTCCGAGATCTGGGAGGACATCGCGGAGCGTCCCTACATCACCATCGGGTTCACGGCGCTCATGCTCCTCGTACCCCTCGCGATCACCTCGACGAAAGGGTGGATCCGCCGCCTCGGGAGCAAACGCTGGAAGTCGCTGCATCGGCTCATCTACGTGACTTCGGTCCTGGGACTCATCCACTTCTGGATGTCGGTCAAGGCCGACCTGACCTCGCCGATCCTCTTCTCACTCGGTATCGGCAGCTTGCTGGGCTGGCGCGTCTGGCGTTCAGTCCGCGCGCGCGCGGCCTAACGCTCCTCGCCGTCGCCTTCGCGACTGCATGTAGCGACTCCACGGCTGCCGATCGCTTGCCGGCCGTCCCGGAGACCGAGCTGTCCGCCGGGTCCGCGACTGTCTTCGACATATCGGGCCGGGCCTTCGAGCAGGCGATCCCGATGCTGACAGGACGGCAGCTCGCGCTTCACAAGCTGGGCGATTCACTATTCGCCGCGGGATTCATCGACTCGCGCAGCGCGCCTAACGGCGGCCTCGGGCCGCTCTTCAACAACACATCCTGCTTTGCCTGCCATGAACACAACGGCCGCGGGCAGCCGCCGCTGGCACCGCGCGCATTTCGCAGCATGCTGTTCCGGCTCAGCATCCCGTCAGCGGCCGGCGACGCGGCGCCGGCGCCTGTGCCGGGGTACGGCGGTCAGCTGCAGAATCGCGCCGTCGCCGGTAGCATTCCCGAAGGGACTGTTGACATAACGTACGAGAGGGTGAGCGGCCAGTTCGCCGACGGCACGCCGTACGAGCTGCAGCGGCCGATTTATGAGCTCGCGGCGCCTTACGCGCCGCTCCCGCCTAACGTGCTAGTCTCGCCGCGCGTCGCGCCGCAGCTCGTCGGACTCGGCATGCTCGAGGCCGTCCCCGACGCGGCGATCCTCGCGCTCGCCGACGAGAATGACAGCGATGGCGACGGCATCTCGGGGCGCGCCAACGTTGTGCACGGCATAACGACGGGACGCCAATTGGGACGCTTCGGCCACAAGGCCAACACGGCCTCGCTGCTGATTCAAACGGCCACGGCGTACAATGAGGACCTGGGGATCACGTCGCCGCTTCTACCTAACGAGAACTGTGCGCTGCAGTTGCTCGCCTGCGCGGCGCACCCGCCGGAAGTGAGCGCAGACCACGTCGCCACAGTGGCGTTTTATACCCGTACACTCGCGGTCCCAGCCCGCCGCAACGTCGCCGAGCCGGACGTGCGCCGCGGCGGCACGCTCTTCGAGCGCGGACAATGCAGCGCCTGTCATATACCCACGCTGCGCACAAGCGCGTCCGCAGCCGAGCCCGCTGTCGCCAACCTCACAATCCATCCCTACACAGATCTGCTGCTACACGACATGGGCCCGCAGCTCGCAGACGGACGCCCGGACTTCCGTGCATCAGGGAGCGAGTGGCGCACTGCGCCGCTCTGGGGGATCGGCCTTTCCGAGTTCGTCAGCCGCCATGCGCGCTACCTGCATGACGGGCGGGCACGCAGTCTCGAGGAAGCCATCCTGTGGCACGGCGGCGAAGCGTTAGGCGCGCGCGAGTTCTATCGGCGCCTCAGCAAGCCCGAACGCCAGGCGCTGCTCAGCTTCCTGGCGTCCCTCTAGCCTCGCCTAACGCGCACCCGCGGCGAATACGCGCTGACTCACGTTCACGAGAACAGGCGGCATGTCGACGCCGTCCAGCCAGCGCACCGTCCGGCGCAGTCCGTTCGCCCGCACCAGCAATAGATGATCCCGCCGGTCGCAACACGGGTTCTTCGGTACATACTCCGCCTCCAGGCCCGCAAACTCGCGGCTCGCCGCTTCGCGGAATAGTGCGTCAACCTCGGCTCTTGTAAGCGTCTTGATCACGCCGGCCGGAAAAGCGCACTCCGCAGACGAGGCCGGGCATAGCTCCGGCGCACCGTTGGAAACCACACCCGTCACACTGTCGATCGAATGCGCGAAGCGTAAGGCGGCGATACCGCCCACCCCGTAATACTCGATCCGCGCGGGCCGCGCGTCCGGCTCCAGCAAACTATTCGCCGTCGCGCAAGCTCCCGCGACAAGAACAGTCAACAGAAATGCAAATCGAGACGCCTTCATACCACCCCTTATCTCCTGAGTTATAGTCCGTACAGTGCGCGCCGACTCCTTGCACGACACGCTCGTAACCACGGCCCCCGGACTCGAACTCGTAACCGTGAGCGAGCTGCAGACCCTCGGTGTCACACCGTCGGCGGCGATAGAGCGGGGCGCCGTTCCGCTGCGCGCATCCCTGGAGACAATCTACGCCCTTAACCTGAACTTGCGCACGGCGAGTCGCATAACGCTGGATGTAGAATCCTTTCGCGCGCGCACATTCGCTGAACTGGAACGCAAGTCGCAGCGCATACCCTGGGAAGAATGGATGCGCGACGACATGCGTGTTGCCTTGCGCGTAACGTGCCGCAAGTCGCGCTTGTATCACTCCGATGCCGTCGCCGAAAGGGTAGCGGCCGCGATCACGGCGCGCACCAAGGCGCACATCCGCATCGTCGCCCCAAGCGATGAGTCGCCGCTCGATGCGCAGCTCTTCATCGTTAGGCTCGTCCGCGACGAGTGCAGCATCCGCGCAGATAGCTCCGGAGAGCACCTCCACCGACGCGGCTACCGCCAGGCTGTCGCCAAAGCTCCGTTGCGCGAAACCCTCGCCGCCGCCATGCTCCTGGCCGCCGGTTGGGACACAACCTCGCCGCTCATCGACCCTTTCTGCGGATCAGGAACGATCGCCATCGAAGGGGCCATGCTCGCGCGACACATCGCTCCCGGCTCGCGCCGATCCTTCGCCTTCATGCGCTGGCCCACGTTCGACGCAGCACGTTGGAGCAGCCTGTTGGACCGCGCCCTAGAGCGGGAAACCTCCGTCCCCCGCGCCGGCCCGATCCCCCTGATCTCTGCCTATGACCGCGATACGGGAGCCGTCGCCGCGGCCCGTGAAAACGCTACGCGGGCAGGGGTCGCAGACGACATCACCTTCGGCGTACAAGCCCTGAGCGCGCTCCAGGTCCCACGAGCTTCAGGCTGGCTCGTGACGAACCCTCCGTACGGCGAGCGTGTAGGAGACCCCGCGCGGCTGCGAGATCTCTACGCCGCGCTCGGCCGCATCGCCCGCGAGCAGCTGGCCGGCTGGCACGTAGCGCTGTTGAGTGCGCATCCCGCGCTCGAGGCGCAGCTCGGAGTCCCGATCCGCGAATCCTTCCGAACGAGCAACGGCGGGATCAACGTTCGCCTCGTTTGCGCAGTACCTTCGTGAGCGGCGGAGAACCCATGCCGCAGCCGCGATTACTCGTTATGCATTCCTCGATGTTCCGGTGACGATGACAGATATCTCGGAGCGACCGCAGACCTCCGGCGACTGGCCCGTGCTCACACCGCCGTGGACGCGCGAGATGGAATACGTCCATGCTCTGACGCGCAAGCTCGCCGCGCTGTCTGACACGCACGCGCTTCTCACCGAACTCTGTGACAGCCTGCTGTACCTCGCCCACGCTGACGGCAGCGCTGTCGTACGCCCGGTCGAAGATGCAGCCCGCACGGAAGCGATCGCGGGAGCCGGGACGTTGCCCGTGGGGACGCTGTATCCACTAAAGAACTCACTGGTGCAGCGCGCTATCTCGCGCCGGCGCCTGGTCATCGAACGCGACTACGCCAGTCGGCCATCCGCACATTCCGTTGACACTCCTCGTGGCCCCATCGGCGAGATGCTCGCTGCCCCCCTAACGGCTGCACACGACGAAGTGTTAGGTGTCCTGCTGGCGTGGCGCGCGCGCGAGGGCGGCAGCTTCCTCCCCGCAGACGTGGATCGTGTGCAGTTGTTCGCCGACTTCGCATCCATAGTACTCGAGAAGTCTCAACTACTCGAACGGGCGCAGGCCGCGAATGCTTCGAAAAGCGCGTTCCTCGCCACACTCTCGCACGAACTACGCACACCGGTCGCCGCACTAGTCGGATACAGCGAGCTGCTGGCTGATGAAGTCGTTGGGGAGCTGAGCAGTCCGCAGCGCGATCTCATCAACAGGTTATGCACCGTCACCGATCACCTCTCTGCAATCATCGATCAGCTGCTTAGCTATTCGTCGATCGAGGGCGGCCGCGAGCTGGTCCGCGTGGGGACGATCGCAGTCGGCGACATGCTCGCGGCGATAGCCATCGCCATCGACCCACTCGCGCGGCGCAAAGGACTTCAGGTCGTGCTGGACCTGGCGTACGCGCCCAATACGATCGAGTCTGACTTCGATATGATGCGCCGCATCCTCGTGAGCCTTGCGGAGAACGCCGTCAAGTTCACCGAAGCGGGCCAAATAGTTCTCCGCGCTTCGGAAGGATCCGATACTGTGCGATTCGACGTGGTAGACACTGGTCCCGGAATCCCCGCATCCGAGCACCGGCGCATCTTTCAACCATTCGCGCAGCTCGAGACGGGACTGACGCGGCGTCACGGCGGGACGGGATTGGGCCTGTTCATCGCCCACAGGCTGGCCGGCCTATTGGGCGGCTGCATCCAGCTCACGTCTGATATGGGCCGCGGATCTACGTTCTCATTGCTGCTACCGCGCGACCTGAACACGAGCTAAAGCTGCCGCCGCAGTCCTCGACAAACACACTGTCGTTCGCTTGTTGCACCGGACAGAGGGCCTCGTGCAAACGGTCTGGAATTAGATTGAAACCATGAGCCGCGTGAACGTTTCGAGCATCTATAACGACGCATACATCGCCGAGCTGTTCGAGAGCTTTCAGCGCGATCCGAATTCAGTCGACGAGTCTTGGCGCCAGCTTTTTCGATTGGCGCAATCTCTGGCGGCCGGGATAGCACCGCACGCGCCGGGAGAGGGGTGGGGGGTTGGTGGGACCACAGTCGCCGCTGAGCCGGCGTATCTGCGCAAGGTGGCCGGTGCGGCCGCGCTGATCGACGGAATCCGCCACTACGGTCACCTCGCTGTGCAGCTCGACCCGTTGGGAGCGCGTCCGCCGGGGGCCGCCGAGCTGACGCCTGAGTTCTACGGGATCAGCGATGCGGATCTGCCGCTGGTTCCAGCGTTCGCGTTAGGCTTCGACCTCGGTACCGCAGCGGACGTCGTCGAGCAGCTGAGGCGGACCTACTCCTCTACTATCGGCTACGAGTTCATGCATCTGGAGGAGGAAGGGGAGCGCGCCTGGTTCCGTCAGGTGATCGAGGGTGCGGAGATCCCGCGCTACCTGACGGACGACGAAAAGCGTGCAGTCCTGGTACGCCTGACGGAAGTCGACGGCTTCGAGCGCTTCATTGCTCGCGCGTACGTCAATGTGAAGCGCTTCTCCATCGAGGGGACGGACGTCCTCGTCCCGATGCTGGACTCGCTGGTCGAGGAGTCAGTGGAGCGCGGCGGGCGTGAAGTCGTGATAGCGATGGCGCACCGCGGCCGCATCAGCGTGCTGCGCCACGTCCTGCAGAAGCCGGCCGCCCGCATCTTCGATGAGTTCGACGGCCGCCACGCCGACGTCGGCGACAGCGAGACGGGCGACGTCAAGTATCACCTCGGTGCCGAGACAGAGATGACTGTGCGCGGCAGCCGCGTGTCCGTGCAACTGCTGCCGAACCCGAGTCACCTGGAGCTGGTGAATCCTGTGCTGCTGGGTCTGGCGCGCGCGCGGCAGCGGCTGCTCGCGTTAGGCGCCACCCGCGACGAGGCTGCCGTGGTGCCGGTGCTCGTCCACGGCGACGCCGCATTCCCGGGCGAAGGGATCGTCGCCGAAACCTTCAACCTGTCGCGCCTCAGCGGTTACCGCGTCGGCGGTACACTGCACATCATCGTCAACAACCAGGTCGGTTTCACGACCGACCCTGTCGACGGCCGCTCGACTTTCTACGCCAGCGATCTGGCGAAGGGCTTCGAGGTCCCCATTGTGCACGTCAACGCGGACGATCCCGAGGCTTGCCTCGCGGCGGTGCGCTTAGGCGTGGCGTACCGATCCAAGTTCGGCAAAGACTTCCTCATAGATCTCGTGGGCTACCGGCGCTACGGGCATAACGAGGGTGACGAGCCCGCGTTCACGCAGCCCGCGCTTTACTCGGCGATCAAATCGCAGGCGACTGTGCGACAGACCTGGGGGGAGCGGCTCGTACGCGACGGAGTCATGACAGCGGAGGACGTAGCGGGCGAGGAGCGCGAGGTTGCCGAGCGCTTGGCCGCGATTCATGCCGATTCGGGCCGCGCTCGCGAAGCGGATGTGGAGCCGGCGGCGACGGGTGAATACGGCATCGTCGCACGGCAGGCCGACACCGCTGTGCGTTCCGAGCAGCTGGTCGCCCTGAACGAGCGGCTCCTGGCCTGGCCGAGCGCGCTGCATGTGCATACGCGGCTGCAGAAGCTGTTGGAGCGGCGGCGTGACGCGTTAGGCGAGGCCGGCGGGATCGATTGGGGTCACGCGGAGGCGCTTGCGTTGGCGTCGCTCGTAGCGGACGGTATGCACGTGCGTCTCACGGGTCAGGACACCGAACGCGGTACGTTCTCGCATCGGCACGCCGTCCTGCACGACACCGAAACAGGCGCGAAGTTCGTGCCTTTGCAGCACCTGCCGAACGCGGGCGGCTTGTTCGAGGTATATAACTCTCCGCTTTCCGAGACCTCTGTGCTCGGCTTCGAGTACGGTTACAGTACGGCGGACCCTGCCGCGCTCGTCCTCTGGGAAGCGCAGTTCGGCGATTTCGCCAACGTGGCGCAGCCGATGATCGATCAGTTCATCGCGGCGGACCGCGCCAAGTGGGGGCAGGACTCTGCGATTGTGCTGCTGCTGCCGCACGGCTACGAAGGGCAGGGACCAGAGCACTCCAGCGCGCGCCTGGAGCGCTTCCTGCAGCTCTGTGCCGAAGGGAATCTGAGGATCGCGTATCCAACGACTGCGGCGCAGTATTTTCATGTGCTGCGGCGCCAGGCGAAGCTGCCTAACAAGCGTCCGCTGGTGCTCATGCAGCCGAAATCGATGTTGCGGCTCGCTAAAGCATCGTCGCGCCTGGCTGACCTTGCGGCCGGTCGCTTCCAGCCCGTGCTGGATCAGCCCGGCGTGGAGCGTACCGAGGATATCGCGCGCCTCGCCTTCTGCAGCGGCAAGATCTACTACGAGCTTGCCGGCGCGGATCGTCCGGGCCACGTGGCCGTCGTTAGGGTAGAGGAGTTGTATCCCTGGCCGCATGAGGAGATTTCCGCCGTGATCGATCGCTACCACCAGGTCAGCGAGATCGCCTGGGTGCAGGAAGAGCCCAAGAACATGGGAGCCTGGACGTACGCCGCACCGCGTCTCAGAGCGTCGGTCGGCAACGCGCTCCCGATCCGTTATATCGGACGGCCGGAGCGTGCCAGCCCCGCTGAAGGGTTCGCCAACTCGCATCAGGGGGAGCAGAGCAGGATCGTCGCGGAAGCGCACGCTGCGCCGCGAGGCGTGGTGCGCGCGTAGTCGGCGGGCGATGCGGCCGGCGCACGTTGTGGCTGCCGCGGTGCTCGTGCCGCGGATGCTGGCTGCGCAAGGAGCCGGCGCTGAGACGTTAGGCTCGCTCGCGCGCCATCTCGGCGTATCGGCGCGCGTCCTCCTGATCGGCGCGCACCCTGACGACGAGGACACACAGCTCATTTCCTGGCTCACGCGCGGCCGCGGTGTCGAGACTGCGTACCTGTCTCTTACGCGTGGTGAGGGTGGCCAGAACATCACCGGGAACGAGCTGGGCGATGCGTTAGGCATCCTTCGCACGGAGGAACTCCTCGCGGCGCGGCGCATAGACGGCGGACGCCAGTACTTCACCCGCGCATTCGATTTCGGATTCTCCAAGACAGCCGCCGAGACGTTCACGCACTGGCCGCGCGAGGACTTGCTGCGGCAGGTCGTCTCCGTCGTGCGGTCGTTCCGGCCGCACGTGGTCGTGAGCATGTTAAGTGGGACGCCGCGCGACGGCCACGGGCAGCACCAGGTCGCCGGGCTCATCGCGCGTGAGGCGTACGATGCTGCTGGAGATACGCTGCGGATGCCACGGAGCGCCACGTTAGGCTTCGCGCCCTGGGCGCCTGCCAAATTCTATCGTGGCGCGTTCTTCAATCCGGATGGTGCGACGCTCCGCATCAACGTCGGCGAGTTCGATCCGCTGCTCGGGCGCTCATACGCCGAGATCGCGGGCGAGAGCCGCTCTCAGCATAAGTCGCAGGCGTTCGGCTCTTTGCAGCGGCGCGGCGTGCGCTGGAGCGGTCTGACCCTCGAGCACTCACGCTCAGCCGCCGCGCGCGCCGCGGCGGAAAGCTCCATCTTCGGCGGCGTGGATACGTCGTGGTCACGCTTCCGGGGCGCTGTCGCGCAAGGGCAGATGGCATACATCGACTCGTTAGGTCGGGCGCTGCGCGCGTTGCGCGAAGGGCTCGACCTCTTCCTGCCGCACCGCGCCGCTCCCCTGCTGGCCCGGGTCGCGCGGGCGCTCGACACGCTGGCGCTGGCCGTGCCACACTCCGCCGACTTTGACGCCGATGGCGCGTTGCTAACCGGCGAGCAGGCCGATCTGGCGGCGGCCCTCGAGATCGCGCGCGGGAGAACGGATCGCGCGTTGCAGCACGCGCTGGGAGTCGCGATCGAAGCGACGGTGCCGCGCGAGGTCTTTGCCCGCGAGGAACGCGCGAGTGTCGCGATTACCATATACAACCGCGGGCGCGACACCCTCCGCCTGGTTAGGCGCGCCTGGGATATGGGAGGATTACAGCGTCCGGTCCCCGCGGGCCCACGCGCGGCCAAAGCCGTCGCACCTGACAGCACATTCATCGATTCTCTCGCGCTCACGCTCCCGCAGATTACCATGCCGTGGTGGATGCTCGGCGGACGCGGGATGATGTATACTGCGGCGGGTCCGCCGGCTCCTGAAGGGGCGCGCGAGGTTGCAGCGAGCGTGCTGCACACATTCGAGGTTGCGGGGACGCGCTTCCAGACGAGCACAGCGCTGGTGTATCGCTATGCCGACCAGGTGAAGGGGGAGATCAATCGCCCGCTGGCCATAGCCCCTGCCGTGGCGGTGCGGCTCGACGGCGGCATCCAGTACGCCCGCGCCAATACATACTTCGAGCGCACTGTTCGCGTTACTGTCAGCTCCGCGTTAGGTACCTCGCAGCGCGTGACAGTCGAGCTGACCGTGCCGGCCGGTCTCACAGGCGATTCCCTGGTACGCGACATCGAGCTGCCTGGAGCCGGAAGCACGGCCACCGTCGTTTATCGCGTGCGCGGCCGGCTCCCTCCGGGCCGCCATGACATGACCGCCGTCGCGCGCGCAGGAGAGAGGACGTACAACGTAGGCTATGTCCTCGTCGACTACGATCACATCCGTCCGCGCCGCATGTACGTTGCGCCGACCTCCTCGATCCAGGCCGTAGATGTTCGCGTGCCGGCCGGGCTGACGGTTGCGTACATCCCCGGCGTCGCCGATCAGGGCGCGGCCGCGCTGCAACAGTTAGGCGTGCCGGTCACGATACTCGAGCCCGCCGAGCTGCGCACGACCGATCTGCGTCGTTTTACAACGCTCGTCGTGGGACCACGCGCGTACGATGCTTCGCCGGAACTGCGCGCGTCACGCGATATCGTGCTCGCTTTCGCCCGGCGCGGAGGCACTGTCGTGGTGCAGTACGGACAGTACGAGATGCTGCAGCCGGGGATCATGCCGTACCCCATCACGCTGGCTCGTCCGGCCGATAGAGTGACCGACGAGTCCGCGCCGGTACGATTCGTACGGCCGACGGCTGCTGTCCTGCGCGCGCCTAACGTGCTCGGCGCGGCCGATTTCGAGGGATGGGTGCAGGAGCGCGGTTTGTACATGCCGCGTGAGTTCGATGTGCGCTACAGTGCGCCTCTCGAGCTGAATGACGCCGGCGAACCGGCGAATCGCGGTGCGGTGCTGACGGCCTCTGTCGGTCGCGGGATGTACGTATACACCACGCTGTCGCTGTTCCGGCAGCTGCCTAACGGTGTGCCGGGGGCGGCACGGCTGCTGATCAACCTCGTGAGCATGAAGCGGCCGGCCTAGATGCGCGCGCGTGCGCCCTCGGCGCGTCGCAGGAGCGCTAAGGCAGATTGATGGGCCGGCCCCAAGTCGTGATCATCGGCGGCGGCTTCGCGGGAGTGGCGGCCGCCAAGAGGCTGAAGCGCGCTCCGGTGGATGTCGTGCTGATCGACCGCACGAATCATTTCCTCTTCCAGCCGCTGTTGTATCAGGTCGCCACGGGCACGTTATCGCCCGGCGATATCGCGGTACCGATCCGCTGGCTGCTCAGATCGCAGCGCAACACACGCGTCGTGCTCGCCGAGGCGACCCGCATCGATGTGGCACGCCGTATCGTGGAGCTGGATGACGGCGCCGCGGCCGAATCGTACGATTACCTGATAGTCGCGGCCGGAGCACGCCACTCGTACTTCGGCCATAACGAGTGGGAGACGCACGGGCCGGGGCTCAAGACCCTTGCGGACGCCTTGGCGGTGCGCGAGCGCTACCTGCTGGCATTCGAGCGGGCCGAGCGCGAGAGCGACGCGGACGAGCGGCGTGCGCTGCAGACGCTGGTGATCGTGGGGGGCGGGCCCACCGGCGTGGAGCTGGCGGGGATGCTGATCACGATTGCGCGTACGGCGCTGCCGCGCGATTTCCGACGCAGCGATCCGCGTGAGGCAAGGGTGATTCTGCTGGAGGCAGGCCCGCGGCTCCTGCCGGCGATGCCTAACGAGCTGTCGGAGCGTGCGCGGCTGGACCTGGTCGCGCTGGGAGTGGACGTCAGGCTTGGCGCCAGGGTCACGCACGTGGGAGCGGACGCTGTGCGCTACGAGCAGGTAGACGCCGCCGCAGGTTCGCCCGCGCCGGAGCCGCAGGGAGCGCGGCCGCAAACCGTATGCATCGCGGCGCGGAGCGCGTTCTGGGCAGCAGGGAATACAGCATCCTCGTTAGGTGCCCAGCTGGGCGCCCCTCTGGATAGTGCCGGCCGCGTGCACGTCGACGCTGACCTCAGCGTGCCGCTGCATCCCGAGGTCTTTGTGGCGGGCGACCTGGCGACAGTCCCCTACAAGGCGGAGCGGCGCGTACCCTGGGTCTGTCCTGCCGCGATCCAAGGAGGAGCGTGTGCAGCGGCGAACGTTGTGCGCACGCTGCGGCGGCAGGCTCGGCGCCCTTTCCGCTATCGCAACAAGGGGAACCTGGCAACGATAGGGCGGCATCGCGCCGTAGCCGATTTCGGCACCTTCACTGTCTCGGGTTTCCTGGCGTGGTGGCTGTGGGTCAGCGTGCACATTTTCTATCTCGCCGGTTTCCGCAATAGGTTGAGCGTCATGCTGCAGTGGGCATGGTCTTATTTCACGTACCAGCGAGGCGTGCGGCTGATCGTGTCCGCGTCGCCGTCCGAGGTGAAAGAGGTCGCGGGATCTCGAAGTCCGTGAACCTGCGCGACGCCGGCGATCAGCAGTACGTTCGCGCGGCAGAGCAGCGGTGCAGCGACTGGCGATCGCTCGGGTAAGTAAGGATACGGCACGGTTATGCGCCTAACGTCCTAACGAGTCCGGCCCCAAGCCGGCGGCACCCTGCCGACGGCGCGTAGGGATCAGTCACAGTGCTCCACGGCCGAGTGCGCCTGACCGCAAACGAACTCGTCAGGCAGTCTTCATGTGCTCCGCGAGTCTGAATCGGTCGGCCGGTGTATAAAAAAGCTTCCAATCACATACGCAAATCACAGGAGGCTTATTATGCACAAGTTGATGGCGGCCGCGCTTGCCGCGGGCGTGGTACTCGGATGCGCGCGCCAGACGCGTGTGGAGTCCGCGGGAGAGGTGGTGCTCAGCCCGAGTCCCGTGGATGCACGCACACTTCCCAGCGGAACGACGATCAACGTCCGGCTCGACAGCGAGATCGGCACCAAATCGAGTAAGGTAGGTGATTCCTTCAGCGCCACAGTGGAGACCGCTGTAGTCGCTCAGAACGGCGCCACGGTGGTTCCCGCAGGCGCCAAAGTTCATGGCAAAGTGACAGGCCTCGACGCCTCGGACCGCGTCGGTGACGCCGCTGTCATCAAGATCGACTTCGAGCGCCTAACGGTGGATGGACGCGATCACCCATTCAACGCGCGGGTCACAGCGACTGACCTGCAGACTCGCGGCGAGTCGAAAGAAGAAACACTCAAGAAGGCGGGGATAGGGGCAGCGGCCGGCGCCGTTTTGGGCGCCGTCCTCAGCGGCGGCGACCTGGACAAGCTCCTCCTCGGTGCCGCTCTCGGCGCGGCGGCCGGTACAGCAATCTCGTTAGGTATGGGCGATACAGAGGCCGTATTGCCGGCCGGCACGCGCATGACGCTTCAGACGACGCAGACTGTATCGATGCGGTGACCCAGAGGATATTCGGGCGGGGCTGGTTTCCGGCCCCGCCCAACGCCGCTCACACCCGAGGGCGCCCGACGCTGCAAGCGAAACGGGGCTGACAATCATCTGATTGTGACGGCCGGGAGCGGCACGCGAGGCTTCCCTGCCCGCCGCTTCGTCGGCTGACCGGCGGCGCGTTGCGCGGCTACATAGGAGGCCCGGCATTGTTCATATTATCCGCATGACACTGTCACCAAACACAGCGCTACTCCTCATCGATGTTCAGCACGGTCTCGACGACAAGCGTTGGGGGGAGCGGAACAACCCTGAGGCAGAGCGCAACATTGCAGCGTTGCTGGCGGCCTGGCGCCGAGTGCGCCGGCCGGTCATTCATGTGCAGCACATGTCGCAGGCGCCGGACTCGCCGCTCCGGCCGGACCGGCCAGGAAACGCGTTCAAGCCGGAGGCTCTGCCGCAGCCGGGTGAGCCGATCTTCCAGAAGACTGTGAACAGCGCCTTCATCGGAACGGCGTTGGAGGAACACTTGCGAGCGCGGCGGATCGACACGATCGTCGCAGTTGGCCTAACGAGCGATCACTGCGTGTCGACGACCACGCGCATGGCGGGGAATCTGGGCTTCACTACGATAGTGGTCTCCGATGCCACTGCCACGTTCGAGCGGACGGGCCCGGACGGCGAGCATTATAGCGCGGAACAGATGCACCGCATCGCGATGGCGAGTCTGCACGGCGAGTTCGCGACTGTGCGCCGGACCGACGAGGTGTTGGCGGACATCACCGCGTCGGGCATGCCTAACGAGCCGCTTCTGGAGGGCTCCGGCAGGCCCTAGCCCTTCAGCGTTGTGTCGTTCAGCGTCTCCGTCACAGAGGATCCAGAACCTGTCAGATGCTCCGCCAGCAGCTGTACAACGTGCCACTGCCGGGAATGGTTGGCCCAGCCGATCGCATCGCCATCGTGTTTGCTGTCGCGGATGAGTGGATCGCCCCCCGCAGCGAGTAGCACGCGCACAACATCCGCATGGCCGTGCAGCGCGGCGAGGTGTAGTGCCGTAACCTGCGCATCGCCGTAGAGCCAGCGCTCGTTAGGCGGGGCTCCGTGGTCCAGCAACCACTTCACTGCGGTGACGTCGTTGCGCTTGGCCATCAGCGGCAGCACGCCGTTCTCGGAATCTATCAGCCGGCGATTCTCGTTCAGGAGATGCGCCGCCGTGCTCCAATCACCCAGCGCCAGAGCCGCGACGAGGTCCAGCGCGGTTGCGCGCACCGCACGTGCGCCACGCTCGGCGCTGACAAGCTCCGCGGATGTCAGCGTCCGTATCTTCTCCATGACACTGAGGTCGATGCCGGGCGCCGTCGCGTACACAGCGGCCGTGAAACCGGAGCTGTCGGTCGACAGCGGATCGGCACCCAAGTCCAGCAACAACGCAACCATCTCGGGACGATCCCGGCGCACGGCGAAGTGCAGCGGGAGCTGGTTGTCTTCGTTGCGGCTCATGCGGCGGTTCAGCACCGACGGATCCAATGCCACGATGCGGCGGACCTCATCGGCGCGGTTCGACGAGATAGCGGAGAAGATGTGATGGCGCGCGCCACGGCTGACGAGGAACTCCGCCACGGCACGATGTGCGGGATCGTCCGCGCCGTCCCAGCACGTGGCCCAGCCGATCACCTCCAGCTCGTGGTCGTCGCCATGCCCCACGACATCACCCCCCGCGTCAGCGAGCCGCCTAACGACATCGACGTAGCCGCCTGCCGCCGCCCAATGCATGGCGTACGTGTTGTC